>JAMWZG010000330.1 GCA_024304855.1 Paracoccaceae bacterium
ACGCTTCTCTGTCAGAGCGCGCCAATGGACTCGATGAGAGAACAATTCGACGCAGCCTGGGACGCCTCTCAGCTGCTGAACTGATCGAACGCAAGAATTCAGCAAATGGCAAACGCTTTCCGCTGCGGTATGGAGGCGTTATCAGAGATGCCTTCGGTATCGACCTGAAGCCCTTGATCCAGAGGTACGGCTCGCTCGCGACACAAGCCTTGCAGCTCACCGAAGAACGCGAGCGCTTGCGCTCACTGAAGGCTGAGGCGTTGGCCCTACGTGCTTCGCTACTCCAACAGACACGCTTCGATGAAGCAAAGCTCTCTACCCTCAACATGATCAGAAATGTCCTGCGTCGAGCAACATTAACCGTTGATGCAGTCCTGAGCGTTATGTCAGAACTTAGAGCCCTCGGAGCCGATACCGACGCAAGCTACGGTGAACACCATGCCGCAACAAAAGCTGGTACCGCAGATAATTTACAAACTATCGAACACCGACCGCATACACCGGATTCCAACGATCTGCCCGCCACAAACGGTCAAAATGTCCGGCACATAGAGTCTTTAAAAAAAGATATTAAAAAGATTGTTCCAACTACGGTCAATCGCGGTGAACAAACCGCACAAACCAAGCCCACGATGAACCGAGACCCAGCAAGCATGGCATGGGAAGACTTCACCCACGTTGCAGGATTTTTCCCAGAACCGCCGCGTACAGGAGAAGCCCTCACCCGCATTCTATACGACCTCGGTCGATTGCTTAGAATAAGCCAAGACGAACTGCGGCATGGCATCCAGAAAGCTGGCGCGGGAAAACTGCTTCTCGTCTTCGACTACCTGATAGCAAGAGCAGACACGATCAAACATCCTGACGCATATTTCGAAAGGATCCTACGCACACAACTTGCTCCCACATGAGCTTCTTGACCGCGGTCAAGAAGCACCGTGAGAGGGAAAGGAGTGTTGGTTTGAGGGTGACGGGAAGTGAGATCGGGAGAGTGGCTTCCGGCGCCCGTCGTGGAGAAGATCTGATGACCAAAACTGTCCAGAAAATCACCCTGTCCCCTTCAGGGGATATCCCTTTTGACAAGCTGGTGCTGAGCCAGTCCAACGTGCGGCGCATCAAGGCTGACGTGTCCGTCGAGGAACTCGCCGAAGATATCGCCCGCCGCGGTCTGTTGCAGAGCCTGAGCGTGCGGCCCGTCTTGGCTGACGATGGGACCGAGACCGGCAAGTTCGAAATCCCGGCCGGTGGACGGCGGTTCCAAGCGCTGTCCCTGCTGGTGAAGCAAAAGCGTTTGGCGAAGACCACGCCCATTCCCTGCAACGTGCGGGATGCAGCGTCCGACATCCTCGCAGTGGACGATTCCCTTGCGGAAAATATGCAGCGTGTCGCCTTGCACCCGCTTGATCAGTTCCGCGCGTTTGTGTCCCTGCGCGACAAGCGTCAGAGTGATGCGGAGATTACTGCGACCTTCTTCGTGACGCCTTAGATCGTAAAGCAGCGCTTGAAACTCGCTTCCGTCGCCCCTGCCCTGCTTGATATCTATGCCGAGGATTGCGTGACGCTGGAGCAGCTCATGGCCTTCACCGTGAACCCCGATCACGCGCGTCAAGTTCAGGTCTGGGATGTGATCCATTCATCATGGAACAAGGAGCCATTCCAGATCCGGCGCATGCTGACCGAGGCCTCGGTCCGGGCGTCTGACCGGCGCGCAGTCTTTGTGGGTGTTGATGCCTATGAAGCGGCGGGCGGCACGATGCTGCATGACCTGTTCCAAGGCGCTGATGGAGGTTGGCTCGAAGACCCTGACCTGCTTGATCGGCTGGTGACGGAAAAACTCCAGGCCGAGGCTGAGACGGTTGCCGTTGGGGGCTGGAAGTGGATCGAGGTCGCACTCGACCTAGCCTACGGCTACAGCCACGGCCTGCGGTCCCTGTCCGACGATCCGGCACGGATGACGAAGGCGCGGCCCATGCCAAGCTGCTCGCCGAGTATCGGGCGCTGGAAGAGGAGTGCGCGTGTCAGGATGAGATCCCCGATGAAATCGACACGCGGGTTAGCGTTTTGGAAAGGGAGATGGAGAAGATCGAGACGCGACCGTTGATCTTCGATCCCGTGGAAATCGGGCGGGCAGGGGCGTTCGTCACGCTCGACCGCTACGGCGCGCTGGCAGTCTATCGCGGGTATGTGCGTGCAGAGGATGAGCCCGTTGAGGAGACCGCGGTCCAGGATGGTACTGATCCTGCGGTGGCGGGGCAGGGGGCTGATCGTGATCTCACCGATGGCCATGGCAGTGCCGCTCATGGCGGAACCGTCATCATGTCGGGTGGCCAGCCGATCGGAGCTGACTTGCCGGAGGATGAGGATGTCGGAGCGTTGAAGCCGCTGCCCGAGCGGCTGGTCATGGAGTTGACGGCCCACCGGACGCTGGCGCTGCGTGAAGCGCGTCGATGCTGGCCGCCAAGTAGCGAAATCCAGTAGGGGGCGGACATTTCGCCCCCAAATTACAAGATAATGTAACAATATCAAAAATATAAGTGCGATCACTCGCATTCGGAATGAGGAATTATGTCTGCAACAACCATCATCGACACTGCCCCCTCAGGGCGCACATTCGCTACACCGACGGCAGTCCCAAGCCACCGGGGCGCTTTACCAAAAAGCTGGCGGCCTGGGAGCGTTAGAACGGCGTCTGCCGCCTTGTGAAGAAGAAACTGTCCCGGTCACTCGTGCATCGCGCAGCAATTTCAGTCTAGCAATCTCACAGATTCGGAAGAGTGAGCATTCGCTAGCACTTGCAATCAAGCGGCAGTGTAACGACTGAACACCTCGATCGATCCGTCGCGCTGGATCAGGAACACGTCATAGGCCTCGCGCTCACTTTCCGGCCCCATTCCGGGCGAGCCGTAGGGCATGCCGGGAACTGCGAGGCCGACCGCGTCGGGGCGTTCCACCAGCAAACGGCGAATGTCGGCAGCAGGGACGTGGCCCTCGATCATATAGCCGTCCACGCGACCCGTATGGCAGGAGACCATCTCCTGCGGGATGCCGTTGTCCAGCTTGTAGCGCATCAGAAGCGTTCCGGCGCTCGCCTCGGTCGTGACTGCGAAAC
>JAMWZG010000331.1 GCA_024304855.1 Paracoccaceae bacterium
TCGGTCGGTGCTGGGCCATTCTCAGGGTGAGATGACGTCAGGTGAAAGGTGAGCCAATGAACGATATCGCCGAACTGGAACGCAGGATCGCCTATGCGATGGAGCGGATCGCCAAAGGGGTCGAGGCGCTGGACAGGGCGGCACCGGCCGCAGCGCCGCACCCCGTGGCAGCACCGCAGGAGGCGGCACCCGACACAGGTGCCAGCGCAGATGCAGGGGCAGAGGCAAGTGCCGAGATCGAGGCGCTCAGGGCGCAGCTGGCCGAGGAACGACTGGCCAATGCGCAGCTGGAAGAGCGGGTGCGGTCGATCAAGCACAAGCAGGAGGCCCGCGCCGCGCAGGCCGAAGCGGATCTGGCGGCCACGCGCGAAACGCTGGCGCAGCTTGACCTTGAGCTGTCGCGTCTGCGCAAGGCCAATGACCAGCTTCAGGCAAGCAATACGGCCCTGCGCGCGGCCAATGAATCCGGTGTGGGCGAGCCGCATCTGATCAACAAGGCAATGATGGCCGAACTGGAATCGCTGCGCGCCGCCCGGCAGGTCGATATGGCCGAAGCGCAGGCGATCAAGGACGCTCTCAAGCCCTTGCTGGACAGCAAAGAGGAGGCGAACTGATGCCTGAAGTCGAAATCAAGATCGGCGGCCGTGCCTTTGAAGTCTTCTGCCAGGATGGCGAGGAACATTATCTGCATTCGGCGGCCAAGATGCTGGATACCGAAGCCTCGGTTCTGGCGGGGCAGATCGGGCGGCTGCCCGAGGCGCGGATGCTGTTGATGGCGGGGCTGATGCTGGCCGACAAGACCGCCGGGCTTGAAGACAAGCTGCGCGAGGCCGAAGCGCGGATGGCCGAGAAAGAGGCCGAAATCGCCCGGCTGATGGCGCGCCCCGCACCAGAGCCGCAGAAGATCGAGGTGGCCGTGATCCCGCCCGAGCTGATGGAGACGCTGTCGGAACTGGCGGCGCGGGCCGAATCCCTGGCCGATGCGGTCGAGGACAAGGCAGGCTGACAGGCGATCCAGCCGAGCCCCGTTCAGGACGAATGTCACGATGCAAAAAAAAAGGCTCCGCGAGGAGCCTTTTTTTGTTTGGTCTTCCCCCTGTGCTCAGGGGTGATCCGCGATCAGCCGTTGGCTTCGCGGATCTTTTCGGCGGCATCCTTGTCAAAGCTCACGCCCTTGGCTTCGAAGAGCTGATCCAGCTCGCCGGACAGGGTCATTTCAGTGACGATGTCACAGCCGCCGACAAACTCGCCCTTGACGTAGAGCTGCGGGATCGTGGGCCAGTCGGAATAATCCTTGATGCCCTGGCGGATGTCGGCGTCGGCCAGCACGTTCACATCCTTGAAATTGACACCCATGTAATTCAGCACCCCGGCCACGCGGCTGGAGAAGCCGCATTGCGGCATGTCCTTGGTGCCTTTCATGAACAGAACCACATCATTGGCGGTGACGGTTTCCTTGATCTGGGTGGTCGCGTCGGTCATCTGTCTTGTCCTTTGTCAGGGGAGGGCGGCCCCTCCGGGAATGGGTCAGTCGGGGGCTTTTGTGGTCAGGGCGAGGGCGTGAAGCTGCCCGTTTGCCCCGTCCATCTTGCCCTTGAGCGTGGCATAGACGGCGCGCTGTTGCTGCACACGGTTCATGCCCTTGAACGAGGCGTCGATCACCTCGGCGGCATAGTGATTGCCGTCGCCTGCCAGATCGGTGACGGTGATCTTGGCCTGCGGAAAGCCCGCGCGGATCAGGTCTTCGATTTCCTGTGCTTCGATGGCCATGTGGGATGCTCCTGTTCGTTTGGACAAGATTTATGCCTTTGACGGCTGCGCCGCAAGGGCAGGTCGCGTCGCAGCGGTGGCTTTGACAAGTGTTTCGGGATGGGCCAAAGCTACGCGGCAATCAGATGGAGGATCGCATGAAAGCCAAGGTCAGCTGGATCAACGGACGCGCCTTTCTGGGCGAGACCGGCTCGGGTCATGGGGTGGTGATGGATGGCGCCCCTGAGGCGGGCGGGCGCAACATCGGCCCGCGCCCGATGGAGATGATGCTTCTGGGGCTGGGCGGCTGCACCGCCTTTGACATCGTGATGATCCTCGAAAAGGCCCGCGCGCAGGTGACGGGTTGCGAGGTGGAGCTGGTTGGCACGCGCGCGGATGAGGAGCCGAAGGTCTTTACCGCAGTCAAGCTGGTCTACACGATCAAGGGCCGCGACCTGAAGCCCGCGCTGGTGGAACGCGCGGTGAACCTGTCGGCCGAGAAATACTGCTCGGCGTCGAAAATGTTTGAAAAGACCGCCACCCTGACCCATGAGTGGAAGATCGAAGAGGCGTGATCGCGGGATCGCGCCGGGAAGGGGGGCTGTCCGCCCCCCACGTCGAACTGTGTTCGACGGTCCCCCCGAGGATATTTCCGGCAAGAAGAAGCCGTTAGCCCAGTGCCGCCTCGAACGCGCCGCGGTAGAGGGTCGTAAGATCGGCGAGCGGCGCCTCGGACTTGCCGAAGCGCACGGCTGTGCCGCCGAATTTGCCGACCGTCTGGATCGGCACCCCGGCCTGACCGGCCGCGATCATCAGCGCCTCGGCCGCGTCGAAATTGCAGGCGATGAGGTAGCGGGCCTGATCCTCGCCGAACAGGGTGGGCGTGTCATCGGCGTCGATCTGGATGCCGACGCCTGCGGCTTCGGCCATCTCGAAGGCGGCCATGGCCAGACCGCCATCGGAGAGGTCGGTGCAGGCGCGGATCAGGCTGTGATTGGCGCGGATGAAGTCACCGTTGCGGCGCTCTGCCTCAAGATCGACAGGGGGGGCGTCGCCTTCCTCGCGGTGGAACACTTCGGCCAGAATGGCGGATTGGCCCAGGTGCCCCTGCGTCTCACCGACGAGCAGGGCGACGTGGCCGTCGCGGGCCTGTCCGGTGATGGCCTGATCCAGATGCGGGATCAGACCTACGGCGCAGATCGTGGGGGTGGGCAGGATGCCCTTGCCGTCGGTTTCGTTGTAAAGGCTGACATTGCCCGACACGATCGGCATGTCGAGGGCTGATACGGCTGCGCCTATCCCTTTGATCGCGCCGACAAATTGCCCCATGATCTGCGGCTTTTCGGGA
>JAMWZG010000332.1:0-859 GCA_024304855.1 Paracoccaceae bacterium
TTACAGATCTGCTGCCCGCACTGTGCGGCAGCCCGGCTAGTCAGTGCATAATCGAGGTACTGACCTGTGAAGGAGCAGGCTATTCGATATTGGTAACGTCGCGGCAATAAGTATGTGAGTGGTCCAGAGTCGTTTCAAGAGGGAATCTGAGGGGCGAAATACGTATTTTTTCGCGGTTTCCGGCGGTTTTCTGCCGAATGGGGTCTTTTTCGATCCGGGCGGTATTCATATATAATTGTCAGAATATTTCAGGAGTGAGCTTGAGATGACATCCAGAAAACTGACCTGCCTGCATTGCGGTCAGGTGAACCGTGTGCCCGAGGAGCGGTTGGGGGCGGCTGCGAAATGCGGCACCTGCGGGGCAAGGCTTGTGTCCGAAAAGGCGGTCGAGGTGGATCTGGCGATCTTGCAGAAGGCCGCGCGGCATGACGAGCTGCCGCTGGTGGTGGATTTCTGGGCGCCGTGGTGCGGGCCTTGCCGGATGATGGCGCCCGAGTATTCCAAGGCGGCCGAGGCCCTGGCGGGGCAGGTGCGGCTGGTCAAGCTGAACACCGAGGCGCATCCGCAGGCGGGGGCGGCCTATAACATCCGGGGTATTCCGACCATGGCGGCGTTCATCGGCGGGCGCGAAAAACAGCGCCAGTCCGGTGCGATGCCTGCGGCGTCGATTGTGGAATGGGTCAAGGCGGCCCTCTGAACCGGGGGCAGCATGGCACAGGAAAACGGGCGCGCAGTTGCCTGCGCGCCCGTGTCCCGGTTTCGGTCATGCCCCGAGGGGCAGAGCCTTATGCCAGCGAAAGGTTGGTCGCGGATTCGCGGCCATCACGACCCGACTCGATGTCGAAGGTCACTTTCTGGT
>JAMWZG010000332.1:869-3077 GCA_024304855.1 Paracoccaceae bacterium
AGACAGCACGAACACATCTTTGCTGCCGCCATCGGGTGCAATGAAGCCGAAGCCTTTGGTGGTGTTGAACCATTTCACGGTGCCTGTGGCCATATCCGTGGTCTCCTGTCTTTGGTCGCCATCCGCGAAGTGCGATGGCCTGGCGTTGGTCGGTCTGGATCGAATGGACTGAGCGCCGTAAGACGGAAGACAGTGGTCGAAAAAGAATAACGTAGCACGGCGGTGTATGACAGGTCGGGCCCCGGCAAGCAAGCATAATCGCGCAGATGGACAAATCCTGCGCGCGCCGTCTGATTTTCCATGACGTTTTTGCGATCTGCCCTCGACAATTCAGGCTTGTGCAACATCTTGCAGCTACGGAGTTTCAAGGAGCAGTGGAATGGACGGAGGAATCTTCATGGCACGCGAACAGGAAGCACAGCGGCAGGCCGCGGTGCGCGAGGCAGCGATGGCTTCGATCCGGCGCAAGGAACTGTCGCAAATGGCGGGTGGTCATGCGGTCATGGCCGGGCTGATGGGATTTGGCGAGGCGGCTGAAGGCCGGGGGCTGTTTCCGATGATCGTGCACGGGGCCAAGCTGTTTTGCATCGCTTTTGCCTTTCTGGTGCCGAACTATCTTGTCTGGTCGCTCCTGCTCTGACCTGCGGCAAGCTGTCGTATTCTAATACTTGAATGTCAGTTCGCTTTCATCTATCCTGAGGGTAACGCGGGCGCATGACGTGCCTGCCTTCAGAAAGGGATGTTGGACATGACACTTGACCGTAGCGTGATGATGTTTGCCGGTTTCATGGTGCTGCTGAGCGTGGTTCTGACGGCGGTGGTGTCGCCGCTGTTCATGTGGTTCACGGTGTTCATCGGCGTGAACCTGATTCAATCGTCGATCACAGGCTTCTGCCCGGCTGCCACGATTTTCCGCAAGCTGGGTGTCAAAAGCGGCTGTGCCTTCAAGTAAGCTGTTGACGTAAAATGAAAAAAGGGGGTGCCGGTGGCACCCCCTTCTGCATTGCGCCTTCCCTCTGGATCAGAGGACGGTGACGACGGTGCCGACGGGCACACGTTCGTAAAGGTCGATCACATGGTCGTTAATCATGCGGATGCATCCGTTCGAGACTGAGCGCCCGATGCTTTGCGGTTCCGTGGTGCCATGGATGCGGAAGAAGGTGTCGCGGCCGTTCTGGAACAGGTAGAGCGCGCGCGCACCCAGAGGGTTGCCCGGCCCGCCCGGTTGCACATAATCGTTGTCCACGAATTTGGCATAGGCGCGGGGGTCGCGTTCGATCATCTCGTTCGTCGGGCGCCATGTCGGCCATTGCTTCTTGACGTCGATGGTCGCGGTGCCGGTGAATTCCAGCCCGGCCTTGCCGACGCCCACGCCATAGCGCCGGGCGCGGCCAGCATCGGTCACGAAATAGAGAAAATGCGCGCGCGGCAGGACCAGCAACTGACCGACACCGTATTTGGCGTCGATATTCACCTCCTGCGGGGCGAAGCGCGGGTTGAGGGTGAAGGTCTTGGCCTGCGCGAAGGCCGTCTGCGGCAGGGCAGCGGCGGCGAGGGTCGAGGCAATGAGCGTGCGGCGCGAGATCATGTCGGGGTCAAATCCTTGATGGCTATGCAAAAGAAGTGCCACCGCAGGGGGATTCGTTCAAGGCGTGGCAAGCCCTGACGGGGCTTTTGCGGGCGGGCCGTGCCTTTCGGGCCAGCCCGCCGCGTTGGTGTGATACCGCTGTCAGCGGGTGAACTTCTTGAACTTGATCCGCTTGGGTTCCAGCGCATCGGCGCCAAGACGGCGTTTCTTGTCTTCCTCGTATTGTTCGAAATTGCCTTCGAACCATTCGACATGGGCATCGCCCTCGAACGCGAGGATATGCGTGCAGATCCGATCAAGGAAGAAGCGGTCGTGCGAGATGACCACGGCGCAGCCCGCGAAATCCACCAGCGCATCTTCCAACGCGCGCAGGGTTTCCACGTCCAGATCGTTGGTCGGTTCATCAAGGAGCAGCACGTTGCCACCCGAGCGCAGGAGGCGGGCCATATGCACGCGGTTGCGTTCGCCGCCCGAGAGGAGCGAGACCTTCTTCTGCTGGTCGCCGCCCTTGAAGTTGAAGGCCGAGCAATAGGCCCGTGCGTTCACTTCGGCGTCGCCCAGTTTGATGATGTCCTGCCCGTCTGCGATGGCTTCCCAGACGTTCTCGTTGGGGTTCAGGT
>JAMWZG010000333.1:0-813 GCA_024304855.1 Paracoccaceae bacterium
CACCTCGAGATCGAGGTCATTCATGATCGAAGCCGCATCCTTTGGCTTCATGTTCGAATAGAGCGCTACAAGACGTTCAACATCGGCCACATGCGCCACGCTTGCACGTTCCAGCAGCGATTCAACTTCTCTTTTCAGTTCTTCCAGACGTGCTGTCTCGATCGCAAGGGCTTCGTTCGCCAGTTCAATCTCGGACACACGCTGCGCCAGAACAGCGCGCTGTTCGTCCAGGAGGTTCCGCTCTTCCGAGATCGCAGCAAGCAACTCGTCCGGGGTGCCATTGGCCAAAGGAACACAGCCGGCCAAGGGGTCTTCCCCATTTGCCGCCGCCTCGGTTTCCGACGCGGCCGAGGCCGCTGATACGAAGTATGACGGGGCATAGCCGCCGTCAGGGGGCGACGCGGGCTGTAGATGTGTGCTCGCCGACAGTGCCAGCTTGCTGACTCCGGCCAGCGCCAGCGCCCCGATCACGAAGCGCAAAGGTGGCTGCGGCTTCATGCCTCGCGGCTCCGGACAGTATCAAAGAAGCTGCGCACCAGATCGGCCTTGCCTGTCACCCGCGCCATACCGGGCGGTAGCTGCGTGGGAGCTTCTGCGGCAGCCCTTGTCGAGACAAACACTTGCGCTGACTCGGGCGTGCCTTGTGAGGCACTGGCGGACGATGCGCGCGTCAGGGGCGGCTCGTCCTCTCGTTTGACGCCAGAGCGGACGGCCCCCTCGGCGCGCAAAGAGCGCACGGAGTTTTCCGTGCGATCCACGGCTGAGAAGAATTGATCCACCACCGGTTCAAGAGCCTGCATCGCCACCATCAGC
>JAMWZG010000333.1:823-2768 GCA_024304855.1 Paracoccaceae bacterium
CGCGCCGTCAATCCCAAGGCCCAGAACCTGCCCCGGCCTCCAGCCCAGCACATCCGCCAGCGGAAGCACCCGCTCTTGCAGCACCGCGGTGAGGGAAACCGGCGTCTGGTTGAGGGACTGTTCCAGCTGCGCCCTCCATCCCGGATCGCCGCCCAATTGATCCGCCACACCGGGCCGCGCCAGAAGCGGACGGACGGCATCCATCGTCCTGTGCGGAACGATCAGGCATAGGGTCCCGCCACGCCCTTCAAGCGTGATGCGGATCGTGACCCGCACACACCCGGCGGCGGCTGGGGTGAAGAGAATATCGCGAGGGCCGCTTTCAATGGCCCCTGCCTTGAATGAAACCTTGTCCAGCGGCGCAAACGCAGCGGCAACCTCGCGCAATGCAAGGCCCACAAGCTGTGCGCCCAGCCGTTTCTCGATGGTGGTGAAGGCGCGCGGCGCCCAGACAGCGCGATCCGTGGTGTCTTGCCGATCGGATCCAGCCCCTTCGCTCTCAGAGGCCCCAAGCATGATCTCGAGTGTGGTGAAAAGCAAAGACGGATCAATCGTCACTGCCAATGAGCCATCCCAAGGCGTGGCCGTGGCAAGTGCGATCAGCCCCGGATCAGGCGCGGCGGCCAAAGCATCTGCGCAAGCCAGGTAGTCGATAGCGCCCAGTTGAACGTCAGCCTGCACATTGAGAGCGGCCCGCAAAGCCGGGCCAAGAGCCTGCACAACGCGGCCCATCAAGACCTCGAACAATGGCAGCCGTTCATAGCTATGTTGCGCAACCCGGATGATTGCTTCCTGAACCTCAGCCGTGGTTCCATCCACGGTTTTTCCCGGTGTGACCTGCGCCTGCGTCATTGAATCACCAGCCCCGTAATCAGCATTTCATGCGGCGCGTCGCTACCGGCGATAGCACGGGCCCGTCGCAGCAACTCTCCCTTGACGGTGATCAGGCCATGCGTGCCCTCCAGGTCCCGGTCCGCCAACTGGCGCAGGTAGTCCTGAAACGCGTCTCGCAAGTAGATATGCCGCGTTTCCACCAATCCCCCCGGATCCTGTGTCTTGTCATAAACAAGCGAGAGATCGACCTTCAGGAAACGGCTCGTCTGCCGCCCCGAGTCAGCCGTAGCCGTGATATTCACGATCATCTCCTCGAACGGCATCACGACCAGCTCTGCGCCGGGGGGCGGCGGGTTCGCGTCAGCCGATTGCGGGACAGCAGCCTCGATATCCCCTGAGTCACCGGAAAGCATGGCAACCACACCTGACGGGCCGACAGCGGCGACGACACCCCCAAGAAGGGCCACGACCGAAAGCAAGGCGAGGCCCAGTATGATGATCAGCCTGCGACGCGGTCTGCCCTGCGGCTTTGCGCCATCGTCCTCTGGCGAGGCAGTCTTTTCGGGCAAGGTTTTCTTCTTGAACATCGACCACCCAAGCAGTGAATAAATGACGTACTTCATGATCAATACTGGATAATCCACGCAATTTGCAAGAACTAAAGAAAACTATACTTGCTATTCTTGGTTAACTTGAGTTTAAGTTTGACTGAACAAACCTCACAACCGGAATCTGACGTTGCAGCCGATCCTCAACAATCTACTCGCACTTGGCCGGACCCGGCTCATTGCACTGGGCGCGACCGGCGTGGGGCTTGTGATGGCTCTGTTCTTCGGACTGACAGCCGTCATGGCACCGACCTACGAGCCGCTTTACAACAACCTGTCGCTTGCAGGTGCAGGGCGGGTTGTGGCCGCTTTGGAGCAGGAAGGTTTCGCGGTGCAGTTGGACAGCAGCGGCGCGATTGTATCGGTGCCACAAAGCGATGTGGCACGCGCCCGTATGGCTCTGGCCGAACAGGGCCTGCCGGATGAGGGCGCGCCGGGTTGGGAGCTTTTCGACAACAGCAGCGGACTTGGCATGAACCTGTCTCTTATACACATCTCCCGAG
>JAMWZG010000333.1:2778-3076 GCA_024304855.1 Paracoccaceae bacterium
TGCCTGATCTGGCGCCGGGGCGCGTGACCGTGCTGACCGCCAGCGGCGAGACGATTCTGGCCGATGACATGCCGGGTGACGCAAGTTTCGGGTCGACGGGAAATGCCATCGAAGACAGGATGGCACGCAACATCACCGAAATTCTGACCGCCCGCGTTGGGGCCGGAAACGCGCGTGTTCAGGTCAATGTCGAGGTGAACACCGAACGCCAGATCATCCGCAGCCAAAGTTTCGACCCGGAGCAACAAGTTGTGCGCTCGACGGAAACGCGCGAGGAAAACCGCGAGGACCGGGGGAC
>JAMWZG010000334.1 GCA_024304855.1 Paracoccaceae bacterium
GGCGCGGAACAGCCGGTTGATCTCGGTGTCCTGCATGTAGCCCGAGCCGCCGTGGATGTGGCAGGCTTCGGTGACGGCCTTGTTGAAGGCCTCTCCCGCGTAAAGGCAGGCGGCCGCGGTCAGCTTGTGGATCTCACCGCGACCCCCTGCACCCTTCGGCAAGCCGACACAGGCCGCCAAGGCCCGATAACTGAAGGCCCGAGCGGTTTCGACCTCGGTGTAGATCTCTGCCAGTTTCGACTGCATCATCTGGAAACTGGCGATCGGCTTGCCGAACTGTTCGCGCATCTTCGCGTATTCCAGACCCAGTTCAAGCGCGCGTTCGGCCATGCCGACGCAGACCGAAGCGACCATCGCTCGTTCTAGATCAAGCCCGCTCATCACCACTGCAACGCCGGAGTTTTCGACCCCCAGCATGGCCGAGGCCGGAACGCGACAGTCCTCGAATACCAGCTCGCCTGTAGGCGAGCCGCGAAAGCCCATCTTGTCCAGTTTCTGCGCCACTTTGAAGCCGGGATTGTCGGTTTCGATGATGAAGGCGGAAATGCCCTTGGCGCCTTTGGATTTGTCGGTCTTGGCATAGAGCAGGATCACATCGGCAATCGGCCCGTTGGTGATGTAGATCTTCGAGCCGTTGATGACATAGTCGTCGCCATCACGGCGAGCGGTGGTGGCCATGGAGCCAAGCGCATCGGATCCCGCGCCGGGCTCGGTCAGCCCCAGCCCCCCGACCAGGTCGCCCGAACACAACCCCGGCACATATTTTTTCACCTGCGCTTCGGAGCCGTTGCGCAGCAGGTTGTTCAGACACAGGTTGTCATGCGCGCCATGCGACAGGCCGACGGCGGGGTTCCACTTCGAAATCACCTCCGACACCAGCGCCTGGGTAAACTCGTTCTGGCCCGATCCGCCCAAAGCCTCCGGGGCCGTAATCCCCAGAAGACCAAGTTCGCCCATCTGCTTGAAAAGATCGTCAGGCCACCAATCCTCTTGGTCCATGCGTGCCTGTAGCGGGTGAAGCACCTCGCGCGACACCCGATCAACATGATCAACGATCTGGCGCTGCTCATCGGTCAGCGAATAATTCGCCCTGATGGCCGCCAGATCAGCCATGGCAAGTTCATTCTGACTGGTCATACTTTTTCCTCCCGAACAAAATGTCATCTACAGCGTTGACCAAAATCAAACACATGTTAGAAAATAGTTCAAGGCAAGCTTTTCGCGACCTGACGTTGCAGGCAAGTTCGGCCAGAAAACGGGGGATATCTTGGAAATGGTGGAGAATTTCGTTCGTTCGCAGTCGCGGGGGTATGAGGTGCGCATCACGATCTGCCGCCCTGACAGTCGAAATGCCCTGAACCGCGAAGTGGCAGAGGGTCTGATTGCCGCAATTCTGGCGGCCGAGGCCGACGCGGAATGCCGGGTGATCGTCCTGACCGGCGAGGGCGAGCGTGCCTTCTGCGCTGGCGGCGACATCAAGGCGGGTGCCGAAGGTGGCCCATTTGTTCAGGACCCGGCCTATCCGGACCATTTCGCCGGGCAATTGTTCGAAACCATACAAGCCTGCCGAAAGCCAACCATCGCGCGCATCAACGGTGTGGCCATGGGCGCGGGCGCGGGCATCATCTGTGCCTGCGATCTGGCCGTGATGGTCGATCATGCCCGAATCGGAACGCCTGAAGTGAAGGTGGGTCTGTTTCCGATGACTATCGTTCCGCCAATGATCCGCATGTTGCCCCGGCGCAGATTGATGGAGATGTTCATCACCGGCGTTCCTCTGACCGCCGAGGAGTCCTTGCGCTATGATCTGGTCAACCATGTGACAGATACTGCCGGGCTGGATGACAAGGTTGCGGAGTTGGTCGCGCAGATTGCCGCGCAGTCGCCTACCGCGATCCGGCTGGGAAAATACGCCTGCCACGCGATGGAAGACATGACCTATGCGCAGCAGATGCGCTTTGCCGAAACCCTGTTGCCACGAGTTGCGCAGACAGAAGATGCGCGCGAGGGCTTTGCCGCCTTCATTGCGAAACGCAAACCTGAATGGACAGGCCGCTGATCAAGCGGAGAGGAGAAGCACATGTCGGATCGAAAACTGCGCATCGGGTGCGCATCGGGATTCTGGGGCGATACGCCTGAAGCGATCGGTCAACTGGTCTCCAAAGGCGAGATCGACTATCTGGTGTTCGACTATCTGGCCGAAGTGACGATGTCGCTGATGGCGCGAGCCCGCGCCAAGTCGCCCGATGCGGGTTATGCGCCGGATTTCGTCACGGCGCTGGCACCCTGGTTGCCGGAAATCAAGGCCAAGGGGATCAAGGTCGTTGCCAATGCCGGGGGTGTGAACCCACGTGGCTGCCGCGATGCGCTGGCTAAAGTCGCCGCCGAGGCCGGGATAGATGTGTCCATCGGTGTGGTGCTGGGCGATGATTTGTCGGCGCGGGCCGACGATATCCGCGCCGGTGGTCAGACGGAGATGTTCTCGGGCGTCGCGTTTCCCGACGATATCTGGAGCATGAACGCCTATCTGGGCGCCCGCCCCATCGCGGCGGCGCTGGATGCCGGGGCCGACATCGTGATCACCGGGCGCTGCGCCGACAGCGCGGTGGCGCTTGGGCCCCTGATGCATGAATTCGGCTGGGGCGACGATGATTGGGACAAGCTCAGCCAGGGATCGTTGGCGGGCCATTTGATCGAGTGCGGCCCCCAGGGGACCGGCGGCAATTTCACGGACTGGCAGGACGTTTCGGGCTGGGACGACATGGGGATGCCCATCGTCGAGGTCTCCGAGGACGGCAGTTTTGTCATGACCAAAACACCAAACACGGGCGGGCTGGTCGTGCCCGGGTCGGTCGGAGAGCAGATGCTCTATGAAATCGGCGATCCGCGCGCTTACCTGCTGCCCGACGTGATCTGCGACTGGTCGCAGGTCACGCTGGACCAGGTCGGGACGGATCGGGTGTTGGTCAAAGGCGGCAAGGGTCTCGGGCGTACCGGCAGTTACAAGGTCTCGGCGACCCATGCCGATGGCTGGCGCGCTGTCTCCACCCTGACACTA
>JAMWZG010000335.1 GCA_024304855.1 Paracoccaceae bacterium
GATCCCGCTGGGGCGGCGGTTCCGGGCGTTGAAACTGTGGTTTCTGATCCGGGCTTACGGGTTGGAGGGGTTGCGGGGGATGATCCGCAATCATGTGGCCTGGTCACAGGATTTGGCCGCGCGGTTGCGGGATGCACCGGGGTTTGAGATCGTGACGGACCCTGTGCTGTCGCTGTTCACCTTCCGCTATGCGCCCGCAGGCGGGGATGCCGAGGCTTTGACGCAGACCTTGCTGGCGGCCATCAATGATGACGGGCGGATCTACCTGACGCAGACGCGGGTGGGTGGCGCTTATGTGATCCGCTTTCAGGCCGGGCAATTCGATGCCACAAAGGCGGATGTGGACATGGCCTATGACGTTATTGTCGAAATGGCCGCAACTTTGGCGAAAGGATAAGCGATGCCCGCCCCGATCAATCGTTTCAAGGCGGCGCTGGCCGCAGGGCAGATGCAATATGGCTGCTGGGCCGGGTTCGGTGATCCCTATCCGACGGAAGTGATGGCGACCGCCGGGTTCGACTGGCTGGTGATCGACGGGGAACATGCGCCCAATGACATTCGCTCGATCATGGCGCAGTTGCAGGTGCTGGAGGGCAAGGCGGACAGTCACCCGGTGGTGCGCTTGCCGATGGGCGAGGCGTGGTTGATCAAGCAGGCGCTGGACGTGGGCGCGCAGACCTTGCTGATTCCGATGGTGGAATCGGCGGAGCAGGCGCGGGATCTGGTGCGGGCGATGCGCTATCCGCCCGAGGGCATCCGAGGGTCCGGCGCGGCGCTGGCGCGGGCGTCGCGTTTTGCGGCCATCCCGGATTACATCCGCACGGCCAATGATCAGATGTGCCTGCTGGTGCAGGTGGAGACGGTCAAGGGGATCGCGGCGCTGGACGCTATTCTGGCGGTCGAGGGCGTGGATGGGGTGTTCATCGGGCCGTCCGACCTTGCTGCCGATATGGGGCATCGGGGTGACAGCACGCATCCTGACGTGCGGGCGGCGATCAAGGACGCGCTGGGGCGGATTGCGGCCTCGGACAAGGCGGCGGGGATATTGGCGCTGGATCACGACACGGCGCTGGCCTATCGCGATTGGGGCGCGCAATTTCTGGCCGTTGGCATCGACGTGGTGCTGCTGGCCCGCGCGGCGCGCGATCTGGCGGCGCGATGGACACAGGGTTGAGGCGCATCGCGTGGCGGGGCAGACCGAAACTATCGTGGCGGCGGTTCTGGCCGCGATCGAGGGGGGCAGCCTGCGCCCCGGCGGTTTGATCGACGAGCAGGATCTGATCGAGGCGCATGGTGTCTCGCGCACCCCTGTGCGCGAGGCGATGATCCAGTTGGAGACGGCGGGGCTGATCCGCCGGTTGCCGCGCAAGGGGGCGGTGGTGTTCAAGCCCACGCTGGAGGAGTTTCTGGCGATCCTTGAGGTTCATGCCAAGCTGGAGGGTCAGGCGGCGGGTCTGGCCGCGCGGCGGTTGTCGACGGCCCATGCGGCGGCGCTGGAGGCGGCGGTGGCGGCCTGCGAGGATCACGCGGCGCGGTTGGGGGATGCCGAGCCGGATCGGTATTATCAGCTGAACATGGATTTTCACCGGGTGGTGGCGGAGGCGGCGGGCAATCCCTTCCTGCTGGAGATGATCAAGACCAATGCGCGCAAGCTGATGGCCTATTACCGGGCGCGGTATCATTATGCGGGGGCGATTGGGGCCTCTGCCCGCGATCACCGGGCGATTGCGGCGCTGATCGTGGCGCGGCGGTCCGAGGAGGCCGAGGCCGCCATGGCGCGGCATGTGCAGTTCGATCAGGTGACGGCGATGGATCTGCTGGCGGTGATGGGGTGATGGATACGGCGCGCCTGTGGCGGGCCGTGGAATTTGAGTATTTTTGGCAAGATGAAGTTGGGGTCAGCCTGCTGCTTGTTCGAAGAAGCGGGCGATGGAGTCTGCGAAGGGTTCTGTGTCGGCGGGCCCTTCCAGCGAGGCGCGGGCGCGGGTGATCACCCTGGCGGGTTTGTCGTCTTTCAGGTGCTCGATCAGGGCGGCGATGAAAGCGGGCGTCATCTCGGGGTGGTATTGGGTCGTATAGACATGGGTGCCGATGGCAAAGCCGCCGATGGGGCATTCGGGCGAGGTGGTCAGGGTGCGGGCGTGATCCGGCAGGGTCGTGACCTGTTCGCAATGGGCGGCATAGAGCGCGGTGGTGGCGGGTAATGTGGTCATCCAGGGGGCGGGATCGGTGATCTGCGTCTGCGTGCGCCCCAGCACCCAGCCACCGGGATTGGGGCCGACCTGCCCGCCCAGCGCGAGCGCAATCGCCTGATGGCCGAAGCAGGCCCCGAAGAGGGGCAGGCGCGCGGTTGTCATCTGGCGGATGAGCGCCAGAAGGTCGGTGATCCATGGGTCGGGATCATGGACCGAGGCCGGGCTTCCGGTGATGATCGCCCCGTCGCATGGGGTGAGGTCGGTGGGGAATTCACCGTCCTTGACCGCGAAGACCTGTGTTGTCCAATGCGGGCGGACCGACCGGATCAGAGCGGTGAATTTCGCGCCATCGCCGGGATGGGCGGCGGCGAAATCGCTGTCATCCGTATTGGTCATGAGGATCGCCAGATGCATCTGTCAGGTCCGATCTGATTTTTCTTTACATATTTATATCCGCTTTTAATATACATAACAGGTTAACGACAAGTCCCTATCGGGGCGGCTGGCGGGAGAGTGACGCGATGACGGTCTGGACCCCTGAGGATGACGGCTTTGCCGATCTGACCAGCCATGACACCTTTGCCAGAGGCGCGCCGCACAACACCTTTGCGCGGTTGCGCCGGGATGATCCGGTGCATTGGACCGAGTGGGATCAGGGGCAGGGTTTCTGGTCGATCACGCGCCATGCCGACATCACCGAGATGAACCGGCAGCCGGAGGTGTTTTCGTCGGCGCGCGGGATCCGGATGGAGGATCAGACCTACGCCGAATATCTGGCGCGGCGCACCTTTCAGGAGACGGACCCGCCCGAGCATATGCAGACGCGGGTCAAGGT
>JAMWZG010000336.1 GCA_024304855.1 Paracoccaceae bacterium
ACCGGAGGCGAGGTCGTGGTGAATGGCCGCGACATCCTCAAGCTGGGCACGCGCGCGTTGCGGCGGTTGCGCGGGGCGGAAGTGACCTATGTGGCGCAATCGGCGGCGGCGGCCTTCAACCCGGCCAAGAAGATCATGGAACAGGTGATCGAGGCGACGCTGGAACATGGCCGCGCGACGCGGGCCGAGGCCGAGGCGCGGGCGCGGGCCTTGTTCGCGACGCTGGGCCTGCCCGATCCCGACCGTTTCGGCAATCGCTATCCGCATCAGGTGTCGGGCGGGCAATTGCAGCGCGCGATGACGGCGCTGGCCCTGTGTCCGCATCCCGATCTGGTGATCTTTGACGAGCCGACCACGGCGCTGGATGTGACGACGCAGATCGACGTGCTGGCCGCGATCAAGGATGCGATCCGCGAAACCGGGGTGGCCGCGCTCTATATCACCCATGACCTTGCCGTGGTGGCGCAGGTCAGCGACGAGATCATGGTGCTCAAGGGCGGGCGGATGGTCGAGCATGGCAGCACCGATCAGATCATCAACAGCCCGCATGAGGCCTATACGCAGGCGCTGGTCTCGGTCCGGTCGATCGAGCATGAGGAGAAGGTGCCCTCGGCCGATCCGGTGCTGCGGGTGGAGCATGTGACCGCGCGCTATCGCGGCACGGCCTTTGACGTGTTGCATGACGTGAATGTCGAGGTGCATCGCGGGCAGACATTGGCCGTGGTGGGGGAAAGCGGATCGGGGAAATCGACGTTGGCCCGTGTCATCACCGGGCTTTTGCCGCCGTCCGAGGGGCAGATCACGTTTGCGGGCCGGTCTCTCTCGGCCGCCCTGTCGGGGCGTTCTCGAGAGGATCTGCGCGAGGTGCAGATGATCTATCAGATGGCCGATGTGGCGATGAACCCGCGGCAGACCGTGGGCACGATCATCGGGCGGCCGCTGGAGTTCTATTTCGGGCTGAAGGGGGATGCCAAGCGCAAGCGCGTGGCCGAGCTTCTGGACGAGATCGAGATGGGCAATGGCTTCATCGACCGCTACCCGGCCGAGCTGTCGGGCGGGCAGAAGCAGCGCGTCTGCATTGCCCGCGCGCTGGCCGCGAAACCGCGCCTGATCATCTGCGACGAGGTGACATCGGCGCTGGACCCGCTGGTGGCGGACGGTATCCTCAAGCTCTTGCTCAATCTGCAAAAGATCGAGGATGTGGCCTATCTCTTCATCACGCATGATCTGGCGACGGTGCGCGCCATCGCGGACAGTATCGCGGTGATGTATCGGGGGCGCGTGGTCCGCTATGGCCCCAAGAGCGAGGTTCTGGCGCCGCCCTTTGACGATTACACCGACCTGCTGCTGTCCTCGGTGCCCGAGATGAAACTGGGGTGGCTGGAAGAGGTGATTGCCCATCGCAAGATGGACAGCGCCGGTCACTGACTTGCGCCCCCGGATCGGATATTTGCAGCAAGAAGAAGCCCGCGCGCGGCTGTTTCTTCTTGCGCCAAATATCCCCGCCGGAGGCTCCGCCCCGTGCCGCTGGACGGCGCGTCACTGAGAGAGTGCGACGATGCAGAACAAACTTCTTTTGATCATTCTGGACGGGGTGCCGCTGCGCAACTGGCGGCGGTTGTTCGGCAATCTGGAGGGCTGGGTCGAGGGGGGGCAGGCGCAGACCTGGGTGATGCGGTCGGTGTTGCCGTCGATTTCGGCCAGTTGCTATGCCTCGATCCATACTGGCGTCACGCCGCAGGTGCATGGCTGCACCGGCAATGGCAATGTGTTCCGGCTGTCGCAGCCTGATGTGTTCAGCCAGGTGCGGGCCGGGGGCGGGGTGACGGGGGCGGTGACGCATTCCTTCTGGTCCGAGTTCTTCAACCGCGCGCCCTTCGATCTGGTGCGTGACATCGAATATGATGAACCCGAGAGCGCCACGATCAATCACGGCCGGTTTCACACGATGACGGGTTACGGGTTGATCAACCAGATGACGCCGTCGGATGTGGATCTGTTCGCGACGCTGACGATGCTTTGCGCGCGGCATGGGTTGGACTATGGCATCCTGCACACCTGCACGCTGGACAGTATGGGGCATCGGTTCTTTCACGATTGTCAGGAGATGGATCACGCCTGCGCCGTGATGGACGAGATGCTGGCGCCCTTCATCCCCAAATGGCTGGACATGGGTTATGAGGTGATCGTGACCGCCGATCACGGGCAGGACGAGCGGGGCCATCACGGTGGCAACAGCGATTTGCAGCGCGAGGTGGCGCTTTACTATTTCGGCCCCGCCAAGGGTCCGGCGCCGGAGACGGTGCTGGATCAGTTGCAGCTGGCCCCCACGATCCTGTCGCGATTGGGCGCGCCAGTCCCGGACAGCATGACGGCCGGGTCATTCCTGTCGGCGTGATCCGGCTGCATATGGTTGGTGTATGCCGGTGTTCCGCTACATCTTGTAGGTGTGGGTGGATTTTGGGGGCGGGTGAAAATAGCCTCTAGCAAGGCTGTGCAAATCGTCTTATTCTGGCCGCAATCAATAAACTGCCGGATCAATCGGCGTGTAACGAGTAGAGCGGTGTCAGTATGAAGACAATGGATTTTGTCGTGCGTTCCGTCACGGGCGCAGCCCGGCGTGGCGTGGTCGAGGGCAATGTGGCCGTCTCGGTCATCGAAGTCGCGGCCGGAGAGGAAATATCCTTCAATCTTAGGCAGTTCGAGCTGACAGGCTATGTCAGGGCGGGCAATGACCTGCACATGACGCTGGCCGATGGGCGTCAGGTCACGCTGAAAGGCTATTTCGGGGCCGAGGGGCCGGTGGCGCGTCTGTTCATCAGTGCGGATGGCTATCTGAGCGAGGTGACGCTGGCCGAGGCGGCGGATGGCACGCTTTATGCGCAGTTCGGCCCGACCGAGGCCTGGGGGAAGTGGAACCCGCATGAGGATCTGATCTTTGTGGACGGGTCCGAGATCACGGCCCCTGCGACCGACAATGACACGGTCAGCATGTTGGCCCCCGGTTTGCTGCTGGGG
>JAMWZG010000337.1:0-2735 GCA_024304855.1 Paracoccaceae bacterium
GGTCGGTGCAGGCGTGTCCATCAGGCCCGGGCGTTCCTCCTCGCCGGATCCAATGCCGACACTCCAACAGATCGAATTTAACTTGTCAAATCTATTTACAAGAGGAGCAAACCTCATCACTTCTTGCCATGACACCCGGACCGGACCGCCCGGCACGACCGCCAGAGAAAGTGAGACGACCATGAAGATCAGCGCCGCGCAACTGACCGCCTTGGCCCAGATGATCCTGACCGAAGCCGGTGGCCCGCCGGACGCCGCGCGCCGCGTCGCGACCCGTCTGGTCGGGGCCAATCTGGCCGGACATGACAGCCACGGTGTCGGCATGATCCCCGCCTATGTCGGCGGGATTCAGGCCGGCCATCTGAACCCTGCGGCCTCGGCCCGCGTCGTGCACGAGAACGGCCCCTTCCTGCTGGTGGACGGTCAGCAGGGCTTTGGCCATGTGATCGCGGAACAGGCCATGACCCTGGCGATCGACCGCGCGCGCTCCGGCCAGATCGCGGTCCTGTCGCTGCGCAACAGTTTCCATCTGGGCCGGCTCGGCGACTGGGGGGCCATGGCCGCCGAGGCCGGGTTCATCTGCATCATCTATGCCAATGTCCAAAGCCCCAGACCGCTGGTCGCCCCCTTCGGCGGCAGCGACGCGCGCTTTGTGACCAATCCCTATTGCACCGCAATTCCGGCCACGGACCAGACCCCGATGTTCCTGCTCGACATGGCGACCAGCACGATTGCCATGGGCAAGGTCCGCGTCGCCCATCTCAGCGGCAAGACCGTGCCGGAGGGGGCCCTGATGGATCAGCACGGCCAGCAGACGACCGATCCGGGCGTGATGTTCGGCGATCCCATCGGCGCGCTGACCACCTTCGGGATGCACAAGGGATTCGGTCTGGCGCTTCTGGGCGATCTTCTGGGCGGCGCCCTCAGCGGCGGTGGCGGCTACGCCCCCGATCGCGAGGTGCCGTCGCGCGTCATCAACAACATGTTCGCCATTCTCGTCGATCCTGCAGGTTTCGGCACCGCCGACATCTTCAGGGCCGAGATGGACCGCTACACCGCCTGGGTCAAAGCCTCGCCCCCCGCGCCCGGCACCGGCGGCGTCCAGTTTCCGGGCGACCCCGAACGCCGCAGCACTGCGGACAGGCTGGCGCATGGCATCCCCCTTGACGATGGCACCTTCGGCCAGTTGCTCGACACCGCCAGATCGGTGGGCATCTCGCCCGCAACACTCGACAGCCTCACCACAGGCTGACGCCGCCGCTCACTCCGCGTGCAGACCCCAGCGGCTCGCCAGCCGCGCCGTCAGGGCGATGATCGTGCTGGCAAAGGGCAGGATGATGAAGATGCGGATGACGTGAAACGCCGTCACGACCGCCAGACCCTCCTGCAAGATCTTGGCGGTCAGGGCCATTTCCGTCACGCTGCCCGGCGCGGTGGACAGGATCATGACCTGCCAGCTCTGCCCCGTCATCCAGGCCAGCACCAGCCCCATCGCCAGACACAGCAGGATCAGCAGGATCGCCGCCAGAATGGCCCCCGGAATGAAGCCTTTGGCCCGGCGCAGCAGATCCCTGTCAAAGACGGCCCCCAGCCAGACGCCCAGAAAAACCTGCGCCAGAACCAGCACCGGATAGGGATAGGCCGTGATCGGCAGGCTGAAGGCCGCCGCCAGCGCCGCCCCCCCCAATGATCCCACGAAGAACGGATTGGCCAGCCGCACGGCCCGCGCCGCAACCGCCCCGGCAATCCCCGACAGGCACAGCAGCACCCCGCCCGGAACGGTCCAATGCGTCTGGCTCAGCACCCGGATCGGGTCCTGGATCGTGCCGTCAAGCGCCACGATGGCCGGCGGGATCAGCACCACCAGCAGGATGATCCGCAGCGTCTGCGAAAACACGATGGGCCCCGGCTGCACCCTGTGCTTGACCGCAAGGATGGCGCTCTCCACCGGACCCATGGGGATCGAGGCGAGCGTCGCCGTGATCACATCCACCCGCGTGATCCGCATCAAGACCGCCGCCACCACGAACCCCAGCGCGATGGTCGCAATCGCCACGCCGACCATCGGCAGCAGCAGCGAATCCATCGCCCTGACAGCCTCGGGCGTGAAGGACAGCCCGACCGAGGTGGCAATCAGGATCTGCCCGATCTGGCGCGTCATGGCGGGAATCGGAAGGGGCTGTTCAAGCAGCCGCACGGTCGAGGCAAAGACCATCGCCCCGATCATCCAGGGCAGCGGAAACCGCACCCAATGGGCCAGGATACCGAACAGAAGCGCGCCGCAATACATCAGCAGGACGTGAAGGAGCCGCGTCAGCGCCTGCCGGAATTGGCCATTGTGATCAGTCATGCAGTCGGGTGTCGTCGTCTGTCGCGGTCATCTGCAACGGTTTCGTCGGAAGGCGGTCACTGGCACGCGTCGCCCCTATCTGCGAGGATCGACCAGAGATTGTAAAGCCGTGACGCCGATAAACTTGGCCGACAGGGGCGCAGATGGCGGGGGCAGGGCGCATATCGCTTGCAATCGGGCCTTGGGCTGGACACAAACCAGCCAGGAGACATTGGGAGGGACAAGGACAATGGCGAAACTGGCATTTCTGGGACTGGGCGTGATGGGCTATCCGATGGCGGGCCATCTGGCCGCCAAGGGGCACGCGGTCACGGTCTACAACCGCACCGCCACCAAGGCCGAGGCCTGGGTGAAGCAGCACGGCGGCACCATGGCCCCCTGTCTC
>JAMWZG010000337.1:2745-3005 GCA_024304855.1 Paracoccaceae bacterium
GCGCCTTTGCCGGCATGAAACCCGGCTCCATCTTCGTCGATCACACCACGGTCTCGGCGGCCGTCACGCGCGAGATGTGCGCCGCCGCCCAATCCCTGAACCTCGGCTTCGTCGATGCGCCGGTATCGGGCGGGCAGGCCGGCGCAGAAAACGGCGTGCTCTCGGTCATGTGCGGCGGGGTGCAGGCGCACTATGACGCGGCCGAACCCGTCATCGCCGCCTATGCCCGCATCTGCCGGCGCATCGGTGACAGTGGTGCC
>JAMWZG010000338.1 GCA_024304855.1 Paracoccaceae bacterium
GATGCTGGCGCTGATGCCGCTTCTGGCCTTTCCCATGCTGGCGCAGGTCGGCCCCAATGGCGAGGTGCTGCGCCCCTCGCAACTGGAGGATCACGGCCATGGCATGTCGCTGGTCGAGGGCCTGCCCGGATGGGGTGTCACGCTGGTCACGCTGGGGGCTGTGGCGCTGGTCATTCTGGCGGGGGTCTATCTGATCCGGCCGCTGTTCCGGTTCATCCACCACACCCATCTGCGCGAGATGTATACCGCGCTGGCGCTGCTGATCGTGCTGGGGATCGGCTTTCTGATGATGCTGGTGGGCCTGTCGCCCGCGCTTGGCACCTTTCTGGCCGGTGTGGTGCTGGCCAACAGCGAGTTCCGGCACGAGTTGGAGAGCGATATCGAACCCTTCAAGGGTCTGCTTCTGGGGCTGTTCTTCATCACCGTGGGGGCGGGCATCAATTTCGGGATGCTGTTTGCCGCGCCGGTCCTGTTGTTCGGCATGACGCTGGGCCTGATGGTGCTGAAGGGGGTGATCCTTTACGGGCTGGGCCTGATCTTCAAGTTGAAGGGGCGCGATCAATGGCTGTTCACCTTGTCGCTGGCGCAGGCCGGGGAATTCGGCTTTGTGCTGCTGTCCTTTTCGGTCCAGCAGAATGTCCTGCCGCGCGGCTTGGCGGATCAACTGTTGCTGGTCGTGGCCTTGTCGATGCTGATCACGCCGCTTCTGTTCATCCTTTACGAGCGGCTGTCGGCCCGCATGACTGAGGTGGGCACGGTGACGCCCGATGATGAGGTGACGGAACAGGGCGCGGTGATCATCGCGGGGATCGGGCGGTTCGGGCAGATCGTGAACCGTCTGGTGCAGTCAAGCGGCTTCAAGACCGTGGTGCTGGATCATGATCTGGCGACGATCCAGCTGATGCGCCGCTTTGGGTTCAAGGGATTTTTCGGTGATCCGACACGGCCCGAACTGCTTCATGCGGCGGGGCTGCACAAGGCGCGGGTGCTGGTCGTGGCGCTGGATGATCCGGCGGCGACCACGCGGCTTGTGACCTATGCGCGGCAGGAACGGCCCGATCTGCATATCATCGCCCGCGCGCGCGACCGGGTGCATGTGTTCCAGCTGGTCAAGGCCGGGGCGGATGATGTGGTGCGCGAGATGTTCGACAGCTCGCTGCGCGCGGGGCGCTATGTGCTGGAGAACATGGGCCTGAGCGACTATGAGGCCGCGCAGGCCGAGACCGTCTTCTATCACCACGACCGTGACGCGCTGCGCGAATTGGCGGATCTGTGGAACCCGGATCTGCCTGCGGAACAGAACACCGCCTATGTCACCCGCGCGCGCGAGTTGAACAAGGAGCTGGAGGTGATGCTGCTGGCCCAGATCGAGGAGAGCAAGCCCGCGGAGGCGGGCTGAGGCGCGGGGCTGAGGCACCTGCGCGCCGCCGCTGTCGCCTATCCCCCCGTCACGCCCGCTTCGGCGAAGGTGGCCATGCCGGAATGGCAGGCGACCGCCCCTTGCAGGATGCCGATGGCCAGCGCCGCGCCCGAGCCTTCGCCCAGCCGCAGGTTCAGCGACAGAAGCGGCGCCTTGCCCAGATGCGCCAGCAGGGGCGCGTGGCCCGTCTCGGCGCTGACATGGGCGGCAAGGCAATGATCCAGCGCGCCTTTTTGCGCCGCCTCAAGACAGGCGGCAGCGGCGGTGCAGATGAACCCATCCAGCAGCACGGGGATGCGCAGATGCCGCGCGCGCAGGATCGCACCGGCCATCGCGGCCAGTTCGCGCCCGCCCAGACAGCGCAGCGCCGTGATCCCGTCTGTGCGGGCGGCGGGGTGCAGGGCCAGGCCCTCGGCCACGACCTGCGCCTTGAGGGCCAGCCCTGCGTCATCCACCCCCGTGCCACGCCCCACCCAATCGGCAGGCGCGCCACCGCAGAGCGCATGGGCCAGAGCGGCGGCGGAAGTGGTATTGCCGATGCCCATCTCGCCCGTCACCAGCAGATCCGCATCCGGGTCCACGGCATTCCAGCCGGTTGTCATGGCCTCCAGCAACTCATCCTCGGTCATGGCGGCCTGGGCGGTGAAATCGGCGGTGGGCTGGTCAAGCCGCAGGGCATGGACATCCATTCGCGCGCCGAATGTCCGGGCCAATTGGTTGATCGCGGCCCCACCGGCCTGAAAATTCAGGACCATCTGTTCGGTCACGGCGGACGGAAAGGCCGAGACGCCCCGCGCGGTGATACCGTGATTGCCCGCGAAGATGATCACCTGCGGGCGGGCGACATGGGGGCGGTCGGTGCCCTGCCAGCCTGCCATCCAGATCGCCAGATCCTCCAGCCGCCCCAGCGCCCCCGGTGGTTTGGTCAACTGCCCGTTGCGCGCCTGTGCGGCGGCGATGGCTTGGGCCTGCGGGGCAGGCAGATCGCGCAGCGCGGCGCGCAGGGTGTCGAGGGTGGGGAAAGGTCTGGCCATCGGCTCACTCATTGATCAGGGGTCCGATCCCGTGTTTAACGCAAGCAGGGACCGGGGCAAGGCGGCAAGAGGCATTTCGATGGCAGAGCACGACAGCGCTTGGATGCGCCCCCGCGACATCGCCGCAGGTTTCGCCTTGCTGACGCGCCTGCCGCTGCGCGCGTCAGATGCGGCACTGCGCCGGGGCGCGGCGGCGGCCTGGTCCTGGCCTGTGGTGGGCGCGGTGCTGGGCGGGATCGCGGGGACGCTGGCGATGGCGCTGCTGGCGCTGGGTCTGGCGGCGCCTCTGGTGGCGGGGCTTTGCCTTGCCGGGCTGGTGGTGATGACCGGCGCGCTGCACGAGGATGGGCTGGCGGATACGGCGGACGGGTTCTGGGGCGGCTGGACGGCAGAACGGCGGCTGGAGATCATGAAGGACAGCCATATCGGCAGTTACGGCGTGATCGCGCTGATCCTGTCGCTGGGCCTGCGCTGGGTGGCGCTGAGCGCGCTGGTGGCGGGCGGCATGGCCCTGCCCGCGTTGATCGCGGTGGGGGCGCTGTCGCGG
>JAMWZG010000339.1 GCA_024304855.1 Paracoccaceae bacterium
GTCAGCACGAAGGTTTCGAAATAGACCCAGGCCTCGGTGCTCATGAAGCGCCAGACGATCTCGTTCGACAGGGCCAGCGCCACGAAGAAGGCGGTCAGGCGCCGGGTCAGGATCATCCAGCCGGCTTCGGTCATGGGGATCATCTCCTCCATCACATATTGCAGGTAGGAGCGGCCGCGCAGCAGGCCCGCGCCCAAGAGGCCCGCAAAGACCAGATAGACGATCGTGGGTTTGATCTTGAGGAAGCGTTCATCGTTCAGCCAGACGGTGAGCCCGCCGAAGATGACCACCAACACCATGGTCATGATCTGCATCCGCGACAGCCGGCCCGTCAGTTTCCACAGGAGGCCCGTGCTGATGAGCAAGAGCGGCACCAGCGCCGCCGTGGCCACGATGAAGCCGCCGTATTCCGTGCCGTTGATGGTGAAGACGCGGTCCTTGAGGGCGATATAGGCCACGAAGAAGGCGATGACCGGCCCCAGTTCGAGGGCGGTCTTCACCAGCGGGTTGATGGTCTTGTCTGCCATGGGCTTGTGTCTATCCTCCGAATTGCACGATGACCGCGCCCAGCGCGATCAGGCACATCAGCGCGATGCGCCGTGGTCCTACGGTTTCCTTGAGCACCAGCCAGCCGATCAGCGCGGCAAAGACGGTGGATGTCTCGCGCAGGACCGCCGCCTCTCCGACCTTGTCAAGGCGGGTGGCCAGCATGACCGCGCCGAAGCTGAAGAAGGCGATCACGGCCCCGATCACGCCGCGCTGCATCAGGGGCAGGACGGGCGGGCGCAGGGGGGCTGCCATGGCGCGCCAGCGGGCGGTGGCGATCAGCGGCATCACCAGCCCGTCGATCATGAAGAACCACATCAGAAAGGTGAAGGGGTCCGCCGTGGCGCGGATGCCATAGGCGTCATATGTGGTATAGAGCGCCACGAAAAGCCCGGTCAGCACCGCCAGCCCCAGCGCCATGTTGAGCGTATCGCGGTTCAGCGTGACATGGATGAGGTTATAGACGGCCAGGCCGAAAATGCCGGTCAGGAGCACGGCCACGCCCAGCCATTGCGTCAGGGTGAAGACCTCTTGGAAGATGAGCCAGGCGCCGATCACCGCGAACAGCGGCCCGGTGCCGCGCACCACCGGATAGACGACCGTATAGGCGCCGCGGGTATAGGCCATGGCTTGCAGGATCTTGTAGGCGGTATGGATCACGAAGGCGCCGGCGAAGATGGGCCACATATGGGGTTCCGGCCATGGCACCACGAACAGGGCCAGGGGGGCGGCGATGACCGCATAGTTGATGTCGATCGCCCCGCGCATCAGCCAGGGATCGTGGCGGCCTTTTTGCAGCGCGCCAAAGACCGCGTGCAGCACCGCCGCCAGCAGCGCCAGCATCATCGCCACCTGACTGCCCGCTGGAGTGCCTTCCAGCGAGACAAGCCAGGCGCTCATGCGCGCAGCCGTCCGGGGCTGCGCCCAAGGCTTTCGTCATGCAGTTCGCGGGCGCGGCGCGAGATGTCGATCTCGTCGCCCTCGCGGCCGATCACGATGTCGCCCCCTTCGGCGGCGAAGGCGTATTCGTCGATCAGTTCCTGTTCCAGCGTGTCGAGCACGAAGGTGTTGCGGTGTTCGGGCAGCAGGCACAGGTCGAAAATGCGCGGGGCCGCGTCCAGATGGGCGTCCCAGATCAGGCGGCCAAAGCCCACCACCTGCCCGTCGTTCAGCACGACGCATTCGGACATGACAAGGCGGTCATCGGGCCAATCCTCGATCTCGTCGGCCTCGCGCAGGCGGGCGCCGTCGATCACCGCCTCGAGGGCGGTGATGTCGGGTTGGAAATCGGTGGTCCGTCGTATTTCAAGCATCACAGTCAATTCTAAGGCATCCGGCAGTTTTCAGGCATCCGGCCCGGGCGCGTCCAGCCCGGTCAGGGCGCGGGCGAAATCCTGCGGGTCGAAGGGGGCCAGATCGTCGATCTGTTCGCCCACGCCGATGGCGTGGATGGGCAGGCCGAACTTGTCGGCCAGCGCCACCAGCACGCCGCCCTTGGCGGTGCCGTCCAGTTTGGTCATCACAAGGCCCGAGACATCGGCCAGCTTGCGGAAGATCTCGACCTGGGAGAGGGCGTTCTGGCCGGTGGTAGCATCCAGCACCAGAAGGGTGTTATGCGGCGCGGTGGGGTCTTTCTTGCGGATCACGCGGACGATCTTGGACAGCTCCTCCATCAGGTCGGCGCGGTTTTGCAGCCGTCCTGCGGTGTCGATCAGGAGCAGATCCGCGCCTTCGGCCTCGGCCTTTGTCATGGCGTCGAAGGCAAGGCTTGCGGGGTCAGAGCCTTCGGGCGCGGTCAGCACGGGCACGCCGGCGCGGTCGCCCCAGACCTGCAACTGTTCCACGGCGGCGGCGCGGAAGGTGTCGCCTGCGGCGATGATCACGCTTTTGCCGGCGGCGCGGAACTGGCTGGCGAGTTTTCCGATGGTCGTGGTCTTGCCCGAGCCGTTGACGCCCACGACCAGCACGACCTGCGGGGTCTTGGGGAAGATCGGCATCGGGCGGGCGACGGGTTCCATGATCCGGGCGATCTCATCCGCGAGGGCCTGCTTGATGTCCGTGACCGAGAGTTTGCGGCCATAGCGCCCCTCGGCCAGGTTGGCGGTGACGCGCAGCGCGGTGTCCACGCCCATGTCCGAGGCGATCAGCAGCTCCTCGAGCTGTTCCAGCATCGCGTCGTCCAGCGTGCGGCGGACGACCGGGCCTGCCGGTGCTTTGGCGGCGGGCTGTGTCGCGGCAGTCTGTGTCGCGGCGGGGGACTGCGGTTCGGCGGCGGGGGCGGCTGTGCCCGTGCGGCCCAGAAGGCGGCCCAGAAAGCCCACCTTGCCGATGCCTGCCCCGGCGGCGGGTGCGGCGGTGGCGGTCGTGGCGGCGGCGCCAAGGCGCAGCTCGTCCGGTGTGTCCAGCGGGATTTCCTGCGGGGCGGGTCCGGGCAGGCTGTCGCCTTGCGGGACG
>JAMWZG010000034.1 GCA_024304855.1 Paracoccaceae bacterium
TCAGGCGGCGGCGTTCGTCATAGCCGATATTAGTGACGCCCGAGGGCAGGATCGCGCCGCCGTGGACGCGTTCGAGCTTGCCCGCCTCGGCCAGTTCGGTGAGGTCGCGGCGGATCGTCTGCACGGTGACGCCGAAGCGTTCCGCGAGGCCTTCGACTGTGACCTTGCCCTCGGTCCTTGCGATTTCGAGGATGTCGGGATGTCGGAAAGTCTGGCTCATGCGGAAAAGTCCCCCTTGGGGGAGACTATTTTTCAAAAGCGGGCGGCGCGCAAGCGCAGAGATCAGGGTGGCGCGGGTCTGGCCGCGGCGCGCGGGTATGAGGCCCGCGCGCGCTGGTCAGGTCGCGTGGGTATCCCCGATATAGACCGGCAGACCGGCCAGATAGATGACGGCTGGCCGGTCGAATTGCAGCTGGATCACCGTGTCGGGCATGGGTCTGACCTGCGGTGTGCCACCCGTATCGCTGGCGAAGAGGTGGATGAGGTTGCCCAGCCGATGCGTCACGGGGATGCGGCCCGGCGTCGATTGATCCAGCCGCAGGGCGATAGGCTGATCCGGTGACAGCCAGAGGTCGCGGATGGGGACGTTCGGGCCGAAGGCCCCGGCGGGAACGTGGCAGAGAAGGCCATCGCCCCGCTGCGTCAGGCGTGTCAGCCTTGGGCTGCGCGGCCCGGAGTTGGTCAGCACCATCTGACCGGGCATGAGGCTGTCGATGTCCCGTTCGCCCATCAGGGTCGTGATCGGGGCATCCGGGGCAAAGCAATGCACGGGGGCCGCGCGCTGCGCTGCGGTCTGGGTCATCTGCGACCCTGTGAAGGCGCCATGATCCTGGCGGTAGTCCTGTCGGTCAAACTGCATGTTTCTACTGCTCTTTTTATAGTTGTGACTCGATACCAACGGCCGATGGGTGATCCCTTTCCTGTCATGCGCTGCGTGTGATCGGCCGATAACGCAGGGCGTGGTTTACCTTAGGGCCAAGGCGAGAATTCCGACAGCGCCGAAAACCGCATAGGCCGCAATCCCCAGCACGATGTTGTCAAAAAGCCAGACAGTCAGGCAGGCTGCGATCAATCCGATGGCAATCCCGCCCAGAAGGCTGCGCATCAGGGGGGATTGTGCCCATATTTCCATCGTCCAGTCAGCGACCTGCCCCTGCGCGAGGGTGGCGTTGGGGCCAGTCTGCGCGTCGGTCATGGGGTCATGAAGGTCCGGGAAGGCGGGCCGCGTGTGGCGACGGGGCGTCACGGCATGGGGGCTGCCTGTCGGCGGGCGGGCCGTGAGGGTTGTGCTATCGAAATCGGTCACTGGTCACATCCTCGAGCGTGAAGGCGCGGGCCAGGACGCCGCTGGCGTCAAGGTAACGCGGCTGGTCGAAAAAGATCGCGTAGTAGCGGACGGGTCTGCTGTCCGACATGGGAGTGGCATCCAGACTGTCAGCCCGCACCTCGACCACGCTGGGGATCGGCTGATCGGTGGCCGAGGCTTGCAGGGTCATGAGGATCTGCGCCGGTGACACCGCCAGATCACGGCGGGGCCGTTCCGGGGCGATGCTGCCGGCGGGGATCACCTTGGGCCAGATGCTGTCCGCCTCTGGCGAGTTGGGCAGCACCTCTCGTGACAGGATGTCGGCAATCTCATCGCAGGTCTGGGTCAGCGGGTTGTAGACAAGGTCGGCGATGCGCAGGTCTTGCACCCTGCGCTCCGCCTTGCGGGCCGATACTGTAATGAGCGTGTCTTCGACGATCACCCCTGGTCCCTTTTCCCTTGCGGGTGGCGTTTATTGAACGCCACCCTCCTGCGCGAAGAGCATCCGCGCCTCATGCGGTTTCAACGTCACCCGGGCACTTTCCCCGAAATTGTTGAAGTTTCCGTTATCAAGCTGCGGGAACAGCGTGATGATTTCCTGACGCGCCTCCTCGGCCAGCGCGCCCCAGCCCATGACGCCGGGATGGAAACTTTCCGACGGGCAGCCTTCGGCGAAGATGATCTCGTGGGTGTCGAAGAGGATATGGAAATACTCCACCTCGCCCCCTTCGACCCGCCGCACGGTGCTGTCGTTCACCAGATGCTTGGCGGCTGCCAGCACCTCGTGTTCGCCCACCAGAACCTCGGCCTGCCAGCCGTTGAGGAACATCCGGTGCTGTGGCGAGACCATCAGATCCCGGACGTTGTTCAGCACGCCCTTGCGGAAGAGGATGGGCGCAAGATGGCCCACCGCCCTGACCTTGGTCGAGCCGATCCAGCGGATAGGCTGATAGCCGTGGTCCATGGTCAGCACCAGATCGCCCGTTTTCAGGTTCTCGATCAGGATCTCGCCCTGGGTCGTGGCGATATGGGTGCCGCGTGTGAAGCAGACCACGCCGGTGTTTTCCGAGGTCAGCTCGGTCGCTGCCACGGCACTGCCCGCGTTGTTCAGCACGATGCCGCCCGCCAGATCCAGCACCCCGTCCGCCTGATCCGCGCGCAGCAGGTCCAGCGGGTTGTCATACTGTTCGGTCGGGTTGGCGGCGTTCCATGCCGCAAGCGCCGCCGCGTTGTAGAAGGGGCTGAGGTTGACGAAGTCGTTGTTGGTGCGGTCGTTGTCGCCCGTGCCGGTGGTCGTGTCGAAGTCGGTGACAAGGTCGGCATCCCCGCCTGCGACAAAGACATCCGCCCCGTCGCCGCCGGTCAGCGTGTCGATCCCCGCGCCGCCCTCAAGCGTGTCGCGGCCTGCGCCACCGTTGAGCTGGTCGTTGCCGGTGCCGCCGTCCAGGCTGTCATCCCCCTCGTCGCCGTTGAGGATGTCATTGTCGGCACCGCCCGAAAGCGTGTCATTGTCGATCCCGCCGAAGAGCAGATCCTCGCCGGCATCGCCCGAGATGACATCGGCATCGTCCAGACCGTAGATGGTGTCGTTGCCGGCCCCGCCCTCGATCGTGTCGCGCCCGTTCTCGGGCACAAGGTCCGTCGCGTCGGGCAGGTTCAGCGGATCGGCCACCGCAGCTTCGATGCCACCGTAGATGAGGTCATTGCCATCGCCGCCGAAGAGCGAGTCGCTGCCTTCGTTGCCGATGAGGACATCGTCACCCGCATCGCCATAGACCGTGTCGTCGTCGAAACCGGCGTCGATCGTGTCATTCTCGGTGCCGCCATAGACCAGATCATTGTCGTCGCCGGTCAGGATCTCGTCAGCGCCCGCACCACCAAAGACGGTGTCGCGGTCGTTGAAGGGGTCGCTGTCGGCCGCAAAGGCGCCCGGATAGCCCCGGTCCGGCACACCGACGCCGGTTTCGGCGCGGGTGTTGATGACATCGTCGCCGTCACCGCCTTCGACCGAGTCATTGCCGGTGAAGCCTGTGAGTGTGTCGTTGCCATTGCCGCCGAAGAGGTCGTCATCCCCGGCATCGCCCAGAAGCGTGTCATTGCCCTCGCCGCCGGAGAGGGTGTCGTCGCCCTCGCCACCGCGAATGCTGTCCGCGCCGTCGCCGCCTGCGAGTTCATCATTGCCTGCGCCGCCGTTGATCACATCGTCGCCGAGGCCGCCGTCCACGGTGTCGTCGCCAAGGCCTGCGTTGATCGTGTCATTGCCGCCATTGCCTGCGATATTGTCGTTCGGCCCGTCGGTGCCGTCGATCTGGTCGCCGTCGGCGTCTTCATAGCCGGGGTTCATCGTCTCGCCGGTGTCGAGGCCATCGACCACGCCATCGGCATCGGTCAGGACGGATTCGATCTGCGAGAAGGTCAGGGTGACGGGGTCGCCCGCTGCATTGTCAAACGTGACGGTGCCGCTTTCGCCCGTGCCTGTGACCGGGTCGAAGCTGGGGTCGGTCGGGTCATAGGTGATCGTGACCGGGCCCAGACCGCGCAGGTCGAGCACGTCGCCGATGCGCCCGGCCGGGTTGTTGGTCGGGTCGAGCAGGGCTTCCTCATCATCCTCGCCGCCGATCACGGTGATCGGGGCGGTGCCGGTCAGGCTCGGGTCGATGCGGAACTCGTCATCGCCCGCGCCGCCATTGGCCAGATCGCCCGCGCCGACCAGCAGATCGTCGTCGCCAAGGCCGCCCAGCAGCGTGTCATTGCCTTCGCCACCCTCCAGCGTATCCGCGCCGTCGCCGCCATCAAGCGTGTCATTGCCCGCACCGCCGATCAGGTCGTCATTGCCATCGCCGCCTGCGAGGTCGTCATCGCCCGCGCCGCCGTTGATCACGTCATCGCCGGCACCGGCATCGACCACGTCGTCGCCGGTGCTGCCGGTGACTGCGTCATCGCCTGCACCCAGCAGGATATTCTCGATCTCGTCAAAGCTGACGGTGCCGGAGGGGCCGGTCAGTGTGCCCGCTTCGGGGCCTGACAGGGTGACGGTGACATCCTCGGTCAGGTCGGTAGCGTCGAGCGTGTCGCCCAGCACTTCGCCCGTTTCGCCGCCGGTGATCACATCATCGCCGAAGCCGGGGGCCAGGGTGAAGGTGTCGTCGCCGCCGTCGCCTTGCAGCACATCGTCGCCGGTGCCGCCTGCCAGCGTGTCATTGCCGGCGCCGCCGGTGAGGGAGTCATTGCCCGCGCCGCCGTCGATCGCGTCATTGCCTGCGCCACCTGCGGCGGTGTCATCGCCTGCGCCCAGAAGGACGGATTCGATCTCGGAGAAGACAAGGCGGTCGCCGGTGTCCACTTCGGTCACGATCCCGCTTTCGGGGGCCCCGAAGACCAGATCGAGGTCCTGGGTCATGGCGGAGAGGTCGAGCACGTCGCCTGCAAGTTCGGAGGTTTCGCCGCCGACCACCACTTCGCTATTGGCGGTGGGCAGGACGCCGTCGCCGGTCAGGCCGGCCACGTCGATGGGGCCGGAGGTGAAGACGCCGGTTTGCGAGCCATCGTTGACGCCCGCCCAGCTGACGGTGAAGGTGCCGTTGGTGTCATTGTAGATGACATCGACCTGGTCCCAGTCGAAGGCGTCGAGACCGGAGAGGGCCGAGCCGGAGGTGGCGGAGGTCAGGGCGACATCGCCTGTGACGGGTTGGCCGTTGCTGTCGAAGATGCGGAAGTTCAGACCTGTCGCGCCGCCCGAAAATTGATCGCCTTCGGCATAGACGGCGACGAAATAGCCCGAGTCGCCAAGGGCTTCGATCACCGGCGCGCCCGGCCAGGGGTGGTCGGGCGAGACGGGGATCTGCACATCCGCGATGATCGTCGCACCCGTGGTGGTGTCGAGGATCGAGAAGGTGGGCAGGGTAGTGGCGCCCGTCGCATAGGTTTCGACATAGCCGAAGACGACGCGGCCGCCGCCGATCTCGGTCACGTTGAAACTGGAGATGTCGAAGCTGTCGCTGCCGTCAACCGCGGTGCTGCCGATGCGGATGTCGCCGGTGGCGGGGGTGCCATCGGCGTTGAAGATCCGGGCCTCCAGCGTCATCGTGTTGGAATCGTCGGAATAGCCGTCATTGACCCATGCGGCGATGAAGCGGCCGTCAGACAGGGCCGCGATCTGGGCGGGGGATTCCCAGACGGTGGCCTGGGTTTCGTTGTCATTGCCCTCGACCTCGGAGGTGGCGAAGACGGTGTTCCCGTTCTGGTCGAGCACGGTATAGACCGGCTCGTTGAAGCCGGTTTCCACGTTCGAGCGAGCCCAGGTGACGACGATATTGCCGCCCTCAAGCTGCACCACGTTCAGATGGGGCACATCGGCGCTGTCGGTGCCATCCACGGCGACATTGCCGATGGGGAATTCGGCCGAGAGGAAATTGCCGGTCTCGGGGTCATAGATGCGCCCTTGCAGGGTCATCGTGTTGGTGTCGTCGAGGGTCGCGTTCTTGGACCAGACGAAGAAGACATTGCCATTGTCCAGCGCCGTGGTGACGGGCGGGCTTTCGAAACTTGTGGTGTCGTTGGACTGGATCTCGGTCGTGGGGGTGGTGATGGTCAGGTTGGTCGCGGTGGGTTGCAGGATCGCGAAAACCGGCTCGTCACCGCCGGTTTCGACAGTGTTGCGGACCCAGCTGACGATGACCTTGCCATCGGCCATCAGATCGACATCGAGATTGTCCCAGTCATAGCCGTCAAACCCATCGACGGCGGCAAGGCTGTCGAGGCTGATCTGCGGCGTGGCGGGGGTGCCGTCGGCGTTGTAGATCCGGGCCTGGATCTCCATCGAGGGCAAGTCGTCGGACGCGCCGTCATTGACCCACACATAGAGCAGCCGTCCATCGTCGAGCAGAAGCATCTTCGGCGGAGACTGGTTCCCGCTGGTCGTGGTGTTGACCTGTTCGGGCGTGAAGCTGCTCAGCTCGTTGAAGGCGCCGCCGCCGGTGGAGGCGTCGGTAGTGTTGTCGATATCGGTGAAGATGAAGCGGTCATCGCCCGCGCCGCCGAAGAGCGTGTCCGCCCCGGCGCCGCCGTTGATCGAGTCATTGCCCGCGCCGGCCAGAACCGTGTCCGACAGGCCGTCGCTGCCGTCGATCTGATCGCCCTCGGTATCGGTATAGTTCGCGCCGATGGAATCCGCGCCAGCGGTGCCGTCCACGGGGCCTGCGCCGTCGCCGGTCAGATCGGCCACGTCGATGGGGCCGGAGGTGAAGACGCCGGTGTGCGAGCCATCGTTGACGCCTGCCCAGCTGACGGTGAAGGTGCCGTTGGTGACATTGTAGATGACATCGACCTGGTCCCAGTCGAAGGTGTCGAGACCGGAGAGGGCCGAGCCGGAAGTGGCGGAGGTCAGGGCGACATCGCCTGTGACGGGTTGGCCGTTGCTGTCGAAGATGCGGTAGTTCAGACCTGTCGCGCCGCCCGAAAATTGATCGCCTTCGGCATAGACGGCGACGAAATAGCCCGAGTCGCCAAGGGCTTCGATCACCGGCGCGCCCGGCCAGGGGTGGTCGGGCGAGACGGGGATCTGCACATCCGCGATGATCGTCGCACCCGTGGTGGTGTGGAGGATCGAGAAGGTGGGCAGGGTAGTGGCGCCCGTCGCATAGGTTTCGACATAGCCGAAGACGACGCGGCCGCCGCCGATCTCGGTCACGTTGAAACTGGAGATGTCGAAGCTGTCGCTGCCGTCAACCGCGGTGCTGCCGATGCGGATGTCGCCGGTGGCGGGGGTGCCATCGGCGTTGAAGATCCGGGCCTCCAGCGTCATCGTGTTGGAATCGTCGGAATAGCCGTCATTGACCCATGCGGCGATGAAGCGGCCGTCAGACAGGGCCGCGATCTGGGCGGGGGATTCCCAGACGGTGGCCTGGGTTTCGTTGTCATTGCCCTCGACCTCGGAGGTGGCGAAGACGGTGTTCCCGTTCTGGTCGAGCACGGTATAGACCGGCTCGTTGAAGCCGGTTTCCACGTTCGAGCGAGCCCAGGTGACGACGATATTGCCGCCCTCAAGCTGCACCACGTTCAGATGGGGCACATCGGCGCTGTCGGTGCCATCCACGGCGACATTGCCGATGGGGAATTCGGCCGAGAGGAAATTGCCGGTCTCGGGGTCATAGATGCGCCCTTGCAGGGTCATCGTGTTGGTGTCGTCGAGGATCGCGTTCTTGGACCAGACGACGAAGACATTGCCATTGTCCAGCGCCGTGGTGACGGGCGGGCTTTCGAAACTTGTGGTGTCGTTGGACTGGATCTCGGTCGTGGGGGTGGTGATGGTCAGGTTGGTCGCGGTGGGTTGCAGGATCGCGAAAACCGGCTCGTCACTGCCGGATTCGACGGTGTTGCGGATCCAGCTGACGATGACCTTGCCATCGGCCATCAGATCGACATCGAGATTGTCCCAGTCATAGCCGTCAAACCCATCGACGGCGGCAAGGCTGTCGAGGCTGATCTGCGGCGTGGCGGGGGTGCCGTCGGCGTTGTAGATCCGGGCCTGGATCTCCATCGAGGGCAAGTCGTCGGACGCGCCGTCATTGACCCACACATAGAGCAGCCGTCCATCGTCGAGCAGAAGCATCTTCGGCGGAGACTGGTTCCCGCTGGTCGTGGTGTTGACCTGGGGGGCTTCGGGCGGTGTGAAGGTGGTCATGGCGGTCGCGTCCTCTCACTAAAAAACAGAACTACTCGTTATGGTTCACTGGAAACCTGGATACTCGTTACCTGCACTGGAAACCCGGATACTCGTTACCTGCACTGGAACATCGGCTACTCGTTACAACTGCAGGACAGACCGAGACTTGCGCCAGAAGTTGACCATCAGCCCCCTGATGATCCGCCCCTGATCCCGCCGGCAACCTGAGCGCAAGCACTGCAAAAGGTCGCTACCGGAATACGCGCAAGGAACTGCGAGTCTGCCCTGCATTAATGTTTCATATACCTGTTGAGCGGAGAGCGAATGAGCGGAGTCGTCGCCTGTTCGCGCCATGGGAGATGGCAACGCGAGCTGTCGAAAATGGTCAGTTTGCGTCGATTTTTATGCAACTTTTGAGATTATTCGACGTGACCTGCAATTTACACTGTTGCCAATATTAGTGGATATGGTTCACGACGGCGTGGCCGGTCGATGATATGCTTTCTGCGCGCAGAGGTAGCGTCAACTGGACAGTAAAAAGTCGCGATATGACGTTTGCGATGGTGAAAAGTGAGTGCTGCCCCCTAAGTTTCGAGCGAACTGGTCGTTGTCGTTCGTGAACTGACGGGGCTGCCTGGTTAGTATGTGTATGTCATAGAGGTTGCGCGATGCAGATGACGCCAAATGATCACAAGCCTGCGCTGGAATCCTGGCAGTCCCATGCGGGAGGGGGGGCGGATTCCGAAACTGTTTCCTGGTCCAAAATGATTTTCGCCGATGGCACGACCGTCTGGACCCGTGGCGGGCCTGCGGCGGATCATATCTTTCATCCGGTGATGCTGAAATATGTGATGTTCTGCGTCCTGCTTTACGCCTTGCTGCATACGCGGGCGGCGATGGAGGTGTTGGCGCTGTGGCAGATCGCGATCTATTGGTTCGGGGTGGTCATCGTATCGACCCTATGGCTGTTCATCGCGGCCGCCACGTCAAACTGGCTTTTGCGGGCGGGGATCATCCGCTTCATCTTTACGCCCTTCATCAGCCTGCCGCTGATCATGGTGAATGAAACACTGTTTCAACTCTATATGACGTGGTTCATCGGGGAACCCTTTGGGGGGCTGGTGGCCTTTGCGCCTTATGTGATCCGCGACTGCATCGTGATCATCCTGTTCGACGTTCAATACGGCACCTATGTCGCGCCGCATCATCCGGCCTATCGGTTGTCGGACCCGCGGCTGGATACGAGCGTGGCGACGCGGGCCAAGGCGCCGCCGCAGGTCGTGCCCGCCGTGCAGGGAGGTGTGGCGCTGCGTGGTGCTGCGCCGGTCGTCAAGGTGGTCCCGGCGCCAGAGGTGGCACAGGTGCGGGCGGCTGGTCCTGCGGCGGGCGCGATGGCCGCGCCGGTCGAGGCGGATGTGCCCGAGGCGGTCGCGCCGGTTGAGGTGGCGGCGCCCGCGACTGTGCCTGCGACTGCGACTGCGACGATGCCCGAGCCTGCGCCCCTGACCGAGGGGGAGGAGAGCGAGGCGCAGACCGAGGCGGGGCTGGCCGATCCGGGCGAGCAGACGATCGAACTGGCGGGGGAGAGGATCCGCCTGTCCGATCTTCTGGTGATCCGGGCGGAGGATCATTATGTGCGCATCCATCAGCGCGGCAGGTCGATGCTGCTGCGGGGGCGGTTCTCGGATGTGGTGGCGGGGGTGCCGCCGGAGATGGGTATCCTGCTGAACCGTTCGGTCTGGGTGGCGGTGGCGGGGGTGCGCAGCCTGCATCGCACGGCCGATCACCGGGTGATGGTGCTGGCGATGGATGACCAGATGCATCCGGTGGCGCGGTCGCGCAAGACCGAGGTGATGGATTTCGCGCGCCGGCATAATATCACTATCGCGCGGCGCAAATTCGTGGAGACGCAGTCGGGGTGATCCCTGACCTTGGCGCAGGGGCGCAGGGGGCGGAGGGCGGAGGGGCGAAAAATCCGCGCTTTTTGTCGGCCTGCCCAAATTTGGCCCATTTTGCTCTTTAACCCTCGTTAAGGTTAACAGTTTTTAAGCGCCGACCGTTTGCTGGTGGACGGCGTCTGTAGTTCGAGACGAGTGGGTAAAGCGCATGACAGCGATGTTTGTGAATACAAGCACAAGTGGCGACCAGTCGCCGCCGAAGATGTTGCTTCTGGCGGATGGGCGGACGCTTTATGTCTGGTCGGACAACGGGCTGGGCGACACCTCGGCCAATATCCTTCAGGCGCGGATCTTCAATGCGGATGGCACGCCATCGACGGCGCAGATCAGCCTTGGCTCCTTGCCCGCGATTGACGGGTCGGACGGGTTCGACTGGGACAATCTGGATCTGGACCTGCTGGCGGATGGCCGGGTGGTCATCAGCTATGTGCGCGCGGGCACGGCACCGGGCGGCGAAGAGCCGGTCTTTGCGATTGCCACGCCGACGCCCACCGGGCTGACGATCACGACACCTGCGACAGAGGTGCAATCCTCGGACACGACCACCAGCGAGAGCCCGCCGGTGACGACGGTTCTGGACAACGGGAATATCCTGTTCGTCTGGTCCAACAACGCGCTGCTGGATGATACGCCCACCATGACGGTGGAGGCGCGGATCTACAATCCGACGACCGGCACCTGGGTGACGAATGATTTTCAGGTGGGCAATGTGGCTGTCGATGGGACCGACACCGCCGATGTGCCCAACCTGAACGTGATCCAGTTGGCTGGGGGCAATGTGGTTGTCACCTGGGCCCGCTCGAACGTCGAGACGGGCGGGAACGAGCCGGTCTATACGGTGCTGGATCAGGACGGAAATACGGTCCGGGCGACATCCGAGATTCAGGCTACCGATACGACGGTCTGGGAATCCCCGGCGCAGATCGTGGCCCTGTCCGATGGCCGTTTCATCGCGGCCTGGGTCAATGACGGCTATTCCGACGACTCGGCCACGATGACGCTGGAGGCGCGGATCCTCAACGCGGATGGCACGCCGGCCAGCGGGGATATTCGTATCGGCTCTACGGCTGTCGATGGCACGGATACTTTTGACAACGACCAGTTCACCATGACGGAGATCGGTGGTGGCCGCGTCGTGATCGGCTATACCGAGACCTATGTGACGGGGGCTACGACATATCCGTTCTTCACGATCCTTGATCCGGCGACCGGGACAACGGTGATTGCGGATGTGCAGATCCCGCTGGCCCCGGCAAGCCCCTGGCCCGGCCCGCCGGTGATCGAGGCCCTGGGCGATTCCGGGTACTTCGTGACGGTCTATGCCAATGGCAACCAGTGGACGGCGGATGCCGGGCTGAACTTCCGCATCTATGACAGCAATGGCGTGGCGCAGACGGGCGAGATTCCCCTGACGACGGCGGCGGCTGTGTCGGCGCTGGACGAGGCGGACGGCTTCGACTGGGATCAGGTGCAGCTGCTGTGGGATCCGGCGAATTTCAGCTTTACCGCCGCCTGGGCCGGGGCGAATGACGGGTCGGGGACGGGGGCCTATACCTCGGGTCCGATTTCGGTGCGGGAGTGGATTCCCGACGGGGTTGTGACGGGCACGGCCGGCAACGATCTGATGGGCGTCGGCTATGAGGATGCGGGCGGCGATCTGATTGATGGCGCGGATGGGTTGAACGACAGTATCAACGCAGGCGCGGGCAATGACACGGTGGTGGCCGGGGCCGGTGATGACACGGTGGACGGCGGGATCGGGAATGACCGTCTGACGGGTGGTTTGGGGGATGACCAGATCACCACGGGCACGGGGTCGGATACTGTGGTTCTGACCAATGGGGGCGGTGTCGATACTGTCACCGATTTCGACATGACGCTGGACGGTGGGCGCACCGTGGACCAGATCGACGTGTCGGGTCTTCTGACGCCCTGGGGCACGCCGGTCACGCATAATGACGTGACGGTCAGCGATACCAATGGTGACGGGACGGGCGATGCGATCCTGACCTTTGCCGGTGGCGCGGTCATGGTGCTGGAGGGTGTGCGCCCGGATCAGGTGGACGAGTATTCCGAGCTGGTGTCGATCGGGGTGCCGTGTTTCGCCGCGGGCACGCCGATCCGCACGCCGGGTGGCTGGCGCCGGGTCGAGGATCTGGCGGTGGGCGATCTGGTCGAGACATCGGCCGGGCCGATGCCGGTGCTCTGGGCCGGGTCGCGGTCCTTGTCGCAGGGCGATCTGGAGGCGGACCCGGCGTTGCGGCCGGTGCTTGTGCCGGCGGGCGTTCTGGGCAATCGGGCGGCGGTGCTGCTGTCGCCGCAACATGCGGTGCTGGTCGAGGACGGGCAGGGGCAGAGCCTGCTGGTGCGGGCCAAGCATCTGGCTGCTGTCGGCTGGCGCGGGGTGCGCGTGGCGCGGGGCAAGCGGAGCGTGACCTATCACCATATCCTGTTGCCGCGTCATGCGATTGTCTCGGCGGATGGGATGGCGGCGGAGAGCCTTTATCCGGGGCCGCAGACCCTGAAGATGCTGGGGTTTCAGGCCAGTCTGGCGATCATGGCGGCGGTGGCGCGGGTGCGGACGGGATCGGCGCGGGCAGGCGGTCTGTCGCTGGAGGAGCGCTATGGCCCGAGGGTGCATCCGCTGATGAGCTGGCGGGATGTGCGGCTGGCGGGGCAGATCCTGCCGCCGGCGGCGCAGGCTGCTGCGCGGGGGCAGGGGTCGCTGTGCGGCGCGACCTGAACCGGGGCGGGGTTTGTCCGGCTTGACAGGTGTGGCGCGGTGACGTGATGTGGCGGTCATGGAAAGGCCGCTGCATCCGGTGATCGAGACGCCCGACATGGGCATTGTGCTGTCGGACGGGTGCCGCCTGTCGGCGCGGGTCTGGATGCCGGACGGCGCGGGGCCGGTGCCTGCGGTGCTGGAATTCCTGCCCTATCGCAAGCGTGACGGCACGGCGGTGCGCGATGCGCTGACGCATCCCTGGATGGCGGCGCGCGGCTATGCCTGTGTGCGCGTGGACATGCGCGGCAATGGCGACAGCGACGGGTTGATGGCGGATGAGTATTCCCCGCAGGAATTGGCGGATGCGGTCGAGGTGATCGGCTGGCTGGCGGCGCAGGATTGGTGCAGCGGTGCGGTCGGGATGATGGGGATCAGCTGGGGCGGGTTCAACGCCTTGCAGGTGGCGGCGCTGGACCCTGCGCCCTTGAAGGCGATCATCACGCTGTGTTCCACGGTGGATCGTTACGCGGATGACATCCATTACAAGGGCGGCTGTCTGCTGAACGAGAACCTTGGCTGGGGGGCGACGATGTGGGCCTATTCCTCGCGCCCGCCGGACCCTGCGTTGCGGGCGGATTGGCGCGAGGTCTGGCTGGCGCGGCTGGAGGCGGAGCCGTTCCTGCCTGCGGTCTGGCTGCGGCATCAGCGGCGGGATGATTACTGGCGACACGGGTCGGTCTGCGAGGATTTCGGGGCGATCCGGGCGGCGGTGCTGGCGGTGGGGGGCTGGGGCGACAGTTACCGCAATGCGGTGCCCGCGCTGGTGGAGAACCTGAGCGTTCCGGTGAAGGGGATCGTGGGGCCGTGGGTGCATAAATATCCGCATTTCGCGGTGCCGGAGCCACGGATCGGGTTCCTGCAAGAGGCGCTGCGGTGGTGGGATCGCTGGCTGAATGACATCCCCAACGGGGCCGAGGATGATCCGCCCTACAGGCAGTATCTGATGGAGGGGGTGCGTCCGGCGACATGGTATGCCGCGCGGCCGGGGCGGTGGCTGGCGGGGGATGGGGCGCCCGCGCCGGTGCAGCGGTGGCATCTTGGGCAGGGCGTCTTGGCGGCGGAGGCGGCACCCTTTGCGGTGCCGCTGGCCAGTCCGCAGCATTGCGGGATGGCGGCGGGCGAGTTCTGCGCGATCTGGCTGGGGCCGGAGCAGCCGGGGGATCAGCGCGGCGATGATGCCTTGTCGGCCTGTTTCGACACAGAGCCTTTGGCGGCAGAGGTGGCGATCACCGGCGCGCCGCGCGTGGTGCTGACGCTGTCCGCCGACAGGGCGCAGGCGCAGGTTGCGGTGCGGTTGTGTCATGTGCACCCTGACGGGGCATCGACCCGGATCACCTATGGCGTGCTGAACCTGTCGCATCGGAATGGTCATGCGACACCTGCGCCTTTGGTGCCGGGGCAGGCGGTGACTGTGGTGGTGGATCTGGACCATATCGCCTATCGCGTGCCGGCGGGGCATCGGTTGCGGGTGGCGGTGTCATCGGCCTATTGGCCACTGCTTTGGCCGGCACCCGAGGCGGCCTGTCTGACGCTGGTGGCCGGGCATCTGGCGTTGCCGGTGCATCCCGGTCCTGATGGTCCGGGCTGGGATTTTCCGCCGCCCGAGGCGGCGAAGCCGCTGGATCTGGAGGTGTTGCGGGCGCAGGATCATCAGCGCGAGGTGACGACCGATCTGAGGACGGGGCAGGTCACGCTGCGGATCGTGGATGATTTCGGGCTGCACCGCGACGGCGGGCATGGGCTGATTGCGGGCGGGGTGGCGCGGGAATGGTGGCAGATCCATCCCGACGATCCGCTGTCGGCGCGGGGCCGGGCACATTGGACGATGGAGATGGAGCGCGACGGCATCGTGACCCGGACCGAGACCCATGCCGAGATGTGGTCGGATGCGCGCCAGTTCCATCTGACGGCCCGGCTGGAGGCCTGGGAGGGGCGGGGTGATGCGGCGCGGTTGATCCATGAGCGCGATCTGCACGAGAGTATTGACCGGGATCACCTGTAAATGTCGTCCCTGTCACAGAGTTGTCGCAGATGGACGCTTTTTTGGTTGAACACTGAGGCGCGATGGGCAAAGTTGACTCGGGAGTCAACAACCCCAGACGATAGCCCCGTTCCAGATGGTGCCGCTGCCACAAGAATACCCCGATCAGGGCAGGACAACCTGCCCGGATCGTGACAGACCAGCAAGTATCGCGCCAAGCGAACAGACACAAACAGGGAGACGATGATGACCGGAAAGATCGACCAGAACCAGATTGATTACCTCAAGGTGCGTGCCGGCATGGGCCGGATTTCGCGTCGCGAGTTCATGGGCCGCATGGGCGCGCTGGGTGTCAGTGCCGCGATGGCGGGCACCTTCTATGCGCAGGCGGTTCATGCGGCGGGCCCGGTCAAGGGCGGCATGATGCGGATGGGTGTGTCGGGCGGCGAGAGCACCAACTCGCTTGATCCGGCGCTGGCGGCCAGCCCTGTGCCTTACAACGTGCTGAACCAGTTCGGCGAGACGCTGGTGAATGTGGATGAGAACGGCCAGCTTGAAATGCGGCTGGCGGAAAGTGTCGAGGCGTCGGCTGATGCCAAGACCTGGATGTTCAAGATCCGTTCGGGTGTTGAATTCCACAATGGCAAGCCGCTGACCGCCGAGGATGTGATGCGCACGATGGAGCGCCATTCCAACGAGGACAGCAAGTCGGGTGCCTTGGGCATCATGCGCGGCATCACCTCGATGAAGGTCGAGGGTGACATGTTCATCGTCGGGCTGGACACGGCGAATGCCGACCTGCCGTTCCTGCTGGGCGATTATCACTTGATGATCCAGCCGGATGGCGGTTTCGACAATCCCGCCGCCGGTATCGGCACCGGCCCCTATATGGTCGAGGCGGATGAGCCGGGTGTGCGGCATCTGTTCAAGAAGAACCCGAACTATTGGGATGACAGCCGCGGCCATGTCGATGAGGTCGAGATCCTGGCGATCAACGACACGACGGCGCGCATGGGGGCGTTGCAGTCCGGGCAGGTGCATCTGGTCAACCGTGTCGATCCCAAGGTTGCGGCCCTGCTGGACCGTGCGCCGGGTCTGTCGGTGAAGAGCGTGCAGGGCCCCGGCCATTATGTGTTCATCATGCATTGCGACACCGAGCCGTTCCTGAACAACGATCTGCGGATGGCGCTGAAATATGCGATCGACCGCAAGGATATGGTGGACAAGGTGCTGCGCGGCTATGGCTCTGTGGGCAATGACATGCCGGTGAACGCGGCCTATCCGCTGTTTGACGACAGCATCCCGCAGCGGGAATACGACCCCGAGAAGGCGGCGGAGCATTACAAGAAGTCTGGCCATGACGGCAGCCCGATCATTCTGCGCGTGTCCGACGTGGCCTTCCCCGGTGCGGTCGAGGCGGCGCAGCTGTTCGAGCAGACCGCCAAGGCGGCGGGTATCCCGCTGGAGCTGAAGCGCGAGCCGGGTGATGGGTATTGGTCCGAGGTCTGGAACGTGCAGCCGTTCAGCGCATCCTATTGGGGTGGGCGTCCGGTGCAGGACCAGATGTATTCGACGGCCTATCTGTCCACGGCCGACTGGAACGACACCCGCTTCAAGCGCGACGATTTTGACGCGCTGCTGTTGCAGGCGCGTGGCGAGCTGGACGAGGCCAAGCGCAAGGCGCTCTATAGCCAGATGGGCATGATGGTGCGCGACGAGGGCGGGTTGATCTGCCCGATGTTCAACGATTTCGTCGAAGGTGTCAGCGACAAGGTGCAGGGTTGGATCGCCGACCCGACCGGCGAGCTGATGTCGGGCACGGCATCGCACAAGTGCTGGTTGACGGCCTGAGCGGGGCCTGCTGAATGCACCCGATCCTGAAACTGGTGTCCCAGCGCATTGCGCTGGGCCTCCTGCTGCTGCTGGCGGCGTCGGTTCTCATCTTTGCGGGGACGATGATCCTGCCGGGGGATGTGGCGCAGTCCATCCTCGGGCAATCCGCCACGCCCGAGGCGCTGGCGAACCTGCGCGCCGAACTGGGGCTGAACGATCCGCCGGTCACGCGCTATTTCAACTGGCTGGCGGGCGCGGTGCAGGGCGATCTGGGTGTGGCCCTGACCAATGGGCAGGACATTGCGGATGCGCTGGGCCGACGGCTGGGCAATACGCTGTTTCTGGCCTTCTGGGCGGCGATCATCGCGGTGCCTTTGGCGATTTTCCTGGGTCTGCTGGCGGTGCGCTATCGCAACCGCTGGCCGGACAAGCTGATTTCGGGGGTCACGCTGGCCTCGATTTCGATCCCGGAGTTCCTGATCGGCTATCTGCTGGTCTATTTCGTGGCGGTGAAGCTGGGCTGGTTTTCATCCGTCTCGATGATCAATGACAGCATGAGCCTGGGCGAGAAGCTGAGCGCGATTGCCCTGCCGGTGGGCGTTCTGGTGCTGGTGGTGCTGGCGCATATGATGCGGATGACGCGGGCGGCGATCCTGAACGTGATGCAGTCGGCCTATATCGAAACGGCCGAACTCAAGGGTCTGTCGGGGTTCAACGTGATTTTCCGCCATGCCTTTCCCAATGCCATCGCCCCCATCGTCAATGTGGTGATGCTGAACCTGGCCTATCTGGTGGTGGGTGTGGTCGTGGTCGAGGTGGTCTTCGTCTATCCCGGCATGGGGCAATATCTGGTGGATCATGTGGCCAAGCGGGATGTGCCGGTGGTGCAGGCCTGCGGGCTGGTGTTTGCCGCCGTCTATATCGGTCTGAACATGGTGGCCGATATTGTCGCGATCCTGTCCAATCCGCGGCTGAGGCATCCGAAATGAGCCGTATCCCCCTGTCTGCCCTGATCGGGCTGATCTTCACCGGCGCCTATTTCCTGGCGGCGCTGTTCGCGCCTTTCATCGCGCCCTATGGCATGGCCGAGGCCGTGGGTGACGTGTGGGAGCCGATGTCGCGGACGCATCTGCTGGGCACCGACAGTATCGGGCGCGATCTGCTGACGCGGATGATCTATGGCGGGCGCACGACGATCTTCATCGCGACCATGGCGACGCTGTTGAGTTTCACGACGGGTGCGGTGCTGGGCTTTCTGGCCGCCGTGATCGGGGGCTGGGTCGATCAGCTGCTGTCGCGTTTCGTGGATCTGATGATGGCGATCCCCTCGTTGATCTTTGCGCTGGTGGTGCTGTCGGTGATGCCGGTCACGATCCCGGTGCTGATCCTTGTGATGGGGCTGCTGGACAGCACCCGCGTCTACCGGCTGGCGCGGGCTGTGGCGGTGGACATCAATGTGATGGATTTCGTCGAGGCGGCGCGGTTGCGCGGCGAGGGGCGTGTCTGGATCATCTTCCGCGAGATCCTGCCCAATGCGCTGTCGCCGCTGGTGGCCGAGATGGGGCTGCGGTTCATCTTCATGGTGCTGTTCGTCTCGACCCTGTCCTTTCTGGGGCTGGGGGTGCAGCCGCCCAATGCCGACTGGGGCGGGATCGTGAAGGAGAACAAGGAGGGCATCGTCTACGGCGTGCCTGCGGCGCTGGTCCCGGCCTTTGCGATTGCGACGCTGGCGATCTCGGTCAATCTGGTGGCGGATTGGGTTCTCAACCGCACCACAAGTCTGAAAGGGGGGCGCGGTGGCTGAACCCTTGCTCAAGGTCACGGATCTGAAGATCGAGGCGACGGCCTATCCCCCCGGAGAGC
>JAMWZG010000340.1 GCA_024304855.1 Paracoccaceae bacterium
AGGCGACGCGGACGCCACTGCCGACGGCATGGCGGATGCGGACAGCACCGGCGGCGCAGGTGGCGGCGGGGCGGCAGATGCAGCCTCTGACGGCACCGGCACCGGCACCGGCACGGGCGGCGACGCCGCGGGCGGGGCTGCGGCCAACGCATCCGACGCCATGTCGGACGCAGCCGCCGATGGCGCAGGCGATGCCTCTGCCAGCAGCGGCAACGGCGGTCTGGCCGAGGTCTTCGCCTCCAGCGACATCGACGGCAGCGCCGACAGCATGGCCGAGGCCATCGCCGGCTATGGAGGCGGCGGCTGGTCCGATGACGATGCCAGCAACACCACCGGCGTGACCGGCACCGTCGGCACCACCGGCGGCGTGGGCGGCGGCTCGGGCATGGCCGGGGCAACCGGGGGCCTGGGCGGCGACATCATGGGTGGCGATGCCACAGGTGGTGCCGGATCGGTCGGCGACGCGCTTGGCGGCTGGGGTGGCAATGCCACCACAGGGGCCGGCGGCGCAGGCGGCAATGGCGGCTCATGGGGCACGGGCAACGGTGACGACGGTTTCGTGACCGGCGAATCCTATGCCTCTGCCGCTGCGGCGGTGAACGTCACGGCCTTCAACCAGAGCATCGTGATGGGGGCCAACGTGCTGGGCAACAGCGTCGACATGACCGTTGTGGGCGGTGGCCTGACCTCCAGCACCGTCGGCGACGACGACCTCTGAGGCGATCAGACAGGGTCAGGGGCCGGTTCATCCGGCCCCTGACCACCAAGGCACCGCACCAGCCGGTGCGATAAGCAATCTGCCAGCCGGTGCGCCAAGAACAGCACCAGCCGGTGCGACACGCAGAGCACCACCCCGTGCAAGGCGCAACGTCGGAGGATCAGAGCATGGCACTTGACCGCATCAGCGAGGAAATCGCCCATTTCGCAGGTTTGTTCCACCTCGAGATCGAGGCCGGCAAGCTGCGACTGGATTACGAATCCTTTCGGATCAAGGCGATAGACGACAAGCTGGACCCGCTCAAGGATGACCCTTTCGCAGGCAAGCATGATCTCAAGGCCCAAAAGCTCAAGATCACATCCAAACACAAGGATCAGCCCGAGGACACCGCGCCCCCCGCCGCACCCAAAGTGGCCACGTCAGCCCCCGCCGACACGCAGGTGCCGACCCAACCCGCAGCTCCGGTCGCGGCCGAGGCTCCGACCATTCCCACCCTGACGCTGGGCGGCATCACCATCACCGGCCCCATGGTCGAGATCATGCCGAACTCCATCGTCATGGCCATCGCCCAAACGGCCTTCCTGACCGATAACGATCTGCTGGTCTTCGACGGCATCGCCGATTTCACCGACCCCGCGCTCTTTCTCACGCTGTTGCAGGATCTGGGCGAACTGGCGCAAAGCCTGTCGCTGATCGACCCCTGGATCTGGGGCCCCGGTGACGGCGATGTTCTGCTCGCGGCCAAGAAGATGGCCGCGTCCATGGCCGAGGCCGAGGCCCCCGCCGTCGATGGCCTGACCACCGTGATCCTGCGCGCAGAGGAGGCCGAGGGCATCTTCATCAACGGCCTGCGCGTCGAGGAAGCGCCCGCGATCAAGGATCTTCTGCCCGCCTTCCTTCAGCCCGAGGAGACCGCCGAAGACAGCACCGAGGTGGCGCAACTCCCCTCGGACGGTGTGACGGATCACGATCCCGGCCCCTTCGCGGTGGACCCCGGCCATGCGGTTGTCACGGGCGGCAACCGGGTCATCAATGAAACCGCGATCAAATCCGTCTGGGTCGATGCGCCCGTGATCGCCGTGGCGCAGGATGTGCTGCGGCTTGACATCATCTCGCAGGTCAACCTGCGCATCGAGGCGGCGGCGCTGGCCGACCAATCGGCCCCCGCCCCCTCCACCTCGCTCAATGTCGCGCAGCTTGAACAGACCTCCTCCGTGGCGCCCGAAGGCAGCACCGGAAAGATGGCCGAGCATCAGGGCGACGGCCTGCCGTCCTTCTGGAACGTGACCCGCCTCGAGGGCGATCTGATGCTGATGGACTGGGTGCAGCAGCATATCTTCGCCACCGATTACGACCGGGTCGAGGTCAAGTTCTCCGGCGCCGCCACCTATATCGGCACGGGCGAGAACCTTGTCTTCAACGAAACGCTGATCCTGAACCTTGGCTTTCACTATGACCTGATCATGATCGGCGGCAGCATGGTCACGCTGAACCAGATCACGCAGGTCAATGTCCTTCTGGATCAGGACAGGATCGACGGCGCGATGCCGGCTGGGGCCAAGCTCCATGCAGGCGACAACCTGCAATTGAACAGCGCCACCATCAGCACCACCGGCAAGGACAGCCTCACCGACAAGACCGACGCTTTCGCGCAAGCCCTGTCCGAGCTGGCAGGTGGTGCCAAAACCATCGGGGCCGAGGTCGCGCAGGACGCGCTCTTCGCCGGGAAAGAGGCGCTGAACGTCCTCTATATCAAGGGCGATCTGATCCAGACCAATGTGATCGAACAGTTCAACTATCTGGGCGACTCGGATCAGATCCACTTCATCCAGGACATGTTCACCACCGCAGCCGGGGCCGAAGTCAGCGTCACCTCCGGGTCGAACGCGCAGATCAACGCCGCCAGCATCGTCTCGCAAGGGCTTGATTCCACGCTCATGTCCGGCGGAGAGGCCTATAGCGACGCCCTCATCTACCAGGCCGAGCTGATCGACGACTGTGCCCCTCCCGCCGGGGTCCAGATCGACAAGCTCGCGAATGAGGCAGTGGCCTTCCTTGTCGATGACATGATCGCGCCCGCCCCCGCCGATGAGTGCGGGCCGGGCATCCAGATCGACGACAGCCCCGGGTCGGTGGACATCATGCAGACCATGCTCGCCTGACCCGCACGACCGCAGAGAGAGACGCCTTGAACAAGATGATCGACAGACCGCTGGAGTTCAGGACGGTGCGGGACCGCGCCGTCCTGAACTCCAGCGGTCTGTCGATCATCTT
>JAMWZG010000341.1 GCA_024304855.1 Paracoccaceae bacterium
GGTGGAGGATGAGGTCGAGGCCGATGTCGAGGAGGACGCGGAGGAGGATGCCGTGGTCCGTCAGGTGACGGTGCCCCATACCCGCAAGGCGATCATTCCGGCGGGGCAGCCTTTGCCGCCGCAACCCTCGGCCAATGAGATCAGCCCGGAAGCCCTGGCCAAGGTCAGCGAGATCGAGAAGAAGGCGCGGCGCCTGACGCTGATGGAACTGACGGAGCGGACCTGCAAGTGGCCGGTGGGTGATCCGGCGACAGAGAATTTCTGGTTCTGCGGCCTGCCCACGCAGGCGGGCAAGCCCTATTGCGAGGCCCATGTCGGGGTGGCGTTCCAGCCCATGTCCTCGCGCCGGGATCGCAAGCGATAAAGGGGCTGTCCCACCGTGGGACATTTTTCTGACCCTTTGTTATCAAGGGGTTGCCGGGCCGTGTTAGGGACTTTTTAACGATTGGGGGGCAAAAACCGCCCCATCACCGACCCACCCCGGCCCATCGACCGGCCCATCGCCCGGCAATCGGAGGCGGCATGACCATCACCAAGGAAGACGAGCTGGCGCGCCTGAAGGATATCGGGCGCATCGTCGCCAATACGATGCAGGCCATGGCCGCCGCGATGGAGCCGGGCATGACGACCCGCGAACTGGACGCCATCGGTCGCGCGGTGCTGGAACGGGCGGGCGCAGCCTCGGCCCCGGAAGCTGTCTATGCCTTTCCCGGTGCCACCTGCATCAGCGTGAACGAGGAAATCGCCCATGGCATTCCCGGCGACCGCATCCTGCGGGACGGGGATCTGGTCAATATCGACGTATCGGCATCGAAGGATGGCTATTTCGCAGATACCGGCGCGACCTTTCGCATGGGGCAGGTGCGCCCCGTTCTGGACCGTCTGTGCCGCGATGGCAAACGCGCCATGCAGATCGGCATCGCGCAGGTCGGACATGACAAGCCGCTGGCGGGGATAGGTCAGGCCATCGGACAATTCGCGTCAAAGCGCGGCTATACGCTGATCCGCAACCTTGCCAGCCACGGCACCGGCCGCGCCCTGCATGAAGCACCGGAGGAGGTGCCCACCTGGCCCACGCGGGGCGACCGACGGCGGATGCACCGGGGGATGGTGCTGACGGTCGAGCCGTTCCTGTCCACGGGCGGGCTTTGGGCCGAGAGCGGCGAGGATGACTGGACGCTTTACAGCGAGCCATCCGCGCCGGTGGTGCAATATGAACATACGGTCGTCGCTACCGACCGGGGGCCGATCATCGTGACCCTGCCGGGGTGAGGTGGTGGGGGCGTGATGTGGCGCGCAGGTGGGGCTTGCGGTAAGTGGAAACGCCCATGACCTTGGAGAGCCTCCCGTCACCAAGCCGCGCGGTCGCCGACACGCGGGGTGGCGATGCGCCCTATGACAGGGGCAGTTTATCCTCGCCCAGTCATCGAACGATCATTCTGGTCACAACGGTTGCAAAATCGCCGCCCCGGGGGGCGTGTCGGCGATCGCGCGGCGGCGCGTGCCGCGCCTTGATTCCGCGCGGGGATTCTTCTTCAGATGGAAAGCTGTCTGGCGAGGCTTTCTTTGAAAAAGATGTTTTTAAACACAATCTTATCGCTCAAATCGCGACATATCAGATTACGACCCAACTTGACAGAAAGGCGTCGAAGGCATACGTGCAGGTCAATCGAAGGCAAAGCTAGGCCTTCACATTCCAGAAGCCCGCGACAGCCTTGATTGGTCCTCGCGGGTTTTCGCTTTTTGGCTGTTGCTGGCGTCTCACCAAGCCGCGCGGTCGCCAACACGCGGGGTGGCGATGCGCCCTATGACAGGGGCAGTTTATCCTTGCCCGGTCATCGAACGATCATTCTGGTCACAACGGTTGCAAAATCGCCGCCACTGTTTCTTTGGGGGGGCGGACGGGCTCTGTCCGGGGCGGCGTGCCGCCGCTGATCCCGGACAAAAGATCAGATCACGCGGCCTTCAATCCCGCCATCACGCGCGACAGGTGGTAGTCGGTATCACCCAGTTGCGCATCCAGCATCACCAGACGTTTGGCGTAATGCGAGACGGGGTATTCCCATGTCATCGCGATGCCGCCGTGCATCTGGATCGCCTCTTCCGCCACAAGGCGCGCGGCGCGGCCGATGAGGTTTTTGGCCATCGACACGAAGCGCGCGGCATCGGGGCCGTCGAGTTCCGCCGCGGCCTTGATGGTGATGGAGCGGGACTGCTCGATCTCGGTCAGCATATCGACGGCGCGGTGTTGCAGCACCTGAAACTTGCCGATGGGCACACCGAATTGTTTGCGCGTGCGCAGGTAATCCAGCGTGGTGGCATGGGTCACGTCCATCGCGCCCACAGCCTCGGCGCAGAGGGCCAAGGTGCCGGCGTTCAGCGCATCGGTCAGGGCGTCGGCGGCATCGGCCAGCAGGAGCGTGGCGGGGGTGTCGTCGAGCAGCACCTCGGCCGCGCCGCCGCCGTCCATCATCGGATAGCCTGCGATCTGCGCATCCTTGGCCTGCACCTCGAAGAGCGCGGGCGTGCCGTCCAGCAGGGCGGCGACAAGGATCACATCGGCGACCTGCCCACCATAGACGGCGGATTTGCGGCCCGAGAGGACATGGCTGTCACCCTTGGCGGTGGCGGTGCAGGTGATGGCGTCGAGGTCATAGGGGGCTTCCACCTCGCCCACAGCCACGGCGTATTTGGTCGCGCCGGACAGCAGCGCCTCCTGATCGGCACCCAGCTTGGTCAAAAGGCGGCTGGCCATGGCGGCGCCCAGCAGGGGTTCGGGGTTGAGGGCGCGGCCCAGCGCCTCGAACACCACCATGATGTCGAAGCCGGTGCCGCCGAAACCGCCGGCGTCTTCGGGGGCGAGGGCGAAGAGCGCGCCCAGTTCTGCCATTTCCGCCCATTTCGCGGGATCATGGCAGGGCAGCGCATAGGCCACCTTGTTGCGGTGATCGACGGGGTATTTGTCGCCCAGATA
>JAMWZG010000342.1 GCA_024304855.1 Paracoccaceae bacterium
ATTGCATTCATTCTTCTGTGCCACAAGGACCCCGAAGCGATCATCGCGCAGGCGCAGCGTCTGACGGCTGTGGGCGACTTCATGGCGATCCATTTCGATGGGCGCGCCAGCGACGTGCATTACCGAAAGATCCGCGATGCGCTGCGCGACAATCCCAACGTCACCTTTGCCAGACGCCGGGTCAAATGCGGCTGGGGGGAATGGTCGCTTGTCTGGGCCACGCTGGCCGCGGTGCAGGCGGCGGTGGATGCCTTTCCGCGGGCCACGCATTTCTACATGCTGTCGGGCGACTGCATGGCGATCAAATCGGCCGAATATGCCCATGCCTTTCTGGATGCCGCCGACCGCGACTATATCGAGAGTTTCGATTTCTTCGAAAGCGACTGGATCAAGACGGGGATGAAGGAAGACCGGTTGATCTATCGGCATTTCTTCAATGAGCGCAACAACAAGCGCCTGTTCTATGCGGCCTGCAACTTGCAGAAGTGGCTGGGCCTCAAGCGCGAGATTCCGCAGGATCTCCAGATCCAGATCGGCAGCCAGTGGTGGTGTCTGCGCCGCCGCACGATCGAGCAGATCCTTGCGTTCACCCGCCGCCGCCGCGACGTGATGCGCTTTTTCAGCACGACCTGGATTCCCGATGAGACGTTCTTCCAGACCCTCGTGCGCCATCTGATCCCGGAGGGAGAGATTGACTGCCGCACCCTGACCTTCCTGATGTTCTCGGACTACGGGATGCCGGTCACGTTCTACAACGACCATTACGATCTGCTGCTCAGTCAGGATTTCCTGTTCGCGCGCAAGATCAGCCCCGGCGCGACGGCGCTCAAGGCGCGGCTGGGGGATCTCTATGCGGCCGAGGGGGTGCGCTTCCAGATCTCGAACGAGGGGCGGAGCCTTTACAAGTTCCTGGCCGGACGTGGCCGGATCGGACGCCGCTTCGCCTCGCGCTTCTGGGAGACGGAAAGCACGCTGGGGCGCGAGCGGGAGTTGCTGATCCTTGTGTGCAAGAAATGGCACGTCGCCAAGCGGCTGCTATATCGCATCCGGCAGGTCACGAATGTGCCGGTGATCGAATATCTGTTCAACGAGGAAAGCACCTATCTGCCCGATCTGGGCGGTATCCAGTCCAGCCTTGGCAAGCGGACCCGCCACCGGCGCGCGCTGATGCGGATGCTGTTTGATTACTATGAGACGGACCGCCTGATTGTCTGCATGGACCCCGGCAATCTGGATCTGTTGCAGGATTTCTGCGGCGACCGTTCCACTACCCGCCTGCTGGAGATCGAGTGTCAGTTCACCGATGATTATCTGGTGGGCCATGCCAAGCGCGTGGGTCTGGCGGGCGAGCAGACCTCGGCCGATACGCTGGCGCGGCTTTTGCCGACGATCCGCAATGACATGACCTTTGAGAGCGACCGCATCCGCGATCAGAATTTCGAGCATCATCACCGCATCCGCGAGATCGACCCCGTCGAGGAGAATACGCGTAAACTGTCGCAGTTTCTTGCCATTCCGCCGGACAAGGCGCATGAAATCGCGGCAACCGACTATCTTTTCGCAGACTGAGGTGCCCGATGGCCTATACCTATGACGACCAGAACGTGTTCGCAAAGATCCTGCGCGGCGAGATTCCCAGCCGCAAGGTTCTGGAAACTGAACATACGCTGGCCTTCCACGACATTTCGGAACAGGCGCCCGTGCATGTGCTGGTGATCCCCAAGGGGCCCTATGTCACCTATGACCACTTCGCGCAGGCGGCCTCAGACGCCGAGATCGTGGATTTCACCCGCGCCATCGGGGAGGTCTGCCGGATCACGGGTGTCCAGCCCGGAATGGGTGGCGGCGGGTTCCGCGCCATTTCGAACGCGGGTGCTGCCGGGGTGCAGGAAGTGCCGCATCTGCATGTGCATATCCTGGGCGGGCGCGTGCTGGGCCGGATGCTGGCGCGCGCGGAGTGACCATCCGCGCGGGGTTTCTTCTTGCCTGAAATATCCCCGCCGGAGGCTCCGCCCGTCAGGCCGAGCGTGTCAGGTTCAGGAAGACATCCTGTAGATCGGCCTGCTCGGTCTTGACGTCGCGGATCGACACGCCGGCGTCATGCACCGCTTCCAGCACCTGTTCGGCCGAGGTCTGGCTGGTGTGATAGCTGATCGCCAGCGACCCGTCGGCGCGGCGTGCCACGTCCAGACCCGGCCCTTGCGGCAGGGTTGCGGCGGGGCTGGCCGGGTGGATCACCATGGTCTTGCGGTCCATCTGGCCCAGCAGGTTCGCCGTGCTGTCGCGCGCCACCACCTGACCCTGATTGATGATGGCGATCTGGTCGCACATCTCCTCGGCCTCTTCCAGATAATGGGTGGTCAGGATGATCGTCATCCCCTCCTGATTGAGCTTGCGGACGTTTTCCCACAGCATCTGGCGCAGTTCGATGTCCACGCCGGCGGTGGGTTCATCCAGCACAAGGATATTCGGGTGATGCACCAGTGCCTTGCCCAGCAGAAGCCTGCGCCGCATTCCGCCCGAGAGGGTGCGGGCATAGGCCTCGGCCTTGTCGCTGAGCCCGACCAGCGCGAGGATCTCGTCGCTGCGGCGCTGCGATTTGGGCACGCCGTATAGGCCGGCCTGCACTTCGAGTGCGGCGCGGGGGCTGAAGAAAGGGTCAAGGTTCAGCTCCTGCGGCATCACGCCGATGGCGGCGCGTGACTGGCGCGGGTTCACGTCCTGATCGAAGCCCCAGATCCGCACCTGCCCCGCCGTCTTGACCACCAGTCCCGCAAGGATGTTGATCAGCGTCGATTTGCCCGCGCCATTCGGCCCCAGAAGGCCAAAGACAGAGCCTGTGGGAATATCGAGGTCGATCCCCTTCAACGCCTGTTTCTCCGGCTGGCCCTTGGCCCCGCCATAGGTTTTCACCAGCCCCCGGATTTCGATCGCATTGCCGCTCATGGTCTACTTGCCCCTGCTCGTCTCA
>JAMWZG010000343.1 GCA_024304855.1 Paracoccaceae bacterium
TGACCACACAGAGAACGGAGACTCGCATGTCACGCAAGGAACCCAAGACGCTGCGAGTGGCCTGCTTCGAAGACGGCCGCTAGCCGGATCATCGTCTTCAAGCGCGGTGCATATTGGTGGAGCCAGTCCGAGGGCGCTTATCCGCTCTCGGCCGCGCTCGAGAGCATCAAAGAACAAGGCGGCTGGGTCGAAACCATCCCCAACCCGAACTACAGAGCCAGAGGGCTGTTCGGGTAAGGCGCCTTAGACCTCAATTCATCCGCCAGGCGGAAAAGAAAAAGTAGGCTTTGAGAAGGGTGTTTCAACTTCTCAAAGGAGATCCCCATGTCCATGACCGTTCAACCCAAGCAAGACCGGCCGGATCCGAGTGTGATCGCGGCGCAGAACGACGCGTTTCGCAAGCTCGCGTGCCTCGGGGTGCCGCCCGCGCAGCCCATCCAGGGCCGCATGCATGTCACCCGCTCGCTCATGGAGGCTGGTGACGGCTTCATGGCCGAGGCGGTGAAGGCAACCGGTGAGTTTGCCACATTCGAGCCCGAGAATGACCCGGAAGGCTGGCACGATTTCGGCGCGGTCGAGATCCGGGGCGAGACCGTGTTCTGGAAGATCGATCTCTATGAAGCAGACTCGGACTTCCGCTACGGGGCTGAGACCCCGGACAATCCTGCCACCACCATGCGCGTGCTGACCATCATGCTGGCGCGCGACTGGTAGGGCAGGGGACTCCTCCCCCTGACATCTCAGACGATGAAGGCCCGCTGAACCCTCAAAGGGAAAGTGGGCCTTTTGTCGTTGTGATCCCTGAAGCCGGGGATTGGTCACGCGCGTGAAGGTGCGGGCCACACCTCACCCACCTGGAAGGATATCCCATGACCACAAGCTTTGCCCCTCTCACCGTCGCCATCGGCGATCTGGTCCCGCATCCCGCCAATGTGCGCAGCAACGCGCCGGAAACCTATGACCCCGAGAACATCGCCCATCTAAAGGCCAGCATCGCTGTGCTGGGCCTGCTCCAGCCGCTCCTGGTTCAGAAGCTTGACGGCAAATATGCTGTCCTCGCCGGTGGCCGGCGCCATGCAGCCCTGAAGGAGCTGATCGCTGACAAGGCCAGTAAGGGGTTCACGGCGAAAACCAAGGTGGACTGCCGCCTTGTCCCTGAGGAGTGCGACGTCACCACGGCGCTGTCGCTCGCCGAGAACATCACGCAGGCACCGATGAACGCAATCGACGAGTTCGAGGCTTTCGCCCGGATGATGGAGGTCGACGGCCAGACGCCCGAGACCATCGCAAAGACCTTCGGCACCACGGTGGCCGCCGTGAAAGGCCGGTTGCGCTATGGCCTGATCCACCCCGATATCCGCGCCGCGGCCCGGGCCAAGGTGATCACGCTCGACACGATGAAGGCCTTTGCTGAGCATCCAAGCCAGGAGGCGCAGCACGAGGTCTTCGAGGCGCTCACGAAGGACGGCGGCTATCTGCAGGCCTATACCGTCTGTCAGGCCCTCAAATCCCGCGGCGTGCAGGTCAGCGATGATATCGGGGCTTTCGTTCGCGAAGACTACGAGGCACGCGGGGGCGCCGTCGCGGCTGACCTTCTGGAAGAGCATTCCGTGCTCGAGGATGCAGCGCTGGTCGAAACCATCCTGCTCGAGAAGCTCGGTGCCGCCGCCGAAGAGGCCCGCATAAAGCTGGGCTTTGCCTGGGCCGATGCGATGGTGCGCTATGATTACGCGACCATGGCCGACTACGGCCGTGTCTATCCCGGCCCAATCGAGCCCGATGAGACTGCACAAAAGCGCATCGATGAGATCACCGCCGAGCTTGAGAAATTGCAGCTGGAGATGGAAGATGAGGGGCTCGAGGACGGTGCCTACAACGCCCTTTACGAGCGCGTGGACGCTCTGGAAGACGAAACCCGCGACCTGCAGGAGGCCTACAGCGCCGAGGACCTCGCGCGGTCTGGGGTGATCGCGTCCTGGTCGGGCGGGCAGGTGACCCTGCATGTGGGTCTCGTCCGCCCGGAAGACACCGTCAAAGAGGAGGGCGCGCGCGGCTCCTCGGCAAGCCCGACCGCGGAGGAGGCCCCGGACGCCGGCGAAATCACCTACCCGGCCTCACTTGCTGAGGACCTCAAGACCGAGCGGGCCATGGCGCTTGGGGCCGCGATGGCGCTGCATCCTGAGGCCACGCTCGATCTGACGCTCTTCAAGCTGGTGAGCGACGTTCTGGCCAGCGGCATGAGTGTCACGCAGGCGATCAAGGTCGATGCCCGCAAGGAATACCGCAGCCACGCTAAGATGGACGAGATCGACGAGACCTCGCTCGAGCAAGTGGCGGCGGCGCATGATGCGCTTGATCTGTCCTGGCTCGATGACACCCGTGCGCCTGCCGATCAGTTCGCGACGTTTCGCGCGCTGGAGACAGGGGAGAAGGCCAAGCTCGTCGCCTATGCCACCGCCAGCACCACGCAGTCCTGCTTCGCGCGGGACCTCGCGCGACAGCCTGATGCATGCGTTCGAGATCGAGATCATGCCCGATATCCGCGCCCACTGGACGCCGAACGCGGCGCTCTTCAATCGCTTTAAAAAGGCGTGGCTCCTGAAGATCCTCGGTGAGGATCTGGGTCTCGCCCAGGAGGCGGTGACGCTCGCCTCATCGAGCAAGAAAGAGATAGTCGCCTTCTGCGACAAGCTCTTCGCTGAACCCTTCGCCACGCTGACGGATACACAGCGCGCTGCCGTGGCCGCCTGGTGTCCGCCCATGATGCAGACCGCCGGTGGCGCCTGTGATGAGACGGCGCCGATCACGGAAACCCCGGAACCTGACGGCGAGGTCGCGCAAGCGGCCTGAGCCATCACGCGACCCGCGCGAGGCATTCCCTGCGCGGGTCGACCCTTCCAAACCGAACAGAAAGACATCCCCATGGCTATTCTCAA
>JAMWZG010000344.1 GCA_024304855.1 Paracoccaceae bacterium
GAATAGGAAACCCGAAGGTCGAGGGCAGCCCCCCCGAAATGTCATCCCACCGCCGCCCCCCATCGGCCGAACGCCAGACACCGTGGTGGTTCTGCTGGTAAAGCACATCCCCCTCGCCCGGCGCGCGCACCATGTTGTGCACGCAATGCCCGGTCTCGCCATCCTTCGGCCCTGCCGGATGATCGTGATGATGATGCGCCCCGGCATTGGACAGCCGGTTGCGCCGCTCCCATGTCTGTCCGCCATCCGCACTGGCAAAGACCCCCGCCGCCGAAATCCCGACCCAGATCTTGCCCGGCGCGTCCGGATCGGTCACGATCGTATGCAGCACCAGCCCCGCACCACCGGGGCTCCAGCTTGCGGCCGAAGGGTGATCCGTCAACCCGTCCAGCCGCTCCCAGCTTGCCCCGTGATCGCGGCTTTGCAACAGTGCGGCGGGCTTCATCCCGGCATAAAGCACGTCATGCGCATAAGACAGCGACCAGACCTGCTCATAGCTGTCGCCAAAGGGCAGCGGCGCATCGGTCCATCCGATCATCGCCGCGAAATCGGGATCATTCGCCGCCCAGAGATCCATCTGACCGCTGCTCAGCTTGATCAGTTCCCAGCTTGCGCCCAGATCGCCGGACCGCCAGACACCCGCACCGTGAAAGGCGCCGCCGCCCCCGGCCCAGAGCGTGCCTGTCTGCGCATCCCCCACCACATGATTGATGGGCCAGCCGTCGCAGAAGGGCCCGGTCACACGCCAGCCCTCACGCTCTGCACTGTCCGAAATCAGAAAGGCCCCCTTCGTGGTGCCCACAAGGATCACCATGCCATCCGACGCCATCAGCCGTCCCTCCTGCACAAGGAATGTGCAAACCCTATCACGAAAGCCCGCCCCCTCCTAGCCGGGCCATGAGGGGGTGATCCGCAATCAGCCGCGCAGCGCCGTCAGCAATTCCTCCAGACATTCGGCATAGCCTGCCGTCTGCGCCCCCGGATCGGCCTCACCCTCTGGCATCATCGCCGTCGCCAAACCCGCGCCATGGGTGACATCCACCAGAATGTCCCGCCAGCGCCGCGCCCTCTCTGGCGTCAGCCCCGCCTCGGCCAGCAGGGCCGACAGATCATCGGTGATGCGTCGCGCCTGCGCCGGAAAGACACGCGGGTGGCTGAAAATCAGCAGCGTCAGCGCGGGACACAGCAGCACCCGCCCGTGATAGGCCAGCAGCAGCCCCCTGATCCGCGCAACCGCTGTGCCCTCATGCGGGGCCGCGACGGGCGCATAGAGGCGGTCCGCCATGGCCGCGATCAACCCGTCACGCCCACCGAAATGATGATGGATCGTCATCGGCGTCACGGCCAAACGCGCCGCCAGTGCCCGCATCGTAAGCCGCTCCGCCCCTTCGCGCGACAGGATTGCCATGGCCTCTGCCAGCATCTCGTCGCGCGTGACGGGGGCCGCCGCGCGGGCAGGCCGCCCCGGCGCGCGCGTCATGCCGCTATCCGGTAGCGCGTTTGCACCAGACCAGAGGGGAAGGCACGCGTCCCCTCATGGTGCAGCGGAACATCCGCCTGCAATGCGCCGAACAGCCGCCGCCCCGCGCCCAGCAGCACGGGCACCTGCGTGATCACCATATCCGCAATCAGCCCCGCGCGCAGAAAGGACTGGATCACCTGTCCACCATCGACATAGACGCGGGCCCGCCCCTCGGCCTGCAACCCTGTCATCACCGCCTCAGGGTTGGCCGCCGTCACCTGCACCGATCCGGTCAGATCCGCCGACAGATCGCTCTGGCGCAGGCTGGCCGACAGAACCGTCACTGGCCGGGAATATGGCCATGGCCGGACATCGCGCATCGTCTCGAAGGTGCCGCGCCCCATCACGATCCCATCCATCGTGGCGATAAAGGCGTCATAGCCATGATCCTCCGTTGGATCATCCCGCGCCAGAAGCCAGCCAATATCCCCGTCAGGCCGCGCGATGAACCCGTCCAGACTGGTCGCAATGAAGACATGCCCCGTGATCATCTTCGCCCCCCCTGAATTATCTATACACCGTATAATTACCACGTCGATGAGTCCTTCCACCACCCCCGTCGCACCTGCATCCGAAAAAAAATCTCATCCCCCTGCATCCAAACCGGCATCCGCCCGAGTCTTAGGGGTATGGAGGCTGCGGATAGGCCGTAGCTGACGCTTCGAAGGACCGAACATATGATCAAGACACTTCCCGCTTTGACCGTTGCCGCGCTGCTGACCACCACCACGGGCGCTTTCGCCCAGATGAACGATGGCCTGATGGCGATTGGCCTGTCCGGAGACAAGACCCTGCACCAGATCGACGCCGCCACCGCCACGGTGAAAGCCTCGATGGAGGTTGAGGGCGTGACCAAGCTGCTGGGCATCGACCTGCGCCCCGCCACGGGTCAGCTGATCGGCGTGACCGATACATTCGACATCGTCGCCATCGACCCGATGACCGGCGCCACCACCAAGATCTCGACCATGAACACGCCGCTGCCGATCATGGGCGACGCCCCGGTGATCGTGGACTTCAACCCGATGGCCGACCGCCTGCGCTTCATGTCCGGCACCACCAACCACCGCGTCAATGTGGACACGGGCGAAGTGACCGTCGACGGTTCGCTGGCCTACGACTCCGCCGACATGCACGCCGGCGAGGAACCCGCCATCGTGGCGGCCGCCTATATCAACTCCTTCGGCAAGCCCGAATCCACCGCGATGTTCAACATCGACAGCACCATCGTCGCGCTGATCCAGCAGACCTCGCCCAATGACGGCGTTCTGGCCGCCATCGGCAAGCTGGGCATCGACGGCTCGGACAGCTATGCCTTCGACGTGGCCACCGATGCGGATGGCAACAACACCGCATGGCTGGCCACTGCCGACAAGCTGCACACCGTCTCGCTC
>JAMWZG010000345.1 GCA_024304855.1 Paracoccaceae bacterium
ATACAGGCCACGGTATTCGTGCCGATCACGCCCTGCGGCTTGGTGATGTCCACATGCGGCAGGGCGGCGGCGGCCATGTGCAGCGCCTCGAGGCTGAGGTTGACGCCCGGTGCGATCACCCCGCCGACATAGGCGCCGTCATCATCGACCACATCGAAGGTGGTGGCGGTGCCGAAATCGACCACGATCAGATTGCCGCCGTGCCGGTCATAGGCGCCGGCGGAATTGACCAGACGGTCGGGGCCGACGGTCGTGCCCTGATCCACACGGGGTTGGCGCGGCAGCAGGCATTCGGGCTTGCCCACGACCAGCGGGCGGCAGTTGAAATAGCGATCCGCCAGAACGCGCAGGTTGAAGACCACGCGCGGCACGGTCGAGGAGATGATGACCGCGTTGATGTCCATCGGGATCTTGTTGTGGTTCAGAAGTGCGCTGAGCCAGACGTAATATTGATCCGCCGTCCGCTGATGTTCGGTCGAGGTGCGCAGCGTGCAGAGGAACCGCGTGCCGTCCCAGATCGAAAAGACGGTATTGGTATTGCCACAGTCGATGGCCAGAAGCATGGCGGCGATCCTTAGAAGAAGACATCGGCCGCAGCGATGCGGCGCGGGCCCTGGGGTGTAGATAGGACAAGTTGGCCCTGCTCGTCCACTGTGTCGAAGCGTCCTGTCACCTCCTCGGCGGGCAGGCGCGCGGTGATCTGCGCACCCAGGCGCGCGGCGCGGTCCAGCCAGGCGCTGCGGATGGGGGCAAACCCATAGGTGGTGATCTGCGTCTCATAGCGGGCATAGGCGGGCGCCAAGAGGTCGAGGAAGTCCGCAGGGCTGACCGAGACCCCGGTTTCCGACATCAGCGACACAGGGCGCACAGCGCCCGGTTCGACCTGATCGGCACCGGGGGCCTGGGCAAGGTTGACGCCGATCCCGATGGACAGCGCCTGACCGCGCGGGCCGAGGGTTTCCAGAAGCATCCCCGCGACCTTGCCGCCATTCAGCAGCACGTCATTGGGCCATTTCAGCGCAAAGCTGCCCGGTCGCCCGGTGGCCGCGGCAAAGGCATCGTAAAGCGCCAAGGACGCCACAAACGATCGCAGCGCCGCCGTGGCGGGGGGCAAGGGGCCGGGCAACACCAGCGTGGCCGCGAAATTGCCCGCCGGGTGGCGCCAGTCCCTGCCCCGCCGCCCGCGCGCGGCAGTCTGGTTGAGGGCCATGATCCATGTCGGCCCGCGCAGGCTGTCGATGCGGCGCGCCGCCTCGTTCAGGGTGCTGTCCACCTCGGCCAGGACGATGCGGGCTGTGCCGTCGGGCCAGCCCGCAGGGGTTGCGTCAGTTGACAAGCGTGGCCGCCGCGGCGGCTGCCGCGCCTTCGATGCCGAAGAGGTTGACGACACCGAAGAGCATCGCCCCCGCCGAGGCCATCAGCATGACCCAGAGCACCGGGGATTTGCCACCGTCCAGCTCCTCGCCCTCGTCGCCGAAATACATGTAGTAGACGATGCGCAGGTAGTAGAAGGCCCCGATCACCGAGGCGATCACACCGGCAATCGCCAGCCAGGCCAGCCCCGCGTCATAGGCGGCGCGCAGCACATAGAACTTGCCGAAGAACCCCACCAGCGGCGGCACGCCTGCCAGGCTGAACAGAAGGATCAGCATGGCGAGCGCCCGGCCCGGTTCCCGCTTGGCATACATGTTCAGCGCGGCGACATCGGTGACGGGTTGGCCGTCCTTCTCCATCGACAGGATGAAGGCGAAGGTGCCGACGTTCATCGTCACATAGATCGCCATATAGACCAGCATCGCCTGCACGCCGAAGGCGGTGCCTGCGGCCAGACCCATCAGCGCATAGCCCATATGGGCGATCGAGGAGAAGGCCATCAGGCGCTTGATATTGCGCTGCCCGATAGCGGCAATCGCGCCCAGGAACATCGACAGCACCGACAGAAGCGCCAGGATCTGCTGCCAATCCGCCGTGGCCCCGCCAAAGGCGTCATGCAGCACGCGGGCGAACAGCGCCATGGCCGCGACCTTGGGGGCGGTGGCGAAGAAGGCCGTGACGGGCGTGGGCGAGCCTTCATAGACATCGGGTGTCCACATGTGGAAGGGCACGGCCGAGATCTTGAAGGCGAGGCCCGAGATCACGAAGACCAGACCGAACAGCAGGCCCAGCGACATCTCGCCCGAACCGGCGGCCGCGATGATGCCACTGAACAGGGTGGTGCCGGCATAGCCATAGACGAGCGATGCCCCATAGAGCAGCAGGCCCGAGGAGAGCGCGCCGAGGATGAAATATTTCAGGCCCGCTTCGGTGGATTTCAGGCTGTCGCGGCGCAGCGAGGCGATGACATAGAGCGCCAGCGATTGCAGCTCCAGCCCCATGTAGAGCGCCATCAGGTCGCCCGCGCTGACCATCACCATCATGCCGACGACGCTGAGCGACACCAGAATGGGATATTCAAACCGCAGCAGGCCGCGACGTTCCATATAGTCCTGGCTCATCAGCAGCACAGCGGCGGCGGAGAGCAGGATCGTCACCTTGGCAAAGCGCGCGAAGGCATCGTCATGGAACATGCCGCCGAAGGCCACGTTATCGCCTGCGCCGTTCAGGCCGATCCATGCGGCCAGCAGGACAAAGGCTGCGGCCGTCACCCATGTCAGCAGCGGGGCCATCTTGTCCTTGGTGGTATAGACACCAAAGAGCAGCGCCAGCATCGCGAAGACCGACAGCAGGATTTCCGGCAGGATAATAGTCAGATCAGCCTGGATCATCTCTCAGTGCTCCGTTCAGTTCTGGGCCAACATGCGGGGGGTGGTCCCCTCGGCACGGGCAAGGTCATAATCGGCAATCAACGCCTCGACCGAGGGGCCGATGATGTCGGTCACAAGCGCGGGATAGACGCCCAAGAGCA
>JAMWZG010000346.1 GCA_024304855.1 Paracoccaceae bacterium
ATGGCCACCAGCGCCGCGGATGTCATCAACATCGACCTCGAGGATTCCGTGGCCCCCTCGGACAAGGAAACGGCCCGCGCCAATGTCATCAAGGCGATCAACGAGATGGACTGGGGCACCAAATACCTCTCCGTCCGCATCAACGGGCTGGATACACCCTGGTGGTATCGCGACGTGGTGGACCTGCTGGAACAGGGTGGCGAACGGCTGAACCAGATCATGATCCCCAAGGTCGGCTGCGCCGAGGATGTCTATGCCGTCGATGCGCTGGTGACAGCAATCGAACGCGCCACCGGCCGCAAGACCCCGATCACCTTCGAGGTGATCATCGAATCCGCCGCCGGCATCGCCCATGTCGAGGCCATCGCCGCCTCCAGCCCCCGCCTGCAAGCGATGAGCCTCGGGGCTGCCGATTTCGCCGCCTCCATGGGGATGCAGACCACGGGCATCGGCGGCACGCAGGCCAATTACTACATGCTGCACGAAGGCGCGAAATACTGGTCCGACCCCTGGCATTGGGCGCAGACCGCCATCGTCGCCGCCTGCCGCACCCATGGCATCCTGCCCGTCGATGGCCCCTTCGGCGATTTCAGCGATGATGAGGGCTTCCGCGCCCAGGCGCTGCGCTCGGCCACGCTGGGCATGGTAGGCAAATGGGCGATCCACCCCAAGCAGGTGGCCCTTGCGAACGAGGTCTTCACCCCCTCGGACGAGGCCGTGGCCGAGGCCCGCGAAATCCTCGCCGCCATGGACGCCGCCAAGGCCCGCGGCGAAGGCGCCACCGTCTACAAGGGCCGCCTTGTGGATATCGCCTCGATCAAACAGGCCGAGGTGATCGTGCGCCAGTCGGAAATGATCGCCCGCTGATCCGGTCCGCGCCATCCGCCCCGCCGCGCAGGTGGGGCGGTCGCGCTTTGAGTATTTTCAGCAAGATGAAACAGCAGGCGCGGCGCGGTTCAGCCGCGCTCGTCCTTGGGTGATCCCATCACGACAAATGACGTGATCGCGTTCACCTGTGGCAGCGTGCCCAGAACATCCGTGTGGAACCGCTTGTAGGCCGCCAGATCCGCCGCCTCGATCCGCAGCAGATATTCCACATTGCCGGTGATGTTGTGGCACTCCCGCACTTCGGGCGCGCGCGAGATGGCCTTCTCGAAAGCCTCCTGCGCGGATTTCGTATGCGCGTTCAATCCGACGGTGATATAAGCGGTAAAGCCAACGCCCATGGCCTGCGGGTCCAGAATGGCCCGGTAGCCCCGGATGACGCCGCGCCGTTCCAGATCCTGCACACGCCGCAGGCAGGCCGATGGCGACAGGCCGACTCGGTCCGCCAGATCGGTGTTGCTGATCCGGCCGTTGCGGGAAAGCTCCCGCAATATGTGTGCGTTGATCTTGTCTGTATCTGTCATTTGTTGTCACGATAGGCAGAGAATCGCTAAAAAAGCAATCAAATTGCGCCACGCTTCGCATAGTGTTGCGCCATGATGCCAGATACGCTCCTTGCCCTCGCGGCCTTCGCCCTTGTCTCGTCGATCACGCCGGGACCGAACAACCTGATGCTCATGGCCTCGGGGGCCAATTTCGGCTTCCGCCGGACGGTGCCGCATATGCTGGGAATCGGGATCGGGTTCGGCGTGATGATTCTCCTCGTCGGGCTGGGATTGGTGCGCATTTTCGATGCCTTTCCGGTGGCGCATCTGATTCTGTCCGTCGTCGGCGTGGCCTATCTGCTGTTTCTGGCGTGGAAAATTGCCCATGCCGCCGCCCCGGATGCCGCCCGCACCGGCGCGCGCCCCTTCACCTTCGTGCAGGCGGCGCTGTTCCAATGGGTCAACCCCAAGGCCTGGCAGATGGCGCTGACTGCGATCACCCTTTACGCGCCGGATCGGTCCGCACTGGCGATCCTCTGGGTGGCCGTGGTCTTTGCCGTGATCAACCTGCCCTCGGTCAGCACTTGGACGGTGATGGGCCAGCAGATGCGCCGCATCCTGTCCAGCCCCGCCCGTCTGCGCGCCTTCAACCTCAGCATGGCGGCGCTGCTCGTGGCCTCCCTGATCCCGGTGCTCCTGCCCCTTGTGATCTAGGCAATCCGCACGATCCCGTTGCATCCGGCAGCGGACAGGGCCATATACCACACGTTTACAGCCGGAGTGAGCGGATGACCAACTACCTCGATTTCGAACGCCCCCTTGCCGAGATCGAAGGCAAGGCCGAGGAACTGCGCGCCATGGCGCGGCAGAACACAGGCATGGACATCGAGGCCGAGGCGGCGGCGCTGGACAAGAAAGCCGCCGATCTGCTGGTCTCGCTCTACAAGGATCTGTCCCCCTGGCGCAAATGTCAGGTGGCCCGCCATCCCGACCGCCCCCATTGCAAGGATTACATCGAGGCGCTGTTCACCGAATACACGCCCCTCGCCGGCGACCGGAACTTTGCCGATGATCACGCGGTGATGGGCGGCCTTGCCCGTTTCAACGACACGCCGGTGATGGTGATCGGCCATGAAAAGGGCAATGACACCAAAAGCCGGATCGAGCGCAATTTCGGCATGGCCCGCCCCGAAGGCTATCGCAAGGCGATCCGCCTGATGGACATGGCGGATCGGTTCGGCCTGCCGGTGATCACGCTGGTCGATACCCCCGGCGCCTATCCCGGCAAGGGCGCGGAAGAGCGTGGCCAGTCCGAGGCGATTGCCCGCTCTACCGAGAAATGCCTGCAAATCGGCGTGCCGCTCATCAGCGTCATCATCGGCGAGGGCGGCTCGGGTGGCGCCGTCGCCTTTGCCACCGCCAACCGCGTGGCGATGCTGGAACATTCCGTCTATTCCGTCATCAGCCCCGAAGGCTGCGCCTCGATCCTGTGGAAGGATTCCGAGAAAATGCGCGAAGCCGCCG
>JAMWZG010000347.1 GCA_024304855.1 Paracoccaceae bacterium
TCCGGCGGGGATTTTTGTCGCAAGAAGAAACAGCCCGCGCCGTGATCTGCCTGCCGTTGACGCGCTGCCTCAACAGGCGTATCAGACATTCCGTGGCGATTTGTTACCGGATTGCGGGCCACGTTAAACATCCCGCTAAAGAGGTCAGGATGAGGGAAGCCCCTTTCGCTTGACCGCGACGGGGCTTTTTTTATTGGGGCCGATGCGCCCTGCGGAGTGAGAGATGAGCAAGGACTGGAACAAGCGCACCACGCTGGTGCATGGCGGCATCCGCCGGTCGCAATATAACGAGGTCTCCGAGGCGATCTTCCTCACGCAGGGCTTCGTCTATGACAGCGCCGAACAGGCCGAGGCGCGGTTTCTGAAGGCAGGCCCGGACGAGTTCATCTATGCCCGCTACGGCAATCCCACCGTGGCCATGTTCGAGGATCGGATCGCGGCCCTGGAAGGGGCCGAGGACGCCTTCGCCACAGCCTCGGGCATGGCCGCCGTCTCGGGCGCGCTGACCGCGATGCTGCGGGCGGGCGATCATGTGGTCGCCGCGCGCGCGCTTTTCGGCTCCTGCCTCTATATCCTCGAAGAGGTGCTGACCCGCTACGGGGTCGAGGTCACGCTGGTCGATGGCACCGATCTGGACCAGTGGCGCGCCGCGATGCGCCCGCAGACCAAGGTGGCCTTCTTCGAGTCGATCTCGAACCCCACGCTGGAAGTCATCGACATTCGCGCCGTGGCCGAGATTGCCCATGCGGTCGGTGCCACCGTGGTGGTGGACAATGTCTTTGCCACGCCCGTCTATTCCCGCGCGCTGGACCTGGGCGCGGATGTGGTGATCTATTCGGCCACCAAACATATCGACGGGCAGGGCCGTGCGCTTGGCGGCGTGATCCTGGGCAGCCGCGACTATATCCGGGGCACGGTCGAGCCCTATATGAAACACACCGGCGGCGCGATGAGCCCCTTCACCGCATGGATCATGCTCAAGGGTCTGGAGACGATGGACCTGCGCGTGCGCGCCCAATCCGCCACCGCCCTGACCCTGGCCGAGGCGCTTCAGGGCCATCCGAAACTGTCGCGCGTGATCTATCCCGGCCATCCCAGCCATCCGCAGCAGGCCCTGACGCTGGCGCAGATGGATGCGGGCGGCACCGTCATCGCCTTTGACCTGACCGGCGGGCAGGAGGCGGCGTTCCGTTTCCTGAATGCGCTTGAGATCGTGATCATCTCGAACAATCTGGGCGATGCGAAATCCATCGCGACCCATCCCGCGACGACGACGCATCAACGCCTGCCCGCCGCGCAGAAGGCGCATCTGGGCATCACGCCCGGCCTCATCCGCCTCAGCCTCGGGCTCGAGGATGCGCGCGATCTGGTGGCCGACATCCTGCACGCGCTGGATCAGGCCTGACAGGGCCGCCCACACAGGGCCGCCCACACAGGGCAGACATGACAGGGCAGGGGCGGCTCACAGATCCAGCCAGAGCCGCCCCTCCCGATACCCGCCCCGGATCAGCGCAGCCGTCGCGGCCACGTCGGGAAATTCTTCGGCCCAGTCGCGGAAGCGGTCATTCGTCACCACCCTGACCCCGTGATTCCGCGCCGCCCGCAGGATCACCGGGTCCGCCGGTTCCCCCTTGGGCACCACCATCACGCGGCTTTCGGGCAATCCCAGCAGATCGCACAGATCGCGCCGGTCCAGATACTGCCCCGTCAGCTTGTATCCCGCATTGGCGTCAAACACGACACCGGCCGCAAACCCCGCCCGTTCCAGCGCCACGATCACCTCGCGCAGCGTCTCGACCTGCGGGATGCCGCCCTGCCAATGCATCACGTTCGACCCGTCCAGGATCACCCAGGGCACATCCGCCGCCACCACCGGCCGCAGCGCCCGCAGCCACAGGATCAGACTGGCAAAGGCCGCGGGCCCCGCCACCAGCAGCCAATCCGCAGCCCCCGGCAGAACCAGCGCCACCAGCAAACCGCCAAGCGACAGCATGAACAGAACAAGCGGAGCCTTCATCCCGTCAGGCTAACCCATTCGCAGGCTTTTTCAATCTCGCACGACCCGATCCCCGCCCCGCAATCCGGCCCGATCCGCATCACGGCAATTTCCCCACAGGCCGGGTGATCCGATCTGTCGCGTCCGACGTAATTCTTTTCGTTATTGGCAATCCGCCACCGACCATCCTATCTAAGGATGGCACCAAGATGCGAAGGGGCTCCTCATGAACATTCACACGCCGGATCTGGACCGCCATTTCACCCGCGAGGATGCGGCGGATGCTCTCGAGCGGCTGCGCCATTGGGCCGCCCGCGCGTCGGAGGCCGAGATTGCCGATCTCGACCCCGCCCTCGCGCGTCTTCTGCCCGGCACCGAAGCATCCAGCTATCCCGTGCTCTCGCGCGCCTATCCCTACGGGTTCGAGGTGGATGCCGCCTACAAGGACAGCCTGCCCGACCTGCAAAACGGCCCCGCCAGCCTGATCCGCGGCGCGCGCCAGCAGATTCAGCATGTCGGCATTTCGAACTTCCGCCTGCCGATCCGCTTTCATACCCGCGACAATGGCGATCTGACGCTGGAAACCAGCGTGACCGGCACCGTCAGCCTCGAGGCGGACAAGAAGGGCATCAACATGTCCCGGATCATGCGCTCCTTCTACAAGCACTCGGAAAAGACCTTCAGCTTCGAAGTGATCGAAGCCGCACTCGAAGATTACATGACCGATCTGGAGAGTTTCGATGCCCGCATCCAGATGCGCTTCTCCTATCCGGTGCGCATCACCTCGCTGCGCTCGGGTCTGGAAGGCTATCAGTATTACGACATCGCGCTGGAGCTGATCGAGAAAGCGGGCCTGCGCAAGAAGATCATCCATCTGGACTATGTCTAT
>JAMWZG010000348.1:0-1361 GCA_024304855.1 Paracoccaceae bacterium
CCCCCGCCGAGGCGGAAGCCGAAGCCGAGGCTTGGGAAGATGTCCCGCTGGAGGATGTCGCGCCCCGGATGGAGGCCCCTGCCGCCGCCCCGCTGCGCGCGACGCCAGTGCCGCATCCCGATCCCGACAGCGTCGCCGCCAAGTTGCAGCGCATCCGCGATGTCGTGACCAAGACCGCCGCCGCCCCCGCGCCCGAGGCCTATTCCGAGGACGAGCACGCCGAGAATTTCCTGGCCGCCGCGACGGCCAGCATCGAAACCGCCTTGGCGCAGGATGACGCCACCGCCGCGCAGGACGAGGAGGAGGAGGACGAGATTGCCGCCCTGCTCAGCCGTCTGGCCGGCGAGCAGGCACCCGCAGCCGAGGCGCCCGCAACCCCTCTCGCCCCGCAGATCGAAGCGGATGAGCAGGACGAGGCGCAGGAGGATCTGACGCAGGAGGCCATCGCGGCTGCGGATGACACGGCTGCGGATCTGGACGATGACGTGGCTGATGATCTGGATGATGACGTGGCCGAAGACATGGCCGCTGACGATCTGGATGATGAGGAACTGGTTGCCGCTGCCGATAGGGCCGCTGCGGATGATCTGACCGATGCCGCGACGATGGACAGCGCGGATCAGGACAGCACGGATCAGGACAGCGACGCGCGGGACGATGCCGCAGCCGCGCTGCCGGGTCGCGTGATCAAGATCAAGCGCGAGGATTTCGACGCCGCCATCGCGCGCGGCGAGCTGGTGGCCGAGGATGATACGGATGCGGCAGAGCCGGAGGCCGTGGCCGAGGCGCCCGCCCCCGCGCCGCGTGCCGAGGGGCTGCGCCTGCGGGCGGATGCCGACCTCAGCCCCGAACAGGAGGACGATCTGCGCCGCGAGCTGGCCGCTGTCGAGGCCGAGCTGGTGGACATCTACAGCGACACCGAGGATCACGCCGCCCCCCGCGCGACAAGCGCCTTTGACGATGATGCGGATGATGACGATCTGACCTCGCTGTTTGACGAGGATGATGCGGAGGAGGCCGATCAGGCCGAGGACGCCGCCGCCCGGGACACAAGCCCGCTGGTGCTGCGCGATCCGCGCGAGCAGCTGGTCAAGGTCCGCGCCGAGGATGACATGTCGCGTCTGATGGCGCGCGCCGAAAGTGCCATGACCGAACCCGAAAGCGCCAGCCGCCGCAATGCGATTGCGCATCTGCGCGCCGCCGTGGCCGCGACCAAGGCAGAGCATTCGGCGGGCAACCTGCCGAACCGCGAACCTGCCGCCTCGGCCTTCCGCGACGATCTGGCCAGCGTGGTGCGCCCGCGCCGCCCGGTGGGCGAGGCTACGACGGCGACGCCGCGCCCGGCCGAGACGCGCCCTGCC
>JAMWZG010000348.1:1371-2408 GCA_024304855.1 Paracoccaceae bacterium
GCTCGCCGGTGCGGCCGCGCCGGGTCTCGCTGGCGCCGATGGCGGATGACAGCGGCCTGTCGGCGACCGCATCCTCTGCGGCCACGGCGCCTTCTGCCGCCTCTGCCGCCGAGGGGGAGTTTGCCGATTTCGCGCGCAAGATGTCGGCCACGGCCCTGCCCGATCTGCTGGAGGCGGCGGCCGCCTATCTGGTGCATGTCGAGGGGCGGGCCGAATTCTCGCGCCCGCAGCTGATGAACAAGGCGCGTCAGGGCGCGGATGCGACCCTCAGCCGCGAGGACGGGTTGCGCGCTTTCGGGCAATTGCTGCGTCAGGGCAAGATCCAGAAGATCCGGGGCGGGCGTTTCACCGCCGCCGAGGATATCGGCTTCAACCCCGCCGCGCGCCGCGCCGGCTGATCGGCGCATCAGTCTGGACAGACGAAAGGGCACCCGGCGGGTGCCCTTTTTCATGTGAGGTGCGCTGTTGCAGGGCCGTTGCCGGTGCCGCCGCGCCCGGCGGCGCGTCAGCCCCGGTCACTGTCCTGCGGTGCGTCGGGGTCGGCCTGACCGATCCCGCGAAAGACGAATTTGAACGGCATCATCCACACAAAGCCCAGCAGGACGAAGATCAGCAGTTCCAGCCAGAGCGGCGGGCGGTCGAACATCTCGACCACATTCACGGCGACGGTGATATAGACCGGCAAGCCGATCAGCAGGATCACCAGCGACCACCGTCTGCGGGCCTTGTAACTCAGCGCCATGGGATGCCCCCGTCCGTCCAGTCCAGATCAATCCTCGAACGGGTCGGTCACGAGGATCGTGTCCTCCCGCTCGGGTGAGGTGGAGAGTAGTGCGACGGGACAGTCGATCAACTCCTCGACGCGGCGGACGTATTTGATCGCCGCCGCCGGCAGGTCGGCCCAGCTGCGCGCGCCTTCGGTCGATTCGGACCAGCCGGGCAATTCCTCGTAGATGGGTTTGCAGCGCGCCTGATGATCGGCGGCGGTGGGCAGATAGTCGATCCGCGCGCCGTCCAGCTCATAGCCGACGCAGATC
>JAMWZG010000348.1:2418-2879 GCA_024304855.1 Paracoccaceae bacterium
GAACCCGTCCAGCACGTCGAGCTTGGTCAGCGCGATCCCGTTCACACCCGATGTGGCGCAGGTCTGGCGCACCAGCACCGCATCGAACCAGCCGCAGCGGCGCTTGCGCCCCGTGACGGTGCCGAATTCATGGCCGCGCTGGCCAAGGCGTTCGCCATCCGCGTCATGCAGTTCGGCCGGGAACGGGCCTTCGCCCACGCGGGTCGTATAGGCCTTGACGATCCCAAGGACGAAATCAATCGCCCCCGGCCCCATGCCAACACCCGTGGCCGCCTGCCCCGCGATGACGTTGGAGGAGGTGACGAAAGGATAGGTGCCGAAGTCGATGTCCAGCAGCGCGCCCTGCGCCCCCTCGAACAGGATGCGCTTGCCCGCCTTGCGCTTGTCGTTCAGCACCTTCCAGACGGGGGCGGCATATTCCAGAACGGCGGGCGCAATCTCGGCCAGCGCGGCCAGAAGGG
>JAMWZG010000349.1 GCA_024304855.1 Paracoccaceae bacterium
CGACGGCCGGCGCGATCCTGCGCTATGAGGGCACGATCGAGCGTTTACCTGAAAGCGTCGTGCGGTTGCGTCTGGTCGAGGATGCGGAGGGCTATCTTCTGGCGAGCGCCGCCTATCTCGAGGTGCCGCGTGCGGCGGGCGACGGGTTGCGCGTGGCCTTCCCCGATCCTGCCATGGATCGCCGGATGGCGCGGGTTCTGGAGAACCTCGGAGGCACCCTGGAGGAGGCGCCGTGATGCTGGGTGATATGGTCGGGGCGGAGAGATTCGAACTCCCGACCCTCTGTTCCCAAAACAGATGCGCTACCAGACTGCGCTACGCCCCGGACCGATCCCGCGTCTAAACTGCCCGCGCGGCTTTGAAAAGCCCAAACCTCTCGGTCAGCCTCTGACAGCATGGATTTTTCGTCAGCAGGGCCAGATCGCCGTTGCCGCCGCAAAAGCAGGATGACGCATCTCGCTGCCGGGGGTGATCCCCATCGCACGGGCCAGACCGCCGTTGATCTCCAGCACGGTCAGCACATCATTGCCGCCGTCGATCGTCGTCTCGTCGCCCGGCACAGCGTCATGATGGACATGGCGCACCACGCCTGTTTCATCGACAAAGATCATATCGAGCGGAATCAGCGTGTTGCGCATCCAGAATGTCGCGCGCTGCGGTTGATCATAAATGAACAGCATCCCGCTGCTGCGCGGCATCGCTTCGCGGAACATCAAGCCCTGACTGCGGCTTTGGGGTGTATTGGCCAGTTCCACAGTGAACCGCGCCTGCCCCCATGGGCCGCGCAGGAACACCGTATCATCGCGGCAGGCCGGTTGCGCCTGTTGCTGTGTCGGAGTGGCTGTCTGGCTTTGCGCCGCAGCCTGACCCGCGCTGCCGATCAGCCCCAGAAGGCCAAGAACCAGCAGCGCCTGACGGATCATGCCGAGCGGGCCTTTACGGCCGCTTCCCAGGCGCAGACCTCGGTGGCCATGCGCCCACGCTTGCCCTCGATCACCCGCAGGCAGACGGCCTCGCCGGGTTGCAGATCGGCCAGACCGGAGCGGCGCAGCACTTCGATATGAATGAACACATCCTCGTGCCGACCGAAGACATTGGCAAAACCAAAGCCCTTGGCCTTGTCGAACCACTTCACCCGCGAGGGTTCCAGCGGCGCATTGCGCATCACCTCGGGGTCGATTTCCTCGAAATCGGCCAGCATCGCGGCATCGCTGCCGGCGGGCGGCTCGATATGGAAAACCTCCACCGCCTGCACGCCGCGCGCCGTATCCTGCACGTCGATCTCGATCCTGGCCCCGTCAGCGACGGAACTCTGTCCGAAGTTACGCAGCACATTGGCATGAAGCAAAATGTCAGGGCCGCCTTCATCAGCGACAACAAACCCAAACCCTTTGACGGGGTCAAACCACTTAACCGATCCAGACACTCTGCGGGTTGATGTCACATCATGTGTCACTTGAGCACCCACATCCGGTATTAACTTTTCTGACACGTTCATGACGCAACTGTGTGGCATTGTTCAAGCCTAAAATACCAAGCATTCAAGCCCCCTGCCATTCACGCGACGTGAACGTCACGGGTTCAACCGCTGGATCTTCCAGTCATGTGCCGCAGATTCGCGGCGCCAGACGAAACGGTCGTGCAGGCGGAAGGCGCCATCTGCCCAGAACTCGATCTCGACCGGATCAATGCGGTAGCCTCCCCAATGGGGCGGCCGATCCGGGTTGGTCCCTTTCAGCGCCGTGATCTTGGCCACCTCGGCCATCAGCGCCTCGCGCGACCCCAGAGGCCGCGATTGCGCCGAGGCCCAAGCCCCCAGCCTGCTTTTGAGCGAGCGCGAGCGGTAATACTCATCCGCCTTGGGCCCGTCTTCCTTGTTCACATGCCCCCTGACCCGGATCTGGCGATGCAGCGATTTCCAATGCATGACAAAGGCGGCCTTGCCCGCCTGATCCAACTCGCGTGCCTTGGCACTCTCGTAATTGGTATAGAAGACAAAGGCCGCCGGCTCGATCTCCTTGAGAAGCACCATCCGCGCATTGGGCAACCCATCCGCATCGACAGTGGACAGCGCAATGGCATTGGGATCGTTCACTTCGCTCTGCTCGGCCTCGGCCAGCCACCGCCGGGCAATCTCGAACGGATCATCCCCGGCAAAGATACCATCGCGGTCACTCATTCTCTGCGCCCCTTTTTACCATTTGTTCCATTTTTAACCCGAACCACAGGACTGTCCATGGCAAGTCACGCCACATCCCGTCATTTGGTTTCACAAGACGACATAAAAAGACGCCCCGGTGCGGCTGTCACAGATTGCGCGCCCCGCGCCGTGCCCGCCCTTGATGCGTCAGTTGCAATCCCCTAAAGGAAATGCAGCAATCACTTGAGCAGGACGTCCGCAATGTCAAACACACTTATGGCCGGTAAGCGCGGTCTGATCATGGGGCTTGCGAATGACAAGTCGATCGCTTGGGGTATCGCCAAGGCCTGCGCCGATGCCGGGGCCGAGATGGCCTTCAGCTATATGGGTGAGGCGTTCCGCAAACGTGTCGCGCCGCTTGCCGAAAGCATCGGTGTGACCACGCTGATTGATTGCGACGTGTCGGACATGGCCTCGGTCGATGCGGCCTTTGCCGAGATCGAGAAGACCTGGGGCAAGCTGGATTTTCTGGTCCATGCCATCGGCTTTTCCGACAAGAACGAGCTGCGCGGCCGCTATGTGGACACCAGCCGCGACAATTTCCTGATGACGATGGATGTCAGCTGCTACAGCTTCACGGCCGTGATGCAACGCGCCGAAAAGCTGATGAAAGACGGTGGCAGCGCCCTGACCCTGACCTATTACGGGGCCGAGCAGGTGATGCCGCATTATA
>JAMWZG010000035.1:0-10622 GCA_024304855.1 Paracoccaceae bacterium
GACCACCCGCGACGGCATCACCATGGCCCGCCGCCACGCCGCCGCCTTGGCCCGTGTGGAACAGCAAACCGGCGTCCCTGCCCGCATCATCCTGGCCATCTGGGGTCGCGAATCCGCCTTTGGCCGCGCCGCCATCCCGCATGATGCCTTTGCCGTGCTTGGCACAAAGGGTTTCATGTCCACGCGCGCGGATTACTTCACCGATGAACTCATCGCCGCCCTGCAACTGGCCGAAACCACCCGGATCAATCCGCGCGCCCTGCGGTCAAGCTGGGCCGGGGCGCTGGGGCAACCGCAATTCATGCCCTCGAACGTCCTGCAACATGCCCGCGATGGCGATGGCGACGGCCGCGCCGACATCTGGGGCTCCGAGGCCGATACAATCGCCTCGATCGCGGCCTATCTTGCCCATCACGGCTGGGACGCCGCCCGCGACTGGGGCTTCGAAGTCACCCTTCCCCCGCAAGTCTCCTGCGCCCTCGAAGGCCCCGACCGGGGCCGCCCCTTCGCCGACTGGGCCGCCATGGGTATCACCCGCGTGGGCAACCGCCCCTTCCCCGATGCGGAACTGCCGCGCCAAGGTTTCCTGATGCTGCCCGCAGGCCGCTTCGGCCCTGCCTTCGTGGTCACGCAGAACTTCTATGTCCTGAAAGACTACAACATGTCCGATCTTTACGCCCTGTTCGTGGGCCATGTCGGCGACCGCATCGCCTATGGCATGGGGGATTTCACCGCCCCCTGGGGCCGCGTCGGTGGCCTGATGCGCGCGGATGTCGCCGCCATGCAGGTCGCGCTGCAACGCATGGGCCATGATACCGGCGGCGCGGACGGTCTGGCCGGGTTCCGCACCCGCCGCGCCATCGGCACCTGGCAAGAGGCGACGGGCAAGACCCCTACCTGCTTTCCCGAAGCCGCGATGAAATCCGCGCTGCGCTAGACCCGCTCGACCAGCACAGAGCCCACGGAATAACCCGCGCCGAAGGAGCAGATCAGCCCCATGTCACCGGGCCGCAAATCCGCCGAATGTTTCGCAAAGGCGATGATCGACCCGGCAGAGGATGTATTGGCATATTCCTGCAAGATATTGGGCTGTTCACCCGGTTCCGGCTCGCGCCCCAAGACCTTGCGCCCGATGAAATCGTTCATCGACTTGTTCGCCTGATGCAGCCAGAGACGGCGCAGCTGCGACGCCTCCACCCCCTCGGCCGCCAGATGCGCCAGGATATGATCCGACACCATCGGCACCACTTCCTTGAAGACCTTGCGCCCGTTCTGCATGAACTGCATGTCGCGCCGATCCGCCACCCCATCAGGGCGCGAGCGGCGCAGAAAACCGTTGTTGTTGCGGATATTGTTGGAGAACTGCGTGGCGCAACGGGTGGAAATCACCTTGAAATGCGCGCCTTTCGCATCCTCTTCCCGCTCGATCACGGTGGCGGTGCAGACATCGCCAAAGATGAAATGACAATCCCGGTCGCGCCATTCCAGATGGCCCGAGCAGATCTCGGGGTTCACCACGATGGCCCGCCGCGCCGATCCGGCCCGCACCATGTCGGCCGCCGCCTGTATCCCGAAGGTCGCGGATGAACAGGCCACGTTCATGTCAAAGGCAAAGCCCCCCGCGCCCAGAAGCTGCTGAATCTCGACCGCCACGGCGGGATAGGCGCGTTCCATGTTGCTGGCCGCACAGATCACCAGATCAATATCCGCCCCCGTCAGCCCCGCCATCGCCAAGGCCTTGGAACAGGCATCCAGCGCCATTTCCGCCATGACGCCCGGCTCATCATCGCTGCGCTGGCGCAGCAGGGGATGCATCACATCCGGGTCCAGCACACCTGACTTGTCCAGAACATAGCGCTGCTCGATCCCCGAGGCCTTGAAGATGAACTCGGAGGAGGAATGTTCCTTCGCCACCACCTCGCCCGCCGCGATTTCGGCGGCATGGTCGGCATTGAACTTGTCGGCATAGGCGTTGAAGGCCGCAACAAGCTCATCATTCGTGATGACCTGCGACGGGGTAAAGACCCCGGTTCCGCTGATGACAGGCTGATACATGGCGCGCCCCTTCCCTGATGGTGCCCCAGATCATCCGAAGGCACCGCCAAGGTCAAGGGGCGATGCCCACCGCTCCCGCGCTCAAACCCGCGCCTGCCCCTGCGTCACACCAGATTGGGCAGGGGTTTTCCGGCAAAATGCGCGGCCAGATTGTCCAGAACCATGCGCCCCATCGCCTCGCGCACCTCCAGCGTCGATGTGCCAAGATGCGGCAGCAGCGTCACGTTATCCAGCTTGCGCAGCGCCACAGGCACCTGCGGCTCGAACTCATAGACATCCAGCCCCGCGCCGCCGATCCGGCCTGCTTGCAGCGCGGCGATCAGGGCCGCCTCCTCGACCACATCGCCCCGCGCGATATTGACCAGATGGGCATGGGGCTGCATCGCGGCCAGAACCTGCGTGTCGATCAGGTGATGGGTCTCGGCCCCGCCGGGGGTGGCCACGACCAGAAAATCCACCTGCCCGGCCAGATCGGTCAGGCTGTCCACCTGTCGCGCCGGAAATTCCACGGTCTTGGGCGAGCGGTTGTAGAACAGCACCTCCATCCCGAAACCGAAATGACAGCGCCGCGCGATGGCCTGCCCGATGCGGCCCATGCCGACGATGCCCACGGTCTTGCCCGTCACATGCAGGCCCAGCATCTGCGTGGGATGCCAGCCCTCCCATGCGCCGGAACGGACCAGACGCTCGCCCTCCGCCGCGCGCCGCGCGCTCATCAAGAGCAGCGTCATCGCGGTATCTGCGGTGGCATCGGTCACGGCACCGGGGGTATTCGTGACCTTCACCCCATGGGCGCGGGCGGCCTCCACGTCGATATGGTTGATCCCCACCCCGAAATTCGCCAGCAGCTTGCAGCGCGGCCGCCCGAATTCCGCGAAAATCTCGGAAGAGAATTGATCGCCCAGCGACGGCATCATCGCATCATAGACCGCCAGACCCGAGCGCATCTCGGCGGGGGTCATCGGCTGTGTCTTGTCGCGCAATTCCACGTCGAACATCTTGTGCGCCGCGTCCAGAACCGAATCCGGCAGACGGCGGCTGATCAAAACCTTTGGCATCAATGCATCCTTTCCCCAAGCGGCACATCCAGATCGGGCGACAGCAGGACGATCCCGCCCGCCGCGTCCGACACCCCCAGCACCAGCACTTCGGACATGAAGGGTCCGATCTGCCGGGGCGGGAAATTGACAACCGCCATCACCTGTTTGCCCGGCAAGACCTCGGGCGTGTAATGCGCCGTGATCTGGGCCGAGGTCTTCTTCTCCCCGATCTCGGGGCCAAAGTCGATCCAGAGCTTGATCGCGGGTTTGCGCGCCTCGGGAAAGGGTTCGGCGCGGGTCACGCGACCCACGCGAATGTCCACTTTCAGGAAATCGTCAAAACTGATGTCAGCCACGGGACAGCTCCTTGGATCGTTCGGTGGCGGCCTTGATCGCACGGTGCAGCAGCGCGGGAAAGCCGTTTTCCGGGTCCATCAGCACAGTCAACGCCGCCTGCGTGGTGCCATTGGGGCTGGTCACGTTGATGCGCAACTGCGCGGGGGTCTCATCCGTGCCCTCGGCCAGCGCGCCTGCGCCGGCGACCGTGGCCCGCGCCAGTTGCAGCGCCAGATCGGGCGACAGCCCCTGCGCCTCGCCTGCCGCCGCCATCGTCTCGATCAGGTGAAACACATAGGCGGGGCCCGATCCTGACAGGCCGGTGACGGCGTCCATCTGCCCTTCATGCTCCAGCTGCACCACCTGCCCCACGGCCGACAGCAGCGCCTCGGCCGCATCCAGCCCTGCGGCCCCCGCGTGCGGATTGGCCACGATGGCGCTGATCCCGCGTCCCACAGCAGCGGGGGTGTTGGGCATCGCCCGCACGATCGGCGTCCGCGCGCCCAGAACCTCCTCGAAGCGCGCAATCGGCGTGCCCGCCGCGACCGAGATGAACAGCGTCGCGCCATTCCCCATCGCCGCAAGTGTGGGCAGGGCCGCCCCCATCATCTGCGGCTTGACCGCCACGATCACGATGGCCGGATGCGCGGGCAGATCGGCATTGATCTGCACGCCCGTGCCCCGCAGCCAATCCGACGGATTGGGGTCGATCACCCAGACACCCTTGGGATCAAGCCCCCGCGCCAGCCACCCCGCCAGCATGGCCGATCCCATCTTGCCACAGCCCAGCAGGACCAGCCCCCTGCGGCCAAGTTCTTGCATATCCATGGATCACCCCCCTCGGCTTTTCTTGCGTCGGGGGGCAGTGTTACGCGCGCCCGTAGGCCTCTGCAATGGCGACCTGGATCGCATCGGCCGGCGACCGCTCGCCCCAGACCACCAGCTGGAACGCCGGATAATACCGCTCGGCACTCATCACCGCGGCATTGATCAGCGTGTCGATCTGCTCGGGGCTTGCCACCTGCTCGCCCGACAGCACCAGCCCATAGCGCCACACCATCAGCTTCTGCGCCGTCCAGAAGGTGAACGCCCCGGCCCAGCACTGGTCATTGACCGCGTTCAGCGTCTCATACAACTGCGGCAGGCGCGCCTCGGGCGGCTCCATCTCGAAGGTGCAGATCAACCGCAGCGTCTCGTCATAGCTGGACCAGGCCAGCGTGATCGAATAGGTCCGCCACTGTCCCTCGACCGCCATCGCGATCTGATCCTGCCCGATCCGGTCGAAATCCCAGTCGTGATAGGCCGCGATATTCTCGACGATGTCGATCGGGTGAATGTCATCCTCAAGGAAATGCTCGGATAGTGCCATGGCGCCACCTCTCTGCCTGTAGCGTCGGGGCGTCATTGCGCCTCAACCGCTAGGTGCCTGCTCAAAGGACGGAGGCCAACCCCCACGCCCCTACAAGATATGGTGGTGCATGACCCCGCCCCCTGTAAAGTCATTTCTTGGGGATAACCGCAAGAAGATGTGGATGAATCCGGCAAATCCCCATCATCCTGATCAATCTACAGGCACTGGTAGCCGCCGCTTCTTCTTGCCCCAAATATCCATGGCAACAGACGCCCCGGACCGCGCGCATGAAAAACGCGCGCAGCCCCGCTGCCGGGGTGCGCGCGTCCTGTCACGTCAAACGGGGGTGAGGGCTTACTTGCCCTTGCCCTCCAGCGCCTCGATCCGGGCCAGAAGGGCGGCATTCTCCTCGCGCGCCTTCTGCGCCATGGCGCGGACCGCGTCGAACTCCTCGCGCGTGACGAAATCGCGATCCGCCAGCCAGCGGTCGATCATCGACTTCATCGCCGTCTCGGCCTCGTCCTTGGCCCCCTGCGCCACACCCATGGCGTTGGTCATCAGTTGCGAGATGTCATCCAGAATTTTGTTGCGCGTCTGCATTGCGGCTCTCCAGCGTTCCCTTTACCTGCCTATATGGGCCGCAATGCCCCGACCCACAAGGTTGACCTCTTCCCAGACCCGAGGCAGACAGACGCAGATGCGCGCCATGATCCCCTTCCCCGACCTCTCGCCCGAGATCTTCACGATCACCCTCTTCGGGATGGACTTCGCCCTGCGCTGGTATGCGCTGGCCTATATCGCGGGCATCGTCATCGCCTGGCAGATCACCCTTGCCGCCATCCGCCGTCCCGCGCTCTGGCGCGGCAATGTGCCCCCCATGACCCCGGCGCAGATCGAGGATCTGCTGACATGGGTCATCATCGGCATCATCGCAGGCGGGCGCCTGGGCTTCGTGCTGTTCTACCAGCCCGCCTATTACCTGGCCAATCCGGGCCAGATCCCGATGGTCTGGCAGGGGGGCATGGCCTTTCACGGCGGGTTTCTGGGCGTGGCCGTGGCCGCCTGGATCTTCACCTGGCGGCACAAGATCCCGCGCCTCGCCGCCGCCGATGCCATCGCCCTGGGCGTGCCCGTGGGCCTGATGCTGGGCCGCATCGCCAATTTCATCAATGCCGAACTCTGGGGCCGCCCGACCGATCTGCCCTGGGGCGTGATCTTTCCGGGCACGGCGGCGCAGGATTGCGCAGGTGTCCTGGGCCTGTGCGCGCGCCATCCGTCGCAGCTCTATCAGGCCGGGCTGGAGGGTGCCCTGCTGCTGGGCGTCATGCTCTGGCTGGCGTTCCGGCGCGACTGGCTCAAGGTGCCGGGGCAGATCACCGGGGTCTTCCTCACAGGCTACGGGGCCGCGCGCTTTGTCGTGGAATATTTCCGGCAGGCCGATGCGCAATTCATCACGCCCGACAATCCGCTGGGCCATGTCATCCGGCTCTCCGACACGATCGGGATCAGCATGGGACAGCTTCTGTCGCTGCCGATGCTGGCGGCGGGCATCGCGCTGATCCTCTATGCCCGCCACCGCGCAAGAACCGCCCCGGCATGACGGACCGGGGCCGGGACATGACCCCGCTTGCAGGGCTGCTGCTGGACCGGATCGCGGCCAACGGCCCGCTGACCGTGGCGGATTACATGACCGAATGCCTGCTGCACCCCATCCACGGCTATTACACCACGCGCCAGCCCTTTGGTGCCACGGGTGACTTCATCACCGCCCCCGACATCAGCCAGATGTTCGGCGAACTTCTGGGCCTCTGCCTTGCGCAGACATGGCTGGATCAGGGGGCGCCCGCCGCCTTTGCGCTGGCCGAGCTTGGCCCCGGTCGCGGCACCTTGATGGCCGACATCCTGCGCGTCACCGCCAGGGTGCCGGGCTTCCACGCGGCCGCCCATGTCCATCTGGTCGAAGCCTCACCCCGCCTGCGGGCCGCGCAGGCATCGACGCTCTCGCCGCTCTGGCCTGCGGACCGGGTGACATGGCATGACCGGGCCGATGATCTGCCGCAACAGCCGCTCTATCTGGTCGCGAACGAGTTTTTCGACGCCCTGCCGATCCGCCAGTTTCAGCGCGGCGATGACGGCTTTTCGGAAATCGTCATCGGGTCCAAGGGTGACAGGCTGACCCCCGGTCTGGTCCCGGCCCCTGCCCTTGCATCGCTTGACGCGCGCCTTGCCGATACGCGACCCGGCGATGTGGTCGAGATCTGCGCGACAGCCCCCCTCATCGCGGGGCAGATCGGCCAGCGCATCGCGGATCACAGCGGGGCCGCGTTGATCCTCGATTACGGCGACTGGCGATCTCTGGGGGATACGTTGCAGGCGATGGGGCAGCAAACCCATGTCTCGCCCTTCGACCGTCCCGGTGCGGTGGACCTGACCGCCCATGTCGATTTCGAGGCGTTGGTGGCGCATCTTCCCTGCGCGCACAGCCGCCTGACCCCGCAGGGCGTGTTTCTGGAACGCCTCGGGATCACGGCGCGCGCGCAGGCACTTGCCGCGCAATTGACCGGCCCCGCGCACGAGGCGCATGTCGCCGCACATCGGCGCTTGACGCATCCGCAGGAAATGGGGACGCTCTTCAAAGTGGTGGCGCTGTTTCCCAAAGGGTCGGCGCCGCCCCCCGGACTGGATGCCTGACACAGACATGACTTTGGAAATACTCACATCAGAGGCGTTGATGCCGCTCCGTCACGGGTTCTTTACCCGGCGCGGCGGCGCATCTTCGGGGGTGTTTCAGGGCTTGAACTGCGGTCCCGGCTCCTCGGATCAGGCAGAGATCGTGGCGATCAACCGCGGTCGCGTGGCGCAGGCGATGGATGTGATGCCGGACAATCTGGTGACAGTGCATCAGGTGCATTCGGCGGATGTCGTCCATGCCACCGGGCCGCTGGCCGACAAGCCGCGTGCCGATGCGATCGTGACCGCCACACCCGGTGTGGCCCTTGCGATCCTGACCGCCGATTGCCAACCCGTGCTTTTTGCCGATGCGCAGGCCGGGGTGATCGGCGCGGCCCATGCCGGATGGCGCGGCGCGCTGGACGGTGTGCTGGAAGCGACGCTCGACGCGATGGAGGCATTGGGCGCGGATCGTGACCATATCCATGCCGTCATCGGCCCCTCGATCAGCCAGCGCGCCTATGAGGTCGGGCCCGAGTTTCTGGATGCCTTTCTGGCGGAAGACCCGGACAATGCCCGTTTCTTTGCGCAGGGGTCTGCCGACCGCATGATGTTCGACCTGCCTGCCTATGGCCTGCACCGTCTGCGCGCCGCAGGGGTGGGTCACGCCGAATGGACCCGCCATTGCACCTATTCCGAGCCGGAGCGATTCTTCTCCTACCGCCGCACCACCCATGCCGGCGAGGCGGATTACGGCCGGCTGATCTCGGCCATCCGGCTGTGATGCGAGTGCGGATGCGGATGCGGGGCTGAGTCCCCTGTGATCGGGCGCTGATCAAGCGATGATCTGAGGATGATCCCTCGATGATCCGGGCAGGATTGCGACCATGCCGTGCCTGCACGGGGTCGAAACGGCGTGGCGGTCAAGATTTCCTGAAGGCACCGCCCGCAGGGGTATTGACGCAAGTCGTTGTAATTTCATCATATTATTTTGTCCCACCGTGGGACATCCCGGACCATCCCGGTTTTTGACCCGGCCCCACAAGAATCACGCCAATCGCCAAAACAATGCCGCATTGATCCGTCAGATTGTTTCTTGAGCAACCGCAATACCCCCGCACCACCGGGCAAGGAGACAGGACAGATGAAGATCAGACGCTGGATGAAATCGGTGATCGCCACCGCCCAAAGCCCCGAGCTGGCGGCGACCTCTCTTCCCTGGCAGCGCGGCACCGCCCGCGCGGCCATGACCGCCAAGCGCCGCCCCAGCCCCAAACTCGCCCGCCGGGCCTGACGCTCCCTTCACGCCCCGGCAGCCTGAAAGCCGCCCCCGCAAAGGGCGGCTTTTTCATGGCCAACCTCTCCGCCCTGCCAGATCCGGCCCATCGCCCCCACCGCCACGGATCGAATCAAATTGTGGCAAGTTTGTCCAAGCCAGTGAAACAAAACCCCCTGCAAACCTGCCATTGAATTGGCCGCGCCACAGATTGTCCTGAATTTTTGACAAAGGTGGCGGGATTGGGCCAATTGATCTCACTGAAAACGACCTGAAACCAAAGTCCTTTCGGTGTTGTCGGTGGGGGCCGACACGACTGCGACGCCAAGAAGTGGTGAACCGCATGGCATTTGATACCCCCGCTGCCAGACATCTGGCAGTCACGAAAACATCCTCCGGCATCAGCCTGGCCCATGGCGCGCTTTCGACGCGGCGGCCGCTGGACGACAAGCCCGGTTTCATGGCCCGTGACACGGTCACACAAAAGCCTCATTGCGAAACACCGCGCCTGACCGGCAATCCGGCCATGGCCCGCAAGGCACCGTCGCTGCCGCCGTCACGACGGGGCGTGCTGCCTGCCGCCGCCGCGACAGCGCCGCAGAAGATGCCGGTGATGCGCCGCTATGAGGTCAGCTCTCTTGGCGCGAATGGCGATGTCGAGACGAGCCGCCACGTGGCCCCGGCGACGCCGCAGTTCGAGGCGGCATTCTCGGCCTTTGCGCGGGGCACGCTGATGGCGACGACGCAGGGTCTGTGCGCGATCGAGGATCTGCTGCCCGGCATGGAGATCGAGACGGCCGAGTTCGGTCCCCGCCCCGTGATGTGGATCGGGTCGATGACGATCCTGCCCGATGCTCCGGTTGAAACCCCGGACCAGACGCGCATGACCCGGATCATGGCCGACACCTTTGGCATGGGCCGCCCGATGGCCGATGTGATGGCCGGCCCCGCCGCACGCCTGCTGCACCGCCCCGCCGCCCTGCGCGAGCTGAACGGGACCGGCGCGCGCTCCGGTCAGGTCTTTACGCCGGCTGCGGATTTCGAGGACGGGATGAGCACGATCCGCATCACCCCGCCGCGCCCCGTGACAGTCTATCATCTGTGTCTGGACCGCCACGCCTCGATCAAGGTGTCGGGGATCGACATGGAGAGTTTCCACCCCGGTCTGGGACTGGAGCAGCGGATGGGGCCGAACATGCTGTCGCTGTTCCTGTCGCTGTTTCCGCATATCCGCTGTCTGGATGACTTCGGCCCGCTGGCCTATCCGCGCGCGACGCTGGAAACGCTGGACAGCCTGACGGCCGCCTGAGAGCGGATCGCACAAGAATAAAGGGCACCCCTGCGGCGCCCTTTTGCGTTCATCCCTGAGGTCGGCCTGTCAGGCGGAGCGGTTCAGCCGCGCTTCCAGCACGTCGAAGGGCACGCCGGGCTCTTCCTTGGCGCCACGGATCACGAGGCTGGTCTTGACGCTGGCGACATTGTCGGCGGCGGTCAGCTGTTCTGTCAGAAAGGACTGAAAGGTGCTGAGGTCGGGGGCCACGCATTTGAGGATGAAGTCCACCTCGCCGTTCAGCATGTGGCATTCACGCACAAGCGGCCATGCCCGGCAGCGCGCCTCGAAGGCGGAGAGATCCGCCTCGGCCTGGCTTTGCAGGCCGACCATGGCGAAAACCTGCACCTCGAAGCCGAGTTCGCGCGGATCGACCTTGGCGTGATAGCCGCGGATATATCCCGCCTCTTCCAGCGTGCGGACGCGGCGCAGGCAGGGCGGCGCGGAGATCCCCACGCGCTTGGCCAGCTCCACATTCGTCATGCGGCCATCGGCCTGCAACTCTGCCAGAATTTTCCGATCAATCGGGTCAAGCCGCGTTCCGGCCATGTTCCTGCTCTCCTT
>JAMWZG010000035.1:10632-18368 GCA_024304855.1 Paracoccaceae bacterium
GAGACAGGGTCTATATGCTGTGTTCAACGCAGATTCAAAGACAAAGGTTGCCCGCATGGCCGAGACACGTCACACGAAGGTTCTGATCATCGGTTCGGGGCCTGCTGGCTATACGGCGGGCGTCTATGCCAGCCGCGCCATGCTGGAGCCGATCCTTGTGCAGGGGATCGAACCGGGCGGTCAGCTGACCACGACGACTGAGGTGGAGAACTGGCCCGGCGATACCGAGGTTCAGGGGCCGGATCTGATGGTGCGGATGCAGGATCACGCCAAGGCCATGGGCTGCGAGATCATCGGGGACATCATCATCTCGCTGGACACGACGGTGCGTCCCTTTGTGGCACGCGGCGACAGCGGCACGACCTATACCGCTGATGCGGTGATCCTGGCCACGGGGGCGCGGGCCAAATGGCTGGGCCTGCCGTCGGAGGAGGCTTACAAAGGGTTCGGCGTGTCGGCCTGCGCGACCTGTGACGGGTTCTTTTATCGCGGGCAGGAGATCGTGGTGATCGGCGGTGGCAACACGGCTGTCGAGGAGGCGCTGTTTCTGACCAATTTCGCCTCGAAGGTGACGCTGATCCATCGGCGCGACAATTTGCGGGCGGAGAAGATCCTTCAGGAGCGTCTGTTCAAGAACCCCAAGATCGAGACGCTGTGGTTTCACGCGCTGGAGGAAGTCGTTGGTGAGGATAACCCCAAGGGCGTGACCGCCGTGCGTGTCAAGCATGTGGACACGGGCGCGATCACCGAGATCCCCTGCAAGGGTGTGTTCGTCGCGATCGGGCACGCACCGGCCAATGAATTGGTCAAGGATGTGCTTGAGCTGCACAACGGCGGCTATGTCACTGTGAAGCCCGGCAGCACCGAGACATCGATTCCCGGAATCTTCGCGGCCGGCGACCTGACGGATCATAAATACCGTCAGGCCGTCACCTCGGCCGGGATGGGCTGCATGGCGGCGCTGGACGCTGAACGCTTTCTGGCCGGACATCAGGGATAATCGACCAAAGACCTGCAAAAATGAGTCACTTTGGTCCGAAGTCGCAGTTCGAACCAAAGTCGGCTTGAATTTTGTCCCTTTCAGGCGCTAGACGGCGCGCGTCCCTGCATCTGTTTTGCAGGCTCGGCCCCGCTCGTGATGTAACCCGTTTTCCGTCTGATCCGTATTGAAAGACCTGCCCATGTACACGCCCAACTTGGCCCCGATCCCCGAACTTTACGTCTCGTATGAGAGCGCGCAGAAACTCAAGATCGAGGCGGGTCAGTTGATCAGCTGGGATCTGACGCCGCGCCAGATCTGCGATCTGGAACTGTTGATGAATGGCGGGTTCAATCCGCTGAAAGGGTTCCTGAGCGAGGCAGATTACGACAGCGTCGTGGACAAGATGCGTCTGGCGGATGGCACATTGTGGCCGATGCCGATCACGCTGGACGTGCCCGAGGCCTTTGCCGACAAGCTGGAAGAGGGGCAGGACATCGCGCTGCGCGATCAGGAAGGCGTAATCCTGGCCACGATGACCGTGACCGACCGTTGGGTGCCCAACAAGGCGCTTGAGGCGGAAAAAGTGTTCGGTGCCGACGATCAGGCCCATCCGGCGGTGAACTATCTGCATAACAAGGCAGGTGCCGTGTATCTGGGCGGGCCTGTGACAGGCATCCAGCAGCCGGTGCATTATGATTTCAAGGCGCGCCGCGATACACCCAATGAATTGCGCGCCCTGTTCCGCAAACTGGGCTGGCGCAAGGTCGTGGCCTTTCAGACGCGCAACCCGCTGCACCGGGCGCATCAGGAGCTGACCTTCCGCGCTGCGCGCGAGGCGCAGGCGAACCTGTTGATCCATCCGGTCGTGGGCATGACCAAACCGGGCGATGTGGACCATTTCACCCGTGTGCGCTGCTATGAGGCGGTGCTGGATCAGTATCCGTCGGCCACGACGCATCTGAGCCTGCTGAACCTTGCCATGCGGATGGCCGGCCCACGCGAGGCTGTGTGGCACGCGCTGATCCGGCGCAACCACGGTCTGACGCATTTCATCGTCGGGCGCGATCATGCAGGCCCCGGCAAGAACAGTCAGGGCAAGGATTTCTACGACCCTTACGCCGCACAGGAGCTGGTGCGTCAGCATCAGAAGGAGATCGGCATCGAGATGGTCGATTTCAAACAGATGGTCTATGTGCAGGAAAAGGCACAGTATTTCCCCGTGGATGAGGTTCCCGAGGGATCGACCGTTCTGGATATTTCCGGCACCGAGTTGCGGCGTCGTCTGCGTGAAGGGCTGGAGATCCCGGACTGGTTCTCGTTCCCCGAGGTGGTGACGGAGCTGCGCCGCACCTCTCCGCGGCGTTCGAAGCAGGGGTTCACGGTGTTTTTCACGGGCTTTTCCGGCTCGGGCAAATCGACCATCGCCAATGCGCTGATGATCAAGCTGATGGAGATGGGCGGGCGCCCCGTGACGTTGCTGGACGGGGATGTGGTGCGCAAGAACCTGTCGTCGGAACTGGGTTTCAGCAAGGAGCATCGCGACCTGAACATCCGCCGCATCGGCTATGTCGCGTCCGAGATCACGAAGAACGGCGGGATCGCCATCTGCGCTCCCATCGCGCCCTATGCGACGACGCGCCGGGCCGTGCGCGAGGATATCGAGCAGTTCGGCGCCTTTCTGGAGGTGCATGTCTCGACCAGCCTCGAGGAATGCGAGCGGCGCGACCGCAAGGGTCTCTACAAGCTGGCGCGGGAAGGGAAGATCAAGGAATTCACCGGGATCTCGGACCCCTATGACATTCCCGAAAGCCCCGAGTTGCGGCTGGATACCGAGAATGTGGATGTGGACACCTGCGCGCATCAGGTGATCCTGAAGTTGGAAAGCATGGGCCTGATCGCGGGCTGAGGCTTTGCCGCCGCAAAGGAAAAGGCCGCATCCCCGGATGCGGCCTTTGGTGTTTCACGCCCCCTCTGACCGGCCCTGACGGGCCGTTTTCGGGCCAATGCGCGGCTTAGTGCACGGCGACGGGAGCCATGTGGTTCTGACGGGCCAGCACGAAGGCCAGCTTGCGGTCCTTGACCAGAGCAAGCTGCGCGCCATTCGCATCATGCACGGCATAGAGCGTGTCGATGCCCATGGCCTGCTGGCGGATTTCATCGGGCAGGTCGGCCACCTTGACGGGGCGGACATAAACGATCGGATCGGTGCTTTGATCGAGCGGTTCGTATGTCGTATCCATGGGCTTATCCTCTTCTGATCCTGACGGTCTGCACCACTGTTTCGGGCTGGGCCCGTGTCAGATCGACGTGCAGGAGTCCGTTTTCCATGATCGCCTCGCCAACTTCGACACCGTCGGCCAGAACGAAACTGCGCTGGAACTGCCGCGCGGCGATGCCGCGATGCAGATAGACGCGACCATCGCTGTCATCGCGCTGACGGCCACGGATCACCAGTTGCCGATCCTCGACCGTGATGGCCAAATCGGTTTCGGCAAAGCCGGCCACAGCCAGCGTGATGCGATAGGAATTGTTCGAGGTCTGCTCGATATTGAAAGGGGGATACCCTTCATTCCCGGATTTCGCGTTGCGTTCCAGCAAACGCTCAAGCTGGTCGAAGCCCAGCAGATAGGGGTGTGACCCCAGGGTGAGTTTCGTCATCGACACGTCCTTGTCAAAAGCGACCGTCCAAGCAGCGGGCCCCGTTCTGGCAACCCGCCTTGGGTAAAATATGGGGAGTCATCCCGAACAGTGCAAGAGCCTGACCGAGGCTTGGCGTCCGCACCGTGAAAATCCACGTCCGCTGACCGAGAAGTTTTGCGATTTTTCGGTTTTTTCAGTATTTTGATCTTCCGTGTCACGCACGGGGGAATCACCTGTCGGAGACTGTCGTGCCATGAATGCCATCAGCGATATCTCGATGAAGACGGACGATGTGCTGCGCGTGGAGCTTGAGGTGTTCCGCCGCGAACATCGCGATCTGGACGATGCGATTGCCGCCCTTGTGGCCAAGGGAACGGGCGATCAACTGACCATCCAGCGGCTGAAGAAAAAGAAACTGCGCCTGAAGGACATGATCGCCCGGATCGAGGATCGTCTGACCCCCGACATCATCGCCTGATCCGGGGCGCATTGCGTCAGGCTGCGCCATGGCTATAGTGCGCGCTCAATCTTGCAGGGGGTGCGGTCATGGCCGAGATCAAGGTGGGCATCATCATGGGCAGCCAGTCGGACTGGCCCACGATGAAAGAGGCGGCGGATATGCTGGACGCTTTGGGCGTCGCCTATGAGGCGCGGATCGTGTCGGCCCATCGCACCCCGGACCGGCTGTGGGACTATGGCAAGACGGCGGTGGAGCGTGGCTTGCAGGTGATCATCGCGGGCGCGGGCGGGGCGGCGCATCTGCCGGGGATGATGGCGTCGAAAACGCGAGTGCCGGTCATCGGCGTGCCGGTGCAGACCAAGGCGCTGGCGGGGGTGGACAGCCTTTATTCCATCTTGCAGATGCCGCGCGGTTATCCGGTGGCCACGATGGCGATCGGGGCGGCGGGTGCCGCCAATGCCGGGCTGATGGCGGCTGGCATTCTGGCCTTGCAGGATGCGGATCTGGCGGCGCGGCTGGATCAATGGCGCGCGGCCCTGTCGGCGTCGATCCCCGAGGTGCCTGTCGATGAGTGAGATGCTGAAAACCGGCGCGACCATCGGGATTCTGGGCGGTGGGCAACTGGGGCGGATGCTGTCGGTTGCGGCCAGCCGTCTGGGGTTTCGCACGCATGTCTTTGAACCCGGCGCGCATCCGCCTGCTGCCGATGTGGCGCATCGCGTGACGACCGCGCCCTATGAGGATGCGGCGGCGCTTGGGGCTTTTGCGGCAGATTGCGACGTGATCACCTATGAGTTCGAGAATATCCCCACCAGCGCGCTGGACCTGCTGGAGCCGCTGCGCCCGATCCGGCCGGGGCGCGAGGCGTTGCGCGTCAGTCAGGACCGCATCACCGAGAAGGATTTTCTGACCGGGCTGGGCCTGCGCACCGCGCCCTATGCGGCCGTGGATGATGCGGCCTCGCTGGAGGCGGCGATTGCCGCTGTGGGCGTGCCTGCGATCCTCAAGACGCGGCGCTTCGGCTATGACGGCAAGGGGCAGTCGCGGCTGATGGCGCCGGGTGATGCCGGTCGCGCGCTGGCGGATATGGGCGGGGCGCCGGCCATTCTGGAAGGCTTTGTCGATTTCCAATACGAGGTGTCGGTGATCGGGGCGCGCAATGCGCGGGGCGATGTGGCCTGCTATGATCCGGGCGAAAACGTGCATCGCGACGGTATCCTGCATACGACCACCGTGCCCTCGCGCCTGTCGGCAAGTCTGCGGATGGATGCGGTGTTGTTGACGGGCAAGATCCTGAATGCGCTGGATTATGTGGGCGTGATGGGGGTCGAGCTGTTTGTGACGCCGCAGGGGTTGATCGTGAACGAGATCGCGCCGCGCGTGCACAACTCGGGTCACTGGACGCAGAACGGCTGCACCATCGACCAGTTCGAACAGCATATCCGCGCGGTGGCGGGCTGGCCTTTGGGCGACGGGTCGCGCCATGCCGATGTGGTGATGGAAAACCTGATCGGCGCGGATATGGACCGGGTGCCGGAGCTGGCGAAAGAGCCTGCGACGGCGCTGCATCTTTATGGCAAGGCCGAGGTCAAGGCGGGTCGCAAGATGGGGCATGTGAACCGGATCGTCACCGCGAAACCCTGAGGCGGGTTTTGCGGTTGATCCGTTGTCATTGCGTATTTGCGGAACGATGACCGGCCGGTGCGGCGCGTGCTGATGTCAGCGGAAGGCCGGACCATGCGCCCAGATCGTGAGCGAGAGGCGCTGGCCTTTGGTCACTGGCGTCACGCGGTGCAACAGGAAACTGGGGAAGATGGTGGCATCGCCCCGCGCCGTGCTGGCCTGCTGCACATGGGCGCTGGGCATGACTTCGAGCGTGCCGCCCTCATACCCGTCTGGCTGCGACAGCTGCACCACCATGGTCAGCTTGCGCTGGCGCGCCAGGGGGCCGTCGCCGATGTCGGAATGCCAGTCGAAATGCCCCTCGCGCGCGGCGTCGTAGCGGGCGACCTGCGCGCTTTCCGAGAAACTTTGCAGGTCAAAGCCGAAGGTGTCGCGGTTCGCCTCGCGCACCAGATCAATGATGCGGTCCATGACCCAGTCTGTGCCGGGGACATCATCCAGCCAGACCAGATCGGCGCGGCGCAGGTTGTGATCCTGCGTCTGCCCCACAAGCCGCGCATCGCGGGAGGGGGCGGTTTCGGCTATCGCGACGATCCGGTCGCATTCCTCGGCGGAAAAGGCCGCCGCCCGCGTGTGAACCGCGATCATCCTGTCAATCCTGTATGAAGGTCAACGGCTTGTGCCAAGCCGCCCCAGCCCGCGCGCGCCAGAACGCGACGCTGAGGTCGTTTTTCACCTGTCGCTGCGGCTGGGGGATTTCAATCCGGGCGCAGGCTTGCCATATCGCTGTCATGACAGATGCGATCCCCAGTCTGGACGAGATGGAGCAGATGGCCCGCCGCGTGGTGGAGGGTCTGCCCGCCCCGTTTCGCGCGCCGGCCCTTGCGGTGGCGATCTGCGTTGTGAACTGGCCGGAGCAGGAGATGCTGGACGAGCTGGAGATCGACGATCCGCTGGATCTGACGGGGCTTTATGACGGCATTCCGATGACCGAGAAATCGGTCTTCGATCAGCCGATGGGACCGGATACGGTGTGGCTGTTTCGCGAGCCGATCCTGGATGAATGGCGCGCGCGCGGGGATGTCACCATCGAGGAGCTGGTGGCCCATGTCACGGTGCATGAATTCGCGCATCATTTCGGCTGGTCGGATGATGACATCGCCGTGGTCGATCCCTGGTGGGAGTGACGGGCGCGATCAGTCCTTCATGAAGCGCCGCCGCGCGTCTTCGGCGACGGACTGGCGCATTTGCAGATCGGCCAGACGCGCCATCGCGGCCTTGCGCGCGGCGGGTTCGGTGGTTTGGGCCAGAATGGCCCGCTGGGCGGTCACTTCCTTTTTCAGGCGGATTTCCTCGGGCAGCACGCCTGCTTCGGCCATGATCCGGAACGCGGCGGCGTCAGCGGCGCTGATATAGGCGTCGCCCGGACGGTCCGGCAGGGGCGCGCCCTCGCCTTTCAGGCCCTGGAGCTGGCCCTTGAGGCGGGCATTCTGGATCTGGCGTTCGACAAGGCGGCCAAGCCACGACATCGCATGTCCTCATCACTGATGAGGGCAATGTATCACGCGCCGCTGTCGTCGCGCCAGCGGTTCGCGATGGGGTAGCGGCGGTCCAGCCAGAAGGCGCGCGGGCTGAGCCTTGTGCCGGGGGCGGACTGGAAGCGTTTGTATTCGCTGATATAAAGCAGATGTTCGATCCGTTTGACGGTAGCCAGATCGAACCCGGCCGCTACGCAATCGGCGACCGAAGCATCGCGGTCTACCAGCAGTTCCAGAATGGCGTCCAGCACGGCATAGGGCGGCAGGCTGTCCTCGTCCTTCTGGTCGGGGCGCAATTCGGCGCTGGGGGGTTTGTCGATGATGCGGGGCGGGATCACCTCGCCCACAGGCCCCATCATCCAGTCGCGGTGATGGGCGTTGCGCCAGCGGCAGGCGGCGAAGACGCGGGGTTTATACATGTCCTTGATCGGGTTGTAGCCGCCCGCCATGTCGCCATAGATCGTGGCATAGCCTACGGCCACTTCGGATTTGT
>JAMWZG010000350.1:0-1911 GCA_024304855.1 Paracoccaceae bacterium
GCATCCCCCGCGCCATGGCGATGCGCCGCCTCGATCCCGACAGCGGACATGAAACCGTAAATCGCCGAATAGAAGATGATGATCGTCGCCGTCGTCAGCGATGCCGCGGCCAGCGGCACCGTGCCCAGCGGCGCGATCATCACCGTATCCACCACCCCGATCAGCGTGGATGCCGCAAGCCCCGCCACAATCGGCAAGACCAGCCGGATCAGCGGCGCAATCTCGGCGCGCGTGGCAGGCCAGAGCGGGACAGAAGCCGTCAGAGAAGACATGTTGAAACCCGGATCAAGGAAACATACGCTGCGTATGTCAGTGATCTAGAAACATACGGAGTGTATGTCAATGGCCAGCCCACAGCGCCGCAGCCGCGACCAGATGAGCGCCGAAACCACCGCCCGGCTGCTTGCCGCCGCCCGCCGCACCTTTGCCGCGCAGGGCTATGCCGCCAGCGCCATGGATGCGATCTGTGCCGAGGCGGGCGTGACGCGCGGCGCGCTCTATCACCATTTCGGCGGGAAAGAGGGGCTTCTGCTTGCCGTCGTCCACCAGCTTGACGCGGAAATCTCTGCCCGGATCGCGGCCGAAGACGCGCGCCACGCCGATCCATGGCAGGGCTTCCGCGCCTGTTGCCGCCTCTGGCTGGAACAGGCCCGCGATCCGGAAATCCAGCGCATCTATCTGCGCGACGCTCCCGCCGTGCTGGGCCAGAAGATGCGCGACATGGACGAGGTCAAGACGATAGGCGAGATCCGCGATACCCTCGCCGCGCTGATGCGCGCGGGCCATATCCGCCCCTGCGACCCCGAGGCGCTGGCTCGCCTGATCAACGGCGCGCTGGTCGATGCCGCCCTCTGGGTCGCCGCGCGCGAGGATGACAGCAGCCTGACCAAGGCGATGGCCGCAACCGATCTGCTGCTGGACGGTCTGGAAGCCTGACCCGCCCAAAGAAACCCAAAGGAAAAGGGGCGCCGCTGACCGGCGCCCCCCATTTTTTCGTCCCAGGGAACAGCGCGCGCCTCAGCCCGCCTGATCCCCCATCCCCTCGCGAGGGGCGGCCATGTCGCGCGGCGGGCGTCCGATCACATCCTTCAGCTCGTCCAACTCGATGAAGTTGTCGGCCTGCCGGCGCAACTCATCCGCGATCATCGGCGGTTGGCTGCGGATCGTGGACACGACCGACACCCGCACGCCCTGCCGTTGCAGGCTCTCGATCAGCGGGCGGAAATCGCCATCCCCCGAGAACAGCACGATATGATCGACACGCGGCGCCAGTTCCATCGCATCCACGGTCAGTTCAATATCCATATTGCCCTTGACCTTGCGACGCCCCTGGCTGTCAGTGTATTCCTTGGCCGGTTTCGTCACCATCGTGTAGCCGTTGTAATGCAACCAGTCCACAAGGGGGCGTATCGGCGAATACTCGTCATTCTCCAGCAATGCGGTGTAGTAAAAGGCCCGCACCAGTTTGCCACGACGCATGAACTCCTGTCGCAACAGCTTGTAGTCGATGTCAAACCCAAGCGACCGCGCGGCGGCGTATAGGTTTGATCCATCGATGAACAGCGCCAGCCGTTCGTCTTTGTAAAACACAAGTTTTTTCCCTATTCTGTCCAGCCGAGTAAACTGTGCGCCAGACCTACCGAACGACATGATGGTTGTATACAATTTTGTGCGAGGCGTTAGAGCGTGAGAATGAAGGCGCTTAGTGAGTGGGTTCGGTCATATCGAGTAAAGTGGGTTTTCCTCACTCGTCCAAGCATCACGTCTTCATATATAATCGGTCAAGTTATCCAACCGAGACCAAGTCTATATCTATACACGGAGGATTGAGCCGCGGTTGGTCAGTCAAGCAGTCCCCGCCATTGACCTTCTACTGACTAGAGGCCCTTTGGGCAAAGGAGCCGCATGGCT
>JAMWZG010000350.1:1918-2861 GCA_024304855.1 Paracoccaceae bacterium
AGCGTATAGGTTTGATCCATCGATGAACAGCGCCAGCCGTTCGTCTTTGTAAAACATAAATCGTCCTTCCAGATAGACGCCGTGTCGCGGGGGGTCCGTGAGTGTGAGTGGGTGGGGTACGCGTAAAAAGAATGATCCGAGGGTGTAAAATATGCGACAGGCAATGACGAAATTAGGGCGTTGTCCACCGGGCCGCAAGTCCATATGGGACTATCGAAGGATAGTTGCGTGATCATGCCCAATCAAGAATTCCTCATCGCGCTGGGCGGCAATCTGCCGTCCGATCAGGGAACGCCCGCTCAGACGCTGCACGCGGCCCTGTCCGATCTGACAAAGGCAGGCGTCACCGTCACGGCGGTCAGCCGTCTATTCGACACCCCTTGTTTTCCGGCCGGGGCCGGGCCCGATTACGTCAATGCCGCCGCCCGTCTGCGCGCCGATCTCGACCCGGCCGCGCTCCTGTCCCTGCTCCACCGGATCGAGGCGGCGCACGGCCGCAAGCGCGCGCAGCGATGGGGGATGCGCACGCTGGATCTCGACCTTCTGGCCGCAGGCGATCTGGTGCGACCCGATGCCGCCATGCAGGCGCTCTGGCGCGACCTGCCGCCGGACCAGCAGATCGAGGCGGTGCCCGACCGGCTGATCCTGCCGCACCCAAGGCTTCAGGACCGCGCCTTCGTGCTGGTGCCGCTGGCCGACATCGCGCCCGACTGGGTGCATCCGCTCACCGGCCTCTCGGTCGCGCAGATGTGCGCAGCCCTTCCCGCCGCCGCCCGCGCCGAGGTGGTGGCGCGGGATTAGCGGCTTGTATCCGCTTGCGATCCGGCCTAAATAGCGGGTTTCTGATACACCCGTGCGTGTATCGACACGACATCCGCTGATTGGAGTGCTCTCATGGCCCGCGTAACCGTTGAAGACTGCGTAGACAAGGTTCCGAACCGGT
>JAMWZG010000351.1:0-2227 GCA_024304855.1 Paracoccaceae bacterium
CTTTTCGTTGCGGTTCCGTGTTTCCAGAACCTTTTTTCACAACGTAGGCCCGAGGCATCGTGCCATCGGGCCGCAGCTGAATTCAGGTGTCGATTCGCGCGCGGGAGCGACCCGCTCAGAATCATCTCTCATGTTCGAGATAGGGCTGGTTATGTAAGAAACAGGGGGCCGTCAAGCCCCCCGCCCAAGGTTTCCGGCAATCCGGGCCGATCAGTCCAGAATGGCGGCAATCGCCTTCTGAACATCCTCGATCTCGGCCAGACCATCGACGGTGCGCAACTGGCCCTTGGCATAGTAATAGCCGATCAGCGGCGAGGTCTTTTTGTAATATTCCATCAGACGCTGGCGCAGACTGTCTTCGTTGTCATCGGCGCGCCGCTTCATGTTGGTGCCGCCGCATTTGTCGCAAACACCTTCAACTGCGGGGCGATGCGTCACGTCGTGATAGACCTCGCCACAATCGCCACAGGTGAAACGCCCGGTGATCCGCGCCACAAGGGCCGCATCATCCACCTGCATCTCGATCACAGCATCCAGCTTCTCGCCCGTTGCCGCCAGCAACTCGGCCAGCGCATCCGCCTGCGGCAGCGTCCGGGGAAAGCCGTCAAAGATGAACCCGCCCGCGCGATTCCCGACCAGCTTCTCGCGGATCAGACCGATCACGATCTCATCCGTCACCAACTCGCCGCGATCCATGACATCGGCCACGACGCGCCCCATCTCGGTGCCGCTGGTGCGGGCCTCGCGCAGCATGTCGCCGGTGCTCAGCTGGATCATGTCGCGCGCCTCGACCAGATGCCGCGCCTGGGTGCCTTTGCCCGCCCCCGGAGGTCCGAGAAGAATGATGTTCATCTGCGCGCCGGTGCCTTTCTGGTCGTGCGTTTCTTGCCTTTGCCACGCAACTGGGACTTCTCGATCAGACCTTCGTATTGATGCGCCAGAAGATGACTCTGCACCTGCTGGATCGTATCCATCGTCACCGACACCACGATCAGCACCGATGTGCCGCCGAAGTAGAAGGGGATCGCCAACTCGTTCCGCAGGATCTCGGGCAGCAGACAGACCGCCGCCAGATAGGCCGAGCCAAGCGCCAGAATGCGGCTGACCACATATTCCAGATACTCAGCCGTCTTCTTGCCGGGGCGGATGCCGGGGACAAAACCGTTCTGGTTCTTCAGGTTCTCGGCCACATCATCGGGTTTGAACGACACGTTGAACGTATAGAAATACGAGAAGAAGACGATCATCACGACGAAGAACAGCAGGTAAAGCGGCTGACCGGGGCCGAAATAGGCCATGATCGTGGACATGATCGGCCCGGTATCCGTGCCCGAAAAGGTGCTGACCGTGGCGGGCAGCAGCAGCAGCGAGCTTGCGAAGATCGCGGGGATCACGCCAGCGGGGTTGACCTTGACCGGCAGGCTGGAGGAGCCGCCTTCATAGATCTTCATCCCGGCCTGCCGACGCGGATACTGGATATGGATCTTGCGCAAGGCCCGCTCCATGAACACCACGAAGGCAATTGTCACGACCACCATCAAGATCACACCGACGATCACGGCGGGGCTGATGGCGCCCGAACGGCCCTGGCTGAAGAATTGCGCCAGAGCGGCGGGGATTTCCGCGACGATACCCACGAAGATGATCAGCGAGATACCGTTGCCGATGCCGCGCGCGGTGATCTGCTCGCCCAGCCACATCAGGAACATGGTGCCGCCGACAAGCGTGATCACGCAGGAGGCGCGGAAGAACAGGCCGGGATCGGTGACAAGATCGCCCGCCTCAAGGCTGACAGCCAGACCATAGGCTTGCAACGTCGCCAGGAACACAGTGCCATAGCGGGTATACTGGTTGATCTTCTTGCGCCCCTGCTCACCCTCTTTCTTGAGTTGCTCAAGTTTGGGGACCATGGAGGCCAGAAGCTGCACGATGATCGAGGCCGAGATATAGGGCATGATGCCAAGGGCAAAGATCCCCATCCGGCCAAGCGCACCCCCTGTGAACATCGACAGGATGCCACCGATACCCGCAGCGGCACCTTCCATGAACTCGCGCAGCGACGCGCCATCGATTCCCGGCACCGGAATGAACGTGCCAAGGCGATAGACGATCAGAAGGCCAAGCGTAAAGAAGATGCGGTTGCGAAGATCGGTCGCTTTGCCAAGGGCGGCCCAGCTGGTGTTCGCCGCCATTTGTTCTGCTGCAGATACCATTCGCGGTCTCTCTC
>JAMWZG010000351.1:2237-2856 GCA_024304855.1 Paracoccaceae bacterium
CCGCCAGAGCGGTTTTCCGGCTCAGGCGGCGTTCAGGAAAACTAGGGTCTATGTAAGCGGCGCGCGCGCCGCTCACAACCCGTTATTCAGCCGCAGCGGCCTTGGCAGGTGCCGTGACGGTCAATGTGCCGCCCAGCTTCTCGACTGCCTCGACGGCCTGCGCCGATGCGCCGGTGACGTTCAGCGTGACCTTGGCCGAGAAGTCGCCCTTGGCCAGAATCCGCACGCCATCCAGCTTGCGACGCACCAGACCCGAGGCCACAAGCACATCTTCGGTGATCGGCTGCTTGGCGTCGATCTTGCCGGCTTCGATGAATTTCTGGAGGATACCCAGGTTCAGCACAGCATAGGCCTTGCGGTTCGGCTTGTTGAAGCCGCGCTTCGGCAGACGCTGATAGAGCGGCATCTGCCCGCCTTCATAGCCCCCGATCGAGACACCCGAGCGGGACTTCTGACCCTTGATACCACGGCCACCCGTCTTGCCGGTGCCGGAACCCGGACCACGGCCAACGCGCTTGCGTTTCTTGGTGGCGCCGTCGTTATCGTGCAGTTCGTGCAGTTTCATGTCGCTTCTCCTTGTGCCGGATGCGGCCCCCAGCGACGGGAGCGGCCGACCACG
>JAMWZG010000352.1:0-670 GCA_024304855.1 Paracoccaceae bacterium
CGGGCCCGTCGCTCTGTCCAATATGGATCTCGTAGCCCGCCACCTCCAGCCCGCTGGCCGCGTGCAGAGCTTTAACCTGCGAAAGATGCTTGTTCGACGTCATCACGGTGGAGATATCTAACAGGCCTAGCCCGGATGTTTCGCCTGCAGGGCCTTCGATCCCGTCAGGGTCACTCACGCTTCGCCCCAGCATCTGATAGCCGCCACAAATGCCCATAACATGCCCACCGCGCCGAATATGGGCAGTCAGATCTATGTCCCAGCCCTGCGCGCGCAGGAATGCCAGATCGCCGCGAGTCGACTTTGATCCGGGAATGATCACCAGACGCGCATCACCGGGGATCGGCTGACCTGCGCGCACCATCACCAGATTGACGCCGGGCTCTGCCTTCAGTGGATCAAGATCGTCGAAATTGGCGATCCGCGACAGGGTCAGGCAGGCTATGGTCACGCCATCACCGTTGGGACCTGAGCCAAGGTCAAGCGCATCTTCCGCAGGCAGCAGATGGGCTTGCGCAAACCAAGGGACCACACCAAAACCTCGCCAGCCGGTGATCTGTTCAATCATCGCGTAACCGTCGTCGAACAAACGAGGATCGCCACGAAATTTGTTGATAATAAACCCTTTTACCATCGAGGCATCCGCCGGTTCAATAACCGCCTGCGTGCC
>JAMWZG010000352.1:680-2856 GCA_024304855.1 Paracoccaceae bacterium
GTTTACCTCGGCAGGGCTGCCCGCACCCTCGACAATCACCAGGTCATAGGCAGCGCGCAGTCGGTAGAAGCTTTCCAACACCGAGGCCATCAGTTTGGGTTTTAGCGCCGCGTAATCGCGCGCCCGCGCTGTGGTCATGCGTTTGCCCTGCACGATCACCTGCGCACCGGTCTCGCTTTCGGGTTTCAGCAGCACGGGGTTCATATCCGTCACGGGCTCCAGCCCGCATGCTAAAGCCTGCAACGCCTGCGCGCGCCCGATCTCGCCTCCGTCGGCGGTAACAGCGGCGTTGTTGGACATGTTCTGCGGCTTGAACGGCGCCACAGAGAGGCCACGCCTGCGGGCAGCACGGCACAGCCCCGCCACCAGCATAGACTTGCCGACATTCGATCCGCAGCCCTGGATCATGATCGCGGGCATGGGGGTGTCAGAACTCCACGCCGGGTTGGGCCTTGATGCCCGAACGGAAGGGGTGTTTTACCAGCGTCATCTCAGTCACCAGATCGGCGACCTCGATCAAGGCATCTTTTGCATTGCGCCCTGTCAGGCAGACATGGGTCAAAGGCGGTTTCTCATCGCGCAAGAAAGTGAGCACCTCGTCGAGATCCAGATAATCGTAGCGCAGCGCGATATTGATCTCGTCCAGCAACACGAAACGGATTTCGGGGTCGCGAAGCAGGGATTTAGCCTTTTCCCAACCGGCTTGCGCGGCAGCGATGTCGCGGGCCTTGTCCTGCGTTTCCCATGTGAAGCCTTCACCCATCGCGTGGAACAGGCAAAGATCGGCGAAATGCCCCTCGATCAAACGCCGCTCGCCCGTATCCCACGCACCTTTGATGAACTGCACCACGGCGCAGGGCATACCATGCGCGATGGCGCGCAGGATCATCCCGAAACCGGAGGAGGATTTCCCTTTGCCCGCACCCGTATGCACGATGATCAGGCCTTTCTCGCCCTCTTTCGCGGCCATCATCCGGTCGCGGGCGGCTTTCTTCTTGGCCATCTTGGAGGCATGACGCGCCAGTTCCGCCTCGGATGTGGGGGCTGGTTTGTCGGCGGAAGTGTTCTGAATATCTGACATCGGATTGTCCTTTTTCTTGACACTCGCCACCCTTCTGTCAAATGAGGGGAATTGAGCGCTGGTGCCTGTCTTATGGCAGGCCAAAAGGGAATGCGACAGGTTTTGCGACACACCCGTGTTGCCTGACCGAAGCGCAGCCGCCCCCGCGACCGTGACCGGAAAGGTCCGCCCATGCCACTGGCCGCAAGGTTCGGGAAGGAGGGCGAACCGCTGAAGCAAGGTGCAAGCCCCGCTTCGAGATCCGCAAGCCGGGAGACCTGCCAGTGCACGAACTGAAACGCGCGGACGGGGTGTTCCGCGACCTTCGGACACAGGCGATACCGCCTGACCGTTGGCGCATGCCTCTGTTTTCCGCAGGCAAAAGAGGTGACGTGATGAGTGCTGTTCTCCATGTCTGCATGACCTGCCGCGCGGGCCAGCCGGTGCTTGAGGGCGAGGTTTGCGCCGGTGCCCGACTGTTCGAGGCGCTGTCGACTGCGCCCGCGCCCGAAGGTGTGAGCATTCGCCCCGTCGAATGCCTGTCCGCCTGCGATCATGGGTGCAGCATCGCGCTGACCAAGTCCGGCGCGTGGTCCTATGTCTACGGTCGTATGACCTCTGATGATACCGACGAAATCTTGCGCGGCGCGGCGCTTTATGCACAAACCGAGGACGGTATCGTGCCTTGGCGCGAACGCCCCGTGATCTTCCGCAAGCAGAGCCTTGCGCGCCTTCCCAAACTGGAGCCCTGATATGTCCGATCTGACCAAAATCCCCGTCACCGTCATCACCGGCTTTCTGGGGTCGGGCAAAACCACGCTGATCCGGCACCTGATGCAGAACCCGCAAGGCAAGCGTCTGGCCATTTTGGTGAACGAGTTCGGCACCGTGGGCGTGGACGGCGATATCCTGAAAGCCTGCGCGGACGAGAACTGCCCCGAGGAGAATATCGTCGAACTGGCCAATGGCTGCATCTGCTGCACCGTGGCCGATGATTTCATCCCCACGATCGAGGCGCTGCTGGCGATGCCGCAGCGGCCGGACCATATCATCATCGAAACCTCCGGTCTTGCACTGCCCAAACCACTGTTGAAGGCGTTCGACTGGCCCGCGATC
>JAMWZG010000353.1 GCA_024304855.1 Paracoccaceae bacterium
GGCCGCTGTTGGCGTCGATGAAGTTCAGCACCAGCGGGCGGATGTTGTTGCGCCAGCTTTTGCCCGCGAAGATGCCGTAATGGCCCGCGTCGGGTTCCAGATGGCTGGCCTTCTTGCTGTCCGGCAGGCCGGTGCAGAGCTTGAGCGCCGCGATGCACTGTCCGGGGGCCGAGATGTCATCCTTGGCCCCTTCGACCGTCTTGACGGCCACATCGGTGATCTTGCCGATGTCCACATGGCGGCCATTGACGGTGAATTCGTTCTTGGCGATTTCGCAATTCTTGAAGATCCGCTCGACCGTGGACAGATAGAACTCGGCCGTCATGTCCATCACCGCCAGATATTCGTCATAGAAGCGGTTATGGGCATCGTGATCCGAGGCCTCGCCCTGGGCGGTGCGGGCGATCTGATCCATGAAGGCCTTGGCGTGGCGGTCCCCGTTCATCGAGATGAAGGAGGTCAGCTGCAACAGCCCCGGATAGACCAGACGGCCGACGCCGGGATATTTGAACCCGACGCGCTGGATCATCGACTGCTCCAACTGGCCCATGGTCACGCGGCGGCCGAAATCGGTCACATCGGTGGGGGTTGCATCGGGGTCGATCGGCCCGCCGATCAGCGTCAGGCTGCGCGGCTGCGCGGTCGGGTCTTCCTCGGCCAGATAGGCGGTGGCGGCCAGCGCCAGCGGCGCGGGCTGGCAGACCGCGATCACATGGGTATCAGGCCCCATATGGCGCATGAAATCCACCAGATAGAGGGTATAATCCTCGACATCGAACTTGCCGGCGCTGACGGGAATGTCGCGGGCATTGTGCCAGTCGGTGATATAGACCTCGCAATCCACAAGCAGGCTCTTGACGGTCGAGCGCAGCAGGGTCGCGTAATGGCCCGACATCGGCGCCACCAGCAGCACCTTGCGGTGGCTGGGCGCGCGACCGGCGACGCGGAAATGGATCAGATTGCCGAAGGGCTTGTCCACCACTGTGTCGATATGCACCAGATGGTCCTTGCCATCGGGCCCCGAGAAGGTGCGGATGCCCCAGTCCGGTTTCGTGACCATGCGTTTGAAGCTGCGCTCGGTCACTTCGCCCCAGGCGGCCATCCATTGCAAAGCAGGGTTTGGCACCATGCTGAAAAGCGGATAGGATGCCAATGACAGGGCGGAGGCACCCAGCCATTGGTTCGTATTACGCATCGTTTCCATCATGTCGTAAGCGGCCATGTAACGCATCGGCGTCTCCTCGGTCTAAACCAAACGCAGGGGTGGTCATCTTGCCGCTGGCCTCCCCGACAGGACGGCAACAATGCTGCGTAGCAGCGAGGATACGGGGAATTTTTGAATATGACAACTGATGAGGCCGGTCATGGTGAAAATTTAGAGCGGTTGAATACCAATCTGGCCAAAGTCGAGGAATTGTCGCAACGCCTGGTCTCGGCGCTGTCGCATCGCAAGGCGGCCAACCCCACGCTGAACGCCCCCGATCAGGAGATGTTCGCCAAGGCGGCGGGCACCTACTGGACGCGCATGATGCAGAACCCCGCCCATCTGTTCGAGACGCAGGTGGAATACTGGGGCAGCGCGGTCAAGCATTTCCTTGAGGCGCAGCAAGCCCTTGCCAGCGGCAAGCTGGAAGCGCCCGAGGATCACACCCCCGATGACCGCCGCTTTTCCAACCCGCTGTGGAAGACGCATCCCTATTTCAACTTCATCAAGCAGCAATACATGATCAACGCGCAGGCCATCGAAAAAGCCGTGGCCGAGGTGGATGACATGAGCCCGCGTGAAAAGCGGCGGCTGGAGTATTTCGCGCGCCAGATCGTCGATATGATGGCGCCCACCAATTTCCTGACCACCAATCCCGACGCGCTGGAACGCGCCGTGGCGACCGAGGGTGAGTCGCTGATCAAGGGGCTGGAGAATCTGGTCGCCGACATCGAGGCCAATAACGGCGAGATGCTGGTGCGTCTGGCCGATGAGAGCGCCTTCCGTCTGGGCGAGAATATCGCCGCGACGCCGGGGCAGGTGGTCTATCGCAACCGGATGCTGGAGCTGATCCAGTTCGCCCCCACCACCGACAAGGTCCATGCGATCCCGTTGATCATCTTTCCGCCATGGATCAACAAATACTACATTATGGACCTCAAGCCGGAAAACAGCCTGATCAAATGGATCACCGATCAGGGCTTTACCCTGTTCGTGGTGTCCTGGGTCAACCCTGATGCGACCTATCGCGATGTGGGTCTGGATGACTATATCACCGACGGCTATCTGACCGCGCTGCGCGAGGTGAAGGCGATCACCGGGCAGAAGCAGGTCAATGCCGTGGGCTATTGCATCGCGGGCACGACACTGTCGATGGTGCTGGCGCTTTTGAAGCAGCGCGGCGACAGTTCGATCAAATCCGCGACCTTCTTCACCGCGCTGACGGATTTTTCCGAGCAGGGGGAATTCACGCCCTTCCTGCAAGATGATTTCATCGACGGGATCGAGGCCGAGGTGGCCGAGAATGGCGTGCTGCGGTCCTTCATCATGGCGCGGACCTTTTCCTTTCTGCGTTCGAATGACCTGATCTATGGGCCTGCCATCAAAAGCTATATGCTGGGCGAGGCGCCGCCCGCCTTTGATCTGCTCTACTGGAATGGCGACGGCACCAACCTGCCGGCGCGCATGGTGGTGGAATATCTGCGCTGGCTCTGCCAGCAGAACCGCTTTGCCGGCGAGGGGATCGACCTGATGGGGACAAGGCTGCACCTGTCCGAGGTGGATCTGCCCGTCTGTCTGGTCGCCTGCGAGACCGATCACATCGCCGCCTGGAAGGACAGCTATCGCGGGGCGCAGGGCATGGGGTCGGAT
>JAMWZG010000354.1 GCA_024304855.1 Paracoccaceae bacterium
ATGAACATGAACGTGACATGACCCGCGTGGATTACGCCGAAGCCTGCGCGCAGGCTTCGGCGTAATCCACGCGGGTCATGTCACGTTCATGTTCATCGCGCAGCACCGGATAGAGCATTGCGATCTGGATGCGACCCTGATGGGTGTCGTGCCAGTCTTCAACCACCTGCTGACATGTGCGGAGTTGCTGCGTGAAAGTGACATCATAGGTCTGCCGCTTGCCATCCTTCCACTCTGCGTAGAGGCGTGGATGTGGCGCGCGGGTGGGGCCTACAGCCACCATGCTGCGGGTGCCGACCTCGACCACGCCACGACAATGCGCGGCGGCGTAGGTGGGGTTATCCGTCCGCATGATCGTATCGCCGCCACCCAGCAGGGACACGCCGGTCGTCACCCCGAAACGCAACCGTTCCAATGCGGCCAGACGCGCCTCGGCATACCAGAAGTCAGGCGGCGACACCTGCGTATAGACCTCGCCGCAGATGTTTTCCCAGCGGTCACCGCCATGCATCCCCATCGACTTGATCAGCCCGTGCCCTGCATGGGCATGCACGTCGATCAACCCCGGCAGCATCACATGGCCGGTGCAGTCGATGACTTGGGCAGCCTGCACACTGTCCCGCAGGGTGTCGGCTGTATCGATAGCGACGATCTGGCCATCACGGACGGCAATCCCGCCATCCTCGATCACACACCGCGCGGGGTCCATCGTGACGATGGTGCCACCGATGAAAACTGTATCAGCGTGCATTCCGACCCTCGTCCAGTTCTGGCAAGCGCGCCACGTCGATCACACCATCAGGGGGCATGGCGAAATTCGGATGGGAGCCAGCCAGACCAATCACCCGCAGCGGGTTGTAGAGCGTCAGCCAGGCCGGATCGTCCTGTAGCATCCGGTAGGCCGCACGCCATATTTCGGCACGGGCTTCGCGGTCTGTGGTTCTGCGCCCCTTGTCGATCAGCACCTCGATTTCTGCGTTGGCATAGCCTTGCCACCACGCCCCCGCGACACGGGAGTCGATCTTTTCATACAGCACGCGATAGGTGCTCATCGGACTGGAATCGAAAACGCACAGATCCCGGATTTCCTTGCGGCGAACCATATGGGCGTAATCCTCGCGCGCGGGGTGGACATGCACGCGCAGCGTTACTCCAACCTGCGCCAATTGCCGGCCCAATGCCGCGGTCAGGCGTTCCGCCTCATCGGGCAGGCGTGTCGGACAATCCACCTCAAGCGTCAGACCGTCGGGATACCCAGCCTCGGCCATCAATGCGCGCGCTGTGTCGCGGTCCAACGCCGCAGCTTGGCTCTGTGCTGCGCCATAGTGCTGCGGGCTGACAAAACCGTGCAGCGGACAGGCGGCCCCCGCAACCACCTCGGCAATCAACGCATCCCGATCAACGGCAATGCTGAGCGCCCGCCTTATGCGTGCATCTGCCAAGGGGCCCCGCGCCGCGTTCAGAAGATAGATGATCGCAACAGGCGACAGATAGACATGGCGCATGTCACCCAGCCTTTCCGAGGCCAGAAAATCCAGACCATTGGCGACCTGCACCATGCCCTGTTCCAGCATGGTCAAACGCAGATCAGGGTCAGGCACGCTTTGCCATGTCATGACCGGATTGGCGGGGGTTCCCGCAAAATGGTGGTCCAGGCGGCGGGCGGTCACATGGTCTGTGGTCATAGCGTCAAGTCTGTAGGGTCCAGAGCCGACCTGATGGCCATAATCGCCGGCATCCAGCGCGGCAAAGGCCGAAGGCGCGACGATGAATCCCTGTTCAAGCACGTCCAGCAGATCCGCCATCGGTGATTGCAGGGTCACGCGCAGCGTGACCGGATCTATCACGTCGCAGATCGCATGCCCCAGATATTGCCGCCAGACGGCAGGCGCACCCAGCGTGTAGCCCTTGTCCTCGCGCGCCATACGCTCAAGGCATGCGGCAACGGCAGTGGCGTCACAGGCTGTGCCGTCATGAAAGGTGACATCGGGTTGCAGGTGAAAGGTCCATTGACAGGCATCCTCTGACACGTCCCAGCGACGCGCCAGATGCGGGACATAGTCCTGCCCGACCCGCCGCACGAGCGTGTCATAGAGCGCATGGTAGATCGTCAGCGTGTCACTGGCATCCGTGCAGTCATGCGGGTCCTGAAGCCCGACGCGGGCTTGTGCAATCACGGTCATCGTCTGTCCCTGTCCGGTTCGTCCACAAGATGGCAAGCGACGCTTTGCCCGCCGCCCACATCCTTGAGCGTGGGGCGTTCCAGCGCGCAGCGCTCCCATGCAAAGGGGCAGCGCGTGCGGAAACAACATCCGGACGGAAGGTCCAATGCGGAGGGCACCTCGCCGCTGAGAGTGATCTCTTCGATGTCACGCTTGGGCTTGATGCTGGGTGCGGCCGACAGAAGCGCGCGGGTATAGGGATGGCGCGGTGTCGCGAAGAGGACGTCCCGCGGCGCGGTTTCGACCATGAAACCCAGATACATCACGCCGACAGTGTCCGCGATATGCTGCACCACGGAGAGGTCGTGGCTGATGAAGAGATAGGACAAGCCGAACTCGTCGCGCAGGTCCATCATCAGGTTCAGGATCTGCGCCTGAATGGACACATCCAGTGCCGAGACAGGTTCAACGCCGCGATGTCATATGGGTTCTGCGCGACAAGAAACGGCCCCGCAATGACAGCCACGGCAAAGGTCAGCATCAGCGCGCTTCCAATGATCGCAGAGGCGCTGCGCGAATAATTGTGGAAGAACTCCGATTGGAAGAAACCGGTCATGCGCCCCTCATTTCAGCGTGATGCGGGGGTCGATCAGCGTATAGACGATGTCGACCAGAAAATTGAT
>JAMWZG010000355.1 GCA_024304855.1 Paracoccaceae bacterium
TAAAATGTCTGACACCACCGCCATCAATGACTGCATCTCCATCGAACGGGTCGGCGACATCGCCTTGATCTGTATCGACAATCCGCCGGTCAACGCCACCGGACAGGCCGTCCGCCAAGGTCTGCAAGACGCGGTAGAGCATCTGAACGCGCAGGCCACCGCCCGCGTCATCGCCATCTATGCCGCAGGTCGCACCTTCGTGGCCGGGGCCGACATCCGTGAATTCGGCAAACCCTTCGTGCCGCCCGCGCTGCCCGATGTGTTCAACATCATCGAAGCCTCACCCATCCCCGTCATCAGTGTCCTGCACGGCACCGCGCTGGGCGGTGGTCTCGAACTGGGCCTGTCCACCCATGCCCGCGTCGGCATCGAGGGGCTCAAGGTCGGCCTGCCCGAAATCCTGCTGGGCCTTCTGCCCGGCGCTGGCGGCACGCAGCGAATGCCGCGTCTGACGGGCATCCCCTTCGCGCTCGAGATGATCCTGTCGGGCCGTCAGGTGCCCGCGACCGAGGCGCTCTCGGCCGGCATCATCGACCGTCTGGAAACCGGCGATCCCCGCGACGTGGCCCTGCGCGCCGCGCAGGACGTGATCGACGGCACGCTGAAAACCCGCCGCACCGATCAGATTGCCGTCGCCTCGGATCAGGATGCGCTGGCCAGGACCGCCGCCCATCTGCGCGCGACGCAAGGCCACCTCTTTTCCCCCCACAAATGTGTCGAGGCTGTCGCCGCCTCGACCCTGCCGCTGGCCGATGGTCTGAAAATCGAACGCGCCGCCTTCATGGAGTGTATGGACACGCCGCAGCGCGCGGGCCTGATCCATGCCTTCTTCGGTGAACGCGCCGTCAGCAACATCCCCGAGGCCAAGGGCCCCGCGCGCGACATCGCCCATGTCGGCGTGATCGGCGGCGGCACCATGGGCTCCGGCATTGCCACCGCCTGCCTTCTGGCAGGGCTGTCCGTGACGCTGGTCGAAGTGGCGCAGGACGGTCTGGATCGTGGCGTGAATACCATCACCGCCAATCTCGACGGGGCCGTGAAGCGCGGCAAGCTCAAGCCCGACGCCCGCGATGCGACGCTGGCCCGCCTGACCCCCTCGCTCGACATGGGCGCGCTCGGCGCCGCCGATCTTGTGATCGAGGCCGTGTTCGAAGACATGTCCGTCAAGAAGGACATCTTCACCCGGCTGGATGCGATCTGCAAACCGGGCGCGATCCTGGCCTCCAACACCTCCTATCTCGACATCAACGAGATTGCAGCGGTCACAAGCCGCCCGCAGGATGTGCTGGGCCTGCATTTCTTCAGCCCCGCCCATGTGATGCGCCTGCTGGAAATCGTCGTGGCCGACAAGACCGCCCCCGATGTGACAGCCAGCGGCTTTGCTTTGGCCAAGAAACTCGGCAAGGTCGGCGTCCGCGCCGGGGTCTGCGACGGTTTCATCGGCAACCGCATTCTGGCGCATTACAGCAAGACCGCGTCCTATCTGGTCCTCGACGGCGCCACCCCGCAGCAGGTCGATACCGCCCTCGAAGGTTTCGGCTTCGCCATGGGCCCGCACAAGGTGGGCGATCTGGCCGGCCTCGACATCGGCTGGATGACCCGCAAACGCAAGGCCGCCACCCGCGACCCCAATGAACGCTACGCCGGTGCCGTCGCCGACCGTATCTGCGAGGCAGGCTGGTTCGGCCGCAAATCCGGCAAGGGCTATTATGTCTACGACGGCCGCGACATCACCCCGAACCCCGCCGTGGACACCTTCATCACCGAAGAACGCACCAAAGCGAACATCACGCCCCGCGCCTTCACCGACCAGGAGATCGTGGACCGCTACATGACCGCCATGATCAGTGAGGCCACCCGCGTGGTCGAAGACGGCACCGCCCGCCGGCCGCTCGACGTGGATATGGTCTTCCTCTTCGGCTACGGCTTCCCCCGCCACCGCGGCGGCCCGCTCCACTATGCCGACACCATCGGTGCCGCCGCCCTCGTGGACCGCATCAAGACCTACGCCGCCGAGGATGCGACCTATTGGCAGATGCCCGCCCTGCTTGAAAAGATGGCCGCGAACGGCACATCCTTCGCAGACATGAACAAGGAGGCCTGAAAGATGGACCTGAGTTTCTCCCCCGAAGACATCGCCTTCCGCGACGAGGTCCGCGCCTATCTGGCCGAGAACCTGCCCAAACGCATCTCCGACGCCGTCCGCAATGGCGGCGAGATGACCAAGGAGATGCTCGAGGAATGGCACGCCATCCTCAACCGCAAGGGCTGGCTCGCCACCACATGGGGCGTCGCATTCGGCGGCCCCGGCTGGACCCCCGTGCAGAAACACATCTTCGAGGAAGAATGCTGCCGCGCCTACGCCCCCCGCATCGTGCCCTTCGGCCTCAACATGCTGGGCCCGGTGCTGCAAGCCTTCGGCTCCAAGGCACAGCAGGACTACTACCTGCCGCGCATCCTCGACGGCACCGACTGGTGGTGTCAGGGCTATTCCGAACCGGGCGCCGGATCGGACCTTGCCAGCCTGAAAACCCGCGCCGTGCGCGAGGGTGACGTTTACGTCATCAACGGCCAGAAAACCTGGACCACGCTCGGCCAGCACGCCAACATGATCTTCTGCCTCTGCCGCACCGATCCGGCCGCGAAACAGCAGGAAGGCATCAGTTTCATCCTTGTTGACCTTGCCACGCCGGGCATCGAAATGCGCCCCATCCGCCTGATTGAGGGCGGGCATGAGGTGAACGAGGTCTTCTTTACCGATGTCCGCGTCCCCGTCGCCAATCTGGTGGGCGAAGAAAACAAGGGCTGGACCATCGCGAAATTCCTGCTCACCCATG
>JAMWZG010000356.1 GCA_024304855.1 Paracoccaceae bacterium
CGTCTGGCCTGATGCAGGGGGGTGACGCCGCTGTCGGGGGCGGCGGTGCCGGCCGGCGCGTGATGGTGGTGATCGTGATCGCAGCCGTCGTCATGGCTGTGGTTGTGGTCGTGGCGATAAAGGGCCAGCGCGCCCTGGGTGCCGGTGCCGAAAAGGGCGCGGTATTCGGGCGCGGAGGCGACGATTTCGGGCGTGCCCTGACAGCAGACATGCCCGTTCAGGCAGATCACGCGGTCAGAGGCGCTCATCACGACATGGAGTTCATGGCTGACCATGAGGACGGCGCATCCGAGGGTGCGTCGGACCTCCTCGATCTGGCGGTAGAAGGCGGCGGAGCCGGGTTGATCGAGGCCCTGTGTCGCCTCGTCCAGCAGCAGCAGGTCAGGTCTGGAGAGCAGCGCGCGGGCCAGAAGAACGCGCTGGAACTGCCCGCCGGAGAGGTCTGTCATCTGGCGCTGGCTGAGGTCGGGGACGCCGGCCTGTTCGAGTGCGGCGGCGACATCGGCGGCGGTCTGGCGGTGCGGCAGGGACATGAAACGCGCGACGGTCATCGGCAGGGTCGCGTCGATGGCGAGTTTCTGCGGCACATAGCCGATGGTGAGGCCGGGGGCGCGGATCAGATCGCCCTGCGCCACCGGCACCGCGCCGATGATGGCGCGCAGCAGCGTGGATTTGCCCGATCCGTTGGGGCCGACGATGGTGACGATCTCGCCCCGGTCGATGGCCATATCGACATGGGAGAGGACCGTCTGTCCGCCGTAGCGCACCGAGAGGTTGCGGGCGGCGATCAGGCTCATGCGGCGGCCCCGTTCCGGGGGTGGTCCTGGCAGGCGGGGCAGAGGCCCTGCGCCTCGACCACGGTGCTTTCGATGACGAAACCGGCGGCGCGGGCGACGGTTCCCAGCGTGCCCTTGGCGGGTTCGGACTGGGTTTCCTGCACCACGCCGCATTTGCGGCAGATGAGGAAGGCGGGGGCATGGGTCGCGTTGGGATGCGAGCAAGCGATATAGGCGTTCAGCCCCTCGATCTTGTGGGCGAAGCCGTTGGAGACGAGAAAATCCAGCGCGCGATAGGCGACGGGGGGTTGCGAGCCCATGCCTTCGGCCTCGAGCCGGGAAAGGATGTCATAGGCGCCCATGGCCTTGTGCTGCTGGAGCAGGATTTCCAGCACGCGGCGGCGGACGGGGGTGAGGTTGAGCTTGCGCGCGGCGCAGGCGTCTTCGGCCGCGGACAGGGCGTCTGCGATGCAGTGGTCGTGGTCGTGCGGGTCGAATCCATGCGTGCTCATGATGGGCAGAGGTAGGGCATCGGGCACAAATATGCAATGTTATAACATTCAGATTGCAATGTTATAACATATCGAATAGGTCGGAGCCGATCGTGTCACCAGCCTTGAGGAATCGTCCATGCGCCCTGTCATCCCCCCTGCCCCGTTGTCGATTGGCCTGATGGCCGCGCTGCTGTCTTCGGCGGCTTTCGCCGAGGTGCCGCAGGTTGCCACGGATATTGCGCCGGTTCATGCGCTGGTGGCGCAGGTGATGGGTGATCTGGGGGAGCCGGCGCTGATCGTGCGGCCCGGCGCCTCTCCGCATGGCTATGCGATGCGCCCGTCCGAGGCGGCGACGCTGAACGGGGCGGATCTGGTGGTCTGGATCGGCGAGGGGCTGACGCCATGGCTGGAAGGGCCGGTGGAGACATTGGGCGACGGGGCGGCGGTTCTGGAGCTGATGTCGGTAGAGGGGACGATCCTGCATGACTATCGCGAGGGGGCGACCTTTGCGGCGCATGATCACGGGGATCATGAGGGGCATGACCATGAGGCGGCTGAGGGTCACGACCATGATCATGATCATGACCACGAGAAAGCGGAGGCCGGAAAGGCCGAGGCGCAGGGCCACGACCACAATCATGACCACGATCACGATCACGCCGAGGACAGCCATGCCGGGGATCATGCGGGGCATGATCATTCGGGCGCAGATGCCCATGCCTGGCTGGACCCGGCGAACGGGCGGGTCTGGCTGGGGGCGATTGCGGCGGAGTTGGCGCGGCTGGACCCGGAGAATGCCGCGACCTATGCCGCCAATGCGGCGGCCGGGCAGGACGGGCTGACGGCGTTGGAGGCGGAGTTGCAGGCGGAGCTGGCCCCTTTGGCGGGCCGGGGGTTTGTGGTGTTCCACGATGCCTATCAGTATTTCGAGCGCCGTTTCGGGTTGCAGGCAGCGGGGGCGATTTCCTTCAGCGATGCCAGCACGCCCAGCGCGGGGCGAATCGCGGAGCTGCGCGACGCGGTCGAGACCCTGGGCGCGCGCTGTGTTTTCGCGGAACCGCAGTTCAGCCGGGGGCTGGTGGACAGCGTGTTTGCAGACAGGGCGACGGTCGGTCTGCTGGATCCGCTGGGGCAAGATCTGACGCCGGGGGCGGATCTGTATCCGCAGGTTCTGCGCGGGATGGCGGCGGCGTTCAAGACCTGTCTGGACAGCTGATTTTCACGCCCGACAGGCACCGGGCCCACGCAGGGCACGCGCAGGGCAAGCGCCCGACACGCGCCGAGGCGAAAAATATCGAACATTCGCGGGCACCGTCATGGGTTCGTTACATTGCGCCTCTAGCCAGCGCGCAATGATACGAGAAGACAGGTTCCCGCCGGATGCCCTTGCGCCGCGCTGGCCAAAACCGCTTGACTTGCGCAAGGGCTTCGGACCAATCCTTTCGTATCGTTTCAGAAATGTTCGCTTCGGCTCGCCCTGTTGGGTGGACCCGCGGCAGGCACGCAACGCAGCATGAAACGTCTGGGAGGACGACATGAAAATCAAGACTTT
>JAMWZG010000357.1 GCA_024304855.1 Paracoccaceae bacterium
GGATCTGCCCCAGCCCGCCCAGCAGCGCATAGACCCAGAACAGCCCCGACAGCGCAGGCATCGGCACCCCGCGCAGGGCCAGATAGACCGCCACCAGCAACAGCACCAGAGGCGAGGAATAGATGAACCGCGCAAAGGTCGCCCCCGCCGTGGACAGCGCCCCCATACTCAGTTGTTTTTGCAGCATGAACCGGGCGGTCTGAAACCCCGCGGCAAGCACTGTGGCGATGACCCATGTTTCCATGGGCGCTGTCATGCCCTCAAATCACGACCGGCGCCAGAGGGGATGCGGCACCGTATCCTTCGCGCGGAACAGATAGCGCCGGAACACCTCGGCATAGGAGCGGAACATATACCCCTGGTTGCACGCCAGATAGCGCGCCCTGTTCGCGAAATAGACCTGCGGCAGCCGATACCACGGCAGCTTGGGATGCATGTGATGCACCACATGCAGGTTGTTGTTCAGAAACAGAAAGGCCAGCAGGCCGCGATCCTCGATGATCACGGTGCGCCCGCGCGCCCGCAGATGCGCCTGATGCTCCAGAAAGGTGCGGATCTTCAGGATCGACAAGGCGGCATAGCTGGACAGCACAAACGCCCAAAGCGGCATCTGCCCGACCCATGCCATCCACCCGATCACCAGCGCCAGCGCCGGGATATGCCACAGCCAACCGCGCAGCACCGCCCGGTCGCCCCCCCGGATCGCGCGCCAATCGGCGGCCATGAAGGCCACCTGCCCCACCAGCGGCCCGACCACCAACCGCCCGATCAGCCGGTTATTGAGGTTGAGCAGCGCGCGCGTGATGCGCGGCAACCGCTCCCACACGCCCGCATCCAGATAATTGCTCTCGGGATCGTCATAGGGGTCGGTCAGGATCGCATCGCGGTGATGCGCCAGATGCGTGTCGCGGAACCGCAGGTAGGGGATGCACAGCGTCAGTGCCGGAAAGACCAGCGCCTCGTTCAACCAGCGCGCCCGCGTCGGATGCCCATGCAGCGCCTCATGGCAGAGCGAGGAATGCAGCGCCGCCGCCAGCGTCACCATCACCATGCCCAGCGGCAGGAACCATGCCGCCGCCCAAGTGGTGCCGATGGCCCAGACGCCATAGCACAGCAGCAACAGCCCAAGCGTCGGCCATTCCACCGCCCGCCCCATCCCGCGCTCCGAAATATGTCCCATAACCGCCTGACGTTCCTGCATTTCTGCACAACTACGCCGGGCCGCCCCCTGTGTGTATTCGGAATATGATTAACAATTTTCGACAGATGTGATATATATCACCGGATGAGAGAGATTATCGACAAGCGCCAGCGCGCCACCCAATTCCGCCAGCGCCTCGCCACCGCGATGGAGCGGCGCAGCCTCAGCCAAAGCGCGCTCGCCCGCCAGATCGGCGTGGATCGCTCGACCGTGTCGCAGCTTCTGTCCGACACCGGCGCGCGGCTGCCCAATGCGCAGGTCGTGGGCGAATGCGCCGCCGCCCTCGGCGTCTCGGCCGACTGGCTCCTGTCTCTCTCCGACCGCCCCGAAAGTGCCGCCGACCTGCTGGCCACCTCGCTCTCGCTGACCGAGGCGCCGCGCGCCCTGGTGGACGAACAGATCTTCGCCTGGCACCGCGAGGCGGCAGGCTACAAGATCCGCCACGTCCCCGCCGCCCTGCCCGACATGCTCAAGACCCACAGCCTGCTCGACTGGGAATATACCCCCCATCTGGGCCGCACGACGGAACAGGCAATCAATGCCTCACAGGACCGGCTGAACTGGATGCGCGGCGCGCATTCCGACTATGAAATCGCCCTGCCCCTGCACGAGATGGACAGCTTCGCCCATGGCACCGGCTATTACGCAGGCCTGCCCGCCGCGATCCGGCTGGAACAGATCGACCGTTTCCTGGACCTGCACCGGCAATTCTACCCCGGCCTGCGCCTCTATCTCTTCGACGCCCGCCGCGTCTATTCCGCACCGATCACGATCTTCGGCCCGCTTCTGGCCGTGCTCTATATCGGGCGCAACTATGTGGCCTTCCGCGACAGCGAAAGGGTGCAGGCCTTCACCCGACATTTCGACCATCTGGTGCGCGAGGCCAGCATCTCGGCCCGCGACCTCGGCACCCATCTGCAAGATCTTCGCACGCGCGTCGCATGATCAAAGCGAACCCTGCCGCTTCATCTTGCCTGAAATACTCATATCCAACGCCAGCCCGACCGTGCAACGTCACAAGGGCCGCTGCAACCGCGCCATATCATAACCATACCATTGCAGGATCTCCTGCGCGGCGCGCAGACGATCCGGCGCGGGCGTGGCGCTGCGATCAAGGATGAAGGCTGCCGAACCCGATGGCGTGCCCAGAACAGCGGTGCGGAACCCCTCATCCACCCACAACACCCACAGGGTCTCGCCTGCGGGGGACACAGGCCGCAACCGCCCCGGCCCCTCGACGGCAAAAACGCGCCGCGCCGTCACCCCCTCGGCGCCGGTGACATCGGCCACGATCTGCCCGGTCGTGGCGCGGCGATACAGATGCCGCGCCACCGGCACCTCCGCCCCCGGCGCGGCGAAACGCGCAACCTCCACCCACTCGCCCAGAAACCGCTCTGCCGCGAACCGCTGGGTCGAGGCGAAAGGCGCAGCCAGATCACGAAATCCCCGCTCCGCAGGCGGCGGCGCGGCACAGGCCGCCAGAATCACAAGGCCCGGCATCACCAGACCCAGCAGGCCAAAGCGCAGGCGAAAGGACAATCCGGGCATCACAGCTCCTGTCAGGGCGGACCCACCGCCGCCCCGCACCCTAGGGGCGCGCCGCGCTCCGATGC
>JAMWZG010000358.1:0-1463 GCA_024304855.1 Paracoccaceae bacterium
GGGTTCTACCCGCCAAACGAGGGGACTGTCCGGTTGGCCGGAAAGAACATCACCGGCACGGCACCCCACAAGGTTGCAAAGCTCGGTGTGGCCCGGACGTTTCAGAACCTCGCGCTCTTCAATGGGATGAGCGTTCTCGATAATATCCTGCTCGGCCGGCACATTCATATGCACCCAGGAGTTTTCCGCACGGCGTTCTATTGGTGGGCGGCCCGCCCTGAAGAAGTCGAGAACCGCAAAATCGTCGAGGAGGTGATCGAGTTCCTGCAGCTCGAGAGCATCCGGTACGAACTGGTCGACGGCCTTCCGATCGGGCTGAAAAAGCGGGTCGAACTTGCGCGGGCCCTGGTGGCAGAGCCGCAGATGTTGATCCTTGACGAGCCGATGGCGGGTATGAACCAGGAGGAGAAGGGGTATATGTCCCGCTTCATTCTGGACGCGCGGGATGAACGCGGCGTTAGTGTCCTGCTTATCGAACATCATATGGACGTCATCATCGGTATTTGTGATCGGGTGCTGGCACTCAACTACGGCGAAATGATCGCCAGCGGTATCCCGAAGGATGTTGTAAAAGATCCGAGGGTTATCGAGGCATATATTGGAGGATCGCATGGTTGAAGCAGCAAAATCGCAGTTTTCCGCCAGCGAAACGATCGGGGCATTGCTGGCACGGAACGCGTCAAGCTACGGGTCGAATATTGCTATTCGCGAAAAAGAGCGTGGAATCTGGAAAGAAACCACCTGGGCAGAGTACGCCGAAGAAGTACTGGCCTGCGCTGCCGGGCTTGAGAAGATTGGCGTAAAGCCCGGCAAGGCTGTGCTCATTCTGGGCGACAACCGTGCGCGGCTATATGGAGGCATGCTCGCGATTTCGCTACTCGGGGCTTATGCAATGCCGGCTTATCCTGGCGCAACGATCGAAGAGCTTCAGCATTTCCTGAGCGAGGTCGAGATCGTAGCAGCCATAGCAGAAGATCAGGAGCAGGTGGACAAACTCCTCGAGCTACGGAGTGCGAGCGCGAGTGGCATAGCTCATGTTATATACGATGAAACACGCGGCTTGGGATCCTATGAAGACGATGGACTAATGTCATGGGATCACCTGATTAAAGTCGGACTGGATTATCTCAACTTGGATCCACACCGCCGCGATGAACTTCTGAACAGAGCAAAACCCGAGGACCCGGCAATCTTCCTGCATTCGTCGGGAACCACGGGCAAACCGAAGGGTATCGTACTGAGCCAAAAAAACGTTCTTGCCGCAGCTCGCAACGGCCACGCGGCGGGAGTGTACGGAGAGGATGAGGACATCCTCGCATATCTCCCGATGGCCTGGGTCGGCGATTATGCCATCACGGTGGCGGCGGCGCTGATGTTCCGGTTCACAGTGAACGTACCGGAGAGGCAGGAAACGGTCGTGCGGGACATGCGGGAAATCGCACCGACCTTTTATTTGGCGGCAC
>JAMWZG010000358.1:1471-2814 GCA_024304855.1 Paracoccaceae bacterium
CGCCCTCGGGATCAAGCTGCGCCAGTTCTACGGCCAGACGGAGAACAGTGCGATCACCGCGATGCAAGCCCCTAACGAAGTGCGCCTGCATACCGTCGGTAAACCCGCGCCCGGTGTCGAGGTGAAGATCGATGAGAGCGGCGAAATTCTCTTGCGCTCGGAAAGCGTGTTTGATGGCTACTTCAACAAACCGGAGGCGAGCGCTGAAGCCTTGGTGAGCGGGTGGTTGCATACCGGTGACGCCGGCTATCTGGAGGATAATGGCCAGCTTGTGGTTCTGGGGCGCGTCTCCGAGGTCATGCATACGGCGGGCGGTGAACGCTACGTGCCAAACTATATAGAGAACCGGCTGAAATTTAGTCCGTATATCAAGGATGCGGCCGTTGTCGGAGCGGGGCGGGATGAGCTGACTGCGATGATCTGCGTGGATTTTGAAGCTGTCGGTCATTGGGCCGAGGTGAACGGTGTGCCATATGTGTCCTATTCAGATTTGTCTCAGCGCGACGAAGTCGCGGCGCTAATACGCCCGGCTTTCGAACGGGTAAACAAGGCCGTCACCGAGCCACTGCACCTGAAGCGCTTTGTCTGCCTTCCAAAGGAATTTGACCCGGACGACGGCGAGATCACTCGAACCCGAAAATTGCGTCGCAAGGTCGTAGAGGAACGCTATGCCGACGTTATCGCGGCACTCTACGACGGTTCAGCCGAGGTCCATGTGAGTGCCCAGGTGGCTTACGAGACCGGAGAAATGGGGAAGGTTGAAAGAAACCTTCCCATAAGGGAGGTTTAAATGGATTGGGTTTTTTTATCAGAGCTTGCGATCAACGGTGCCCTGACGGGTCTGTTGTATTCACTTTTTGCCATCGGCCTGGTCCTGGTCTACAAGGCATCCTCGGTGCCCAATCTGGCGCAGGGCGGGCTGACAATGGTCGGGGCTTATGTGGTTCTTGCCCTAGCGCGCGATCTGGGAATGCCGTTATGGCTAGCTATTCCGCTTGCTGCGGTCGTCATGTTCGGTCTGGGGTTTGGCATTGAAAGGGTGGCGCTTCGGCGTCTCGCGGGCCGTCCGGTCGTCATGATCCTGATGCTGACACTTGGCCTCGACATCTTCCTGCGGGGCACAACGCTTGCAATCTGGGGTGGGACGTCGCGTTCGATGGAACTCGGTGTCAGCTATGAACCATTGTTCCTGGGCGACATCTTCATCAGCCGCATCCATCTGGTCGGCGCCGGCGTTGCGCTTGCCCTGTTCGTCGCTTTCATGGTGTTCTTTCGAACCCGGACCGGGATCAAATTGCGGGCGATCGCGGATGATTACATGGCATCATGGTCTGTCGGAATTT
>JAMWZG010000359.1 GCA_024304855.1 Paracoccaceae bacterium
GGGGTGCGGCTGGCGCGGCTGAACGTGGGCGGCGGGTTCGCGGCGCATCGCGGCGTGGCGCCCGATCTGGAGGCGGTGTTCGCGCGGATCGGGGCGGAGACGCGCGCGGCCTTTGGTGAGGGCGCGCCCGCGCTGGTCTGCGAGCCCGGTCGCGCCATGGTGGCCGAGGCCTGCCAGTTGGCGACGCGGGTGAAAAGCCTGCGCGGCGATGCGGTCTATATGAACGACGGGATCTATGGCGCGCTGGCCGAGTGGCGCGATATTGCGCCCCATGACCGCATCCGCGTGGTGACGGCGGGTGGTGCGGCGCGGTCCGGTGCCCTTGTGCCGCGCATCGTCTTTGGTCCGACCTGCGACAGTATCGACCGGCTGCCTGATCCGGTTCTGCTGCCTGCCGATCTGGCCGAGGAGGATTATCTGATCTTCGCCGGGATGGGCGCCTATTCCAGTGCCATCGCCACGCGGTTCAACGGCTATGGTCCCGGTGCCATGGTGACGGTCGCGGGCTGGGGCGGCTGATGGTGCCACGAGTATTTGACGCAAGATGAAGCGGGGCGCTGCCTGTCTTTTCATCTTGCCGGAAATACTCATTTGCGCGGCGCGGGCCATGGGCGCGTCCTCTGGACACTGGCGCGGGGTCCGCTAGGTTCGGGCGCAGACAATGCGGGGACAGCGCCATGGACAAATTCGGGAAGAGCCAGCCGGTCAAGCGGGTTGAGGATGTGCGGTTTCTGACCGGGCAGGGGCGGTATATTGATGACATCGCGCCTGAGGGGGCGTTGCAGGCCTTTGTTTTCCGCTCGCCTGTCGCCCATGCGGTGATCCGGCGGCTGGATCTGGAGGCGGCGCGGGTGGCGGATGGGGTGCATCTGGTGCTGACGTCGGATGATCTGTTGGCGGCGGGGATCACACGCGGGCTGGTGGCGACGGTGCTGACCAATCGGGACGGCTCACGCGCGGCGGCGCCCAAGCGGCCCATTCTGGCCGAGGGGCGGCTGCGGTTAGTGGGCGAGCCGATTGCCGTGATCGTGGCCGAGACCGCCGCGCAGGCGCGCGATGCGGCGGAGTTGATCGATCTGGATTACGACGAATTGCCCGCCAAGCTGGATCTGGTGCCGGGGGGCGCGGCCTTGCATGACGAGGCGCCGGACAACCGGGCCTTTGACTGGTCCAAGGGGGATGAGGCGGCTTGCGATGCGGTCTTTGCCAGAGCCGCCCGCGTGGTGCGGCTGGAGGTCGAGGATAACCGCATCATCGTCAATGCGATGGAGCCGCGTGGCTGTTTTGCCGAATGGACCGATGGCCGGTTGCATCTGGCCGTCAACGGGCAGGGCGTCTGGGTGATCAAGCGGCATCTGACCGAGATTCTGGGGCTGGACCCCGATCAGGTGCGCGTCACCAACCCCGATGTGGGGGGCGGGTTCGGGATGAAATCCATGAGTTACCCCGAATCCTTTGCCGTGGCCCATGCCGCCCGCGTGCTGGACCGGCCGGTGCGCTGGATGTCCGAGCGGACGGAAGCGATGCTGAGCGATAACGCCGGGCGCGATCTGGTGCATGAGGTGGCTTTGGCCTTTGATGCGGAACAGCGGATACTGGCTTACCGCGTCGAGACACGCTGCAACCTTGGGGCCTATAACAGCCAGTTCGGGCAGCCGATCCAGACGGATCTGTTTTCCAAGGTGTTGATGGGGGTTTATGACGTGCAGACCACCTATCTGCATGTCGAGGGGTATTACACCAATACCACGCAGGTCGATGCCTATCGCGGCGCGGGGCGGCCCGAGGCGATTTATGTGCTGGAGCGGGCGATGGATATGGCCGCGCGGGAGTTGGGAGTGGATGGCTGGGACTTGCGCCGTCGCAACTTCATCGCGGCCGACAAGTTTCCCTATGTCAGTGCCACGGGCGAGACCTATGACGTGGGCGATTTCCCCCGCGTGCTGGATCATGCGGCGCGCACAGCGGATCGCGACGGGTTTGCCGCGCGCAAGGCGGCGAGTGCCAAGCGGGGCAAGCTGCGCGGGATGGGCTTGTGCTATTACATCGAAAGCATCCTTGGTGATCCGTCCGAGGGGGCGCGCGTGGAGTTCGCGCCCGATGATCAGGGGCGGATGACGGCCACGATCTATGTCGGCACGCAAAGCAACGGGCAGGGGCATGAGACGGTTTATGCGCAGTTCCTGTCGGATCAGACGGGGATTCCGGCGGATCTGATCCGGGTGGTGCAGGGTGACAGCGACCTGATCAAGCAGGGCGGCGGCACCGGCGGGTCACGCTCGGTCACGACGCAGGCCAATGCAACGCTGGCGATGGTGGATGTCATGATGGCGGCCCTGCGCCCCTATCTGGCGGAGAAGATGGGGGTTGAGGCGGAGGCGATTGGTTTTGACGATGAACGCTTCCGCGCGCCCGGATCGAACCTGACGCCCACGGTGCTGGAGGTGGCGGAGATGGCCGCCGCCGATGGCCGCGCGGATCTGCTGGTGCATGAGGCGCGCGCGACCCTGCCGGGGCGGTCTTACCCTAATGGCGCGCATGTGGCCGAGGTCGAGGTGGACCCCGAGACAGGCGTGGTGACGGTGGATCGCTATTGCGTGGTCGATGATTTCGGCAATCTGATCAACCCGGTATTGGCCGAGGGGCAGGTGCATGGCGGTGTGGCCCAGGGGATCGGGCAGGCGCTGTGCGAGCATGTGGTTTATGACGCGGATGGGCAGTTGCTGACTGCCACCTTCATGGATTACGCGATGCCGCGCGCCACGGACCTGCCGATGTTCGTGTTCGAGACGG
>JAMWZG010000036.1:0-14350 GCA_024304855.1 Paracoccaceae bacterium
CCCCTCGATCCTCATCGCGCTTTTGATCTTTGGCGTGGCGCGCGGGTTCATCCCGCCGCAATATCGCGAAAGCATGGCGATCTGGGTGCTGATCGTGTCCATCGGCCTGTCCGACTGGGTGCAATTCGCCCGTGTCGTGCGTGGTGCCACGATGGTCGAGAAATCCAAGGAATATGTGCAGGCCGCCCGCGTGATCGGTGTGAACCCCGCGCGGATCGTGCTGCGCCATATCCTGCCCAACGTGATGGGGCCGGTGCTGGTCATCGCGACCATCGGTCTGGCACTGGCCATCATCGCCGAGGCGACGCTGTCCTTCCTAGGCGTGGGCGTGCCGCCGACGCAGCCCAGCCTTGGCACGCTGATCCGCATCGGGCAGCAATATCTGTTCTCGGGGGAATGGTGGATCATCCTCTTCCCCTCCATCGCGCTGCTGCTGCTGGCGCTGTCGGTCAACCTCTTGGGCGACTGGCTGCGCGACGCGCTGAACCCAAGGCTGAGGTAAGATCATGACCGACGCTCTGTTATCCGTCCGCAACCTGCGGGTCGAATTTCCCACCCGCCGCGGCATCCTGACGGCGATTGACGACGTGTCCTTTGACATCATGCCCGGCGAGGTGCTGGGCGTGGTGGGCGAATCCGGCGCGGGCAAATCCCTGACCGGGGCCGCCATCATCGGCCTGCTGGAGCCGCCGGGCCGCATCGCGGGCGGTGAGATCCTGCTGAAAGGCCAGCGGATCGACAATCTGGACCCCGAGGCGATGCGCAAGATCCGGGGCAAGCGGATCGGGATGGTGTTTCAAGACCCGCTCACCAGCCTCAACCCGCTTTACACCGTCGCGCAACAACTGACCGAGACGATCCGCACCCATATGGACGTGACCGAGGCCGAGGCGCGGCAACGCGCCATCGCCCTGCTGGACCGGGTGGGTATTCCGGCGGCCGCCCGCCGGATCGACGATTATCCGCACCACTTCTCGGGTGGGATGCGGCAACGCGTGGTGATCGCGCTGGCGCTGTGCGCGGAACCCGAACTGGTGATCGCGGATGAACCGACCACCGCGCTGGATGTTTCGGTGCAAAGCCAGATCATCGACCTGATCAAGGAAATCTGCGCCGAGCGTGGCGCCGCCGTGATGCTGATCACGCATGACATGGGCGTGATCGCGGAAACGGCGGATCGTGTGGCCGTGCTCTATGCCGGGCGTCTGGCCGAGATCGGGCCGGTGCGCGAGGTGATCACGGCGGCCGAGCATCCCTATACGGCGGGGCTGATGGGCTCGATCCCCACGCTGACGCAGGACAATGCCCGTCTGGTGCAGATCCCCGGCGCGATGCCGCGTCTGAATGCCATCCCGCAGGGCTGCGCCTTCAACCCGCGCTGCGAGCGCGCCTTTGAGCGGTGCTTCAAGGACCGGCCCGACCCGCTGGACCGGGGCGGCGGGCGCAAGGTGGCCTGCTGGCTCTATGATGCTGTCAATGCCGGGACAAAGGAGACGGCCGATGTCTGACGCCCTGCTGAAGGTCGAGCATCTGACCCGCTATTTCGATGTGTCGAAACCCTGGCTGAACCGGGTGCTGGAGCGTGAGGAGAAGCAATTCCTGACCGCCGTGGCCGATGTCAGCTTCGAGATCAAGCGCGGCGAGACTTTCGCCCTCGTGGGCGAAAGCGGTTCGGGCAAATCGACAATCGCCAAGATGGTCGTCGGGCTTCTGGGCGCGTCCGAGGGTGTGATCGACTTTGACGGGCACCGCATGACGGGCACCGCCGGGGCCGAGATGCGCGCCCTGCGCCGCCGCTTTCAGATGATCTTCCAGGATCCGTTCGCCAGCCTGAACCCGCGTTGGCGCGTGGGCGACATCATCGCGGAACCGATCCATACCTTCGGTCTGATGAAGGGGGCCGAGGTCAGCAACCGCGTGGGCGAGTTGCTGGATACCGTGGGCCTTTCCGCCAAGGATGCCGAGAAATTCCCGCATGAGTTTTCCGGCGGACAGCGCCAGCGCATCGCCATCGCCCGCGCCCTGTCCTCCAAGCCCGAGTTCATCGTCTGCGACGAGCCGACCTCGGCGCTGGATGTGTCGGTGCAGGCGCAGATCCTGAACCTGATGAAGGATCTGCAAGACGAGATGGGCCTGACCTATCTGTTCATCAGCCATGACCTGTCGGTGGTGCGCCACATGGCGAACCGGATCGGCGTGCTCTATCTGGGCCGTCTGGTCGAGGTGGCGGATGGCAAGCGTCTGTTTACTGAACCGCAGCACCCCTACACGCGGATGCTGCTGGATGCGGTGCCTGATCTGGCGCTGTCGGGCCGCCGCCGCAAGCCGGTCGAGGGCGAGATCCCGAACCCGATCAACCCGCCGTCGGGCTGCGCCTTCCACCCGCGTTGCCCACTGGCGATGCCGCGCTGCAAGGCGGAGGCGCCGCACCGGGTGGATACGGCCACGGGATATGCGGCCTGTTTCGCGTTGGAGACGCAGCCCGCGTGACCGCAGGCTGGGTGGCGCCATCGGATATTTGAAGCAAGAAGAAGCGGGCGGCTGGTTCAAGCCGCCTGCGGCGCACGTCTGATCCGGGGCAGGGCCTTGATGACGCTGGGGCTGAGGTCCGCCGTGGTTGTGTTTGCATGAGTCAAAAGCCCCTCGCGCATCCGGGGCTCCCAGAATTCGTTGATATGTTTGGCGATGCCGTCCGCCGGATCACCGGGTTGAGTGTCGAAGAAGGTGGCGATCTGATTGGCCATCTGGACCAGTTTCTCGGTGGGGGAATGTGTCATTGCGCGGTCCCTGTCAGGATGCGGGAAGGATGGGTGAAGACCTGCGCCCGGCCCGCCTTGGCGCGCGCGGCCAGTGTGATGCCAGCGGTTTCGGCCAGCGCCACGCCGGCCGTGGTCGGGGCCGAGGCGGCGATGAGGCAGGGCGCGCCGAACATCGCGCATTTCTGCACCATATCGACAGAGACGCGGCTGGTCAGGACAATCGCGCCCGAAGCAGGGCTGATCCCGCCGCGCGCCAAGGCCCCGCAGAGCTTGTCCAAGGCGTTGTGCCGCCCCACGTCCTCGCGCGCGGCGATGATCCCCATTCCGGGAATATAGAACCCCGCCGCGTGAACCGCGCGGGTTTCATCATGCAGGGGTTGCGCGGCGCGCAAGCCGTCCATCGCGGCGGCAAGATCGGCCGGGGTCAGGTGCAGCGTATCGGCAGGCAGGGCGGGCGGCTGTCGCAGCGCCTGATCCAGACTGTCGATCCCGCAAAGCCCGCATCCCACAGGGCCGGTCATGGCGCGTCGGCGCGCGGCCAGTCTTGCCGCGTGGTTATTGGGCAACCACATCCGCAACTCGATGCCGGATGCGTGGCGCAGCACCTCGATGTCGCCCAGATCTGCGGGGCAGGTCACGATCCCCTCGGACAGGGAAAAGCCGGTGGCGAAATCCTCAAGATCGTCGGGCGTGCCCATCATCACGGCCAGGGTGGAGCCGTTATAGACCAGCGCCAGCGGCACTTCCTCGGGCAGAGGCCGCTCGGCCGGGGGTGGCGACGGGCGGGTGATGCGCTGTGGCATGAGGGGGCTGCGGCTCATCTTGCGTCACTCCGCCGCCGGCAGGATGCGGCGCGATTGTTCGGCCTGCGCCGCATAGTCGCGCTGCCAGTCAGACGGGCCGTTGGACAGGCTGACCTGCACCGCCGTCACCTTGTATTCGGGGCAGTTCGTGGCCCAGTCGCTGTGATCTGTGGTGATCACATTGGCCTGCGTGACCGGGTGGTGGAAGGTCGTGTAGACCACGCCCGGCATCACGCGATCCGTCAGTTGCGCCCTGAGCGAGGTTTCCCCCGCGCGCGAGGCAAGGCGCACCCAGTCGCCGTCCTTGACGCCGCGCACCTCGGCATCATGGGGGTGGATTTCCAGCACATCCTCGGGGTGCCAGGCCACGTTCCCGGTCCGCCGCGTCTGCGCGCCGACGTTATACTGCGACAGGATCCGCCCTGTTGTCAGCAGCAGGGGGAAACGCGGGCCTGTGCGTTCCTCGGTCGCGACATATTCGGTGGTGATGAACCGCCCGCGCCCGCGCACGAATCCGTCCACATGCATGATCGGCGTCCCCTCGGGCGCAGTCTCGTTGCAGGGCCACTGGACCGAGCCCTTTTCTTCCAGCAGCTCGTAGGAGACATTGGCAAAGCTGGGCGTGGTGGCGGCGATTTCGTCCATCACCTGCGCGGGATGGGTATAGGTCCAGCCCGCGCCCATGGCATTGGCCAGAAGCATGGTCACTTCCCAATCGGCATAGCCGTTGCGCGGCGCCATCACGCGGCGCACCCGGTTGATGCGGCGTTCGGCATTGGTGAAGGTGCCGTCCTTTTCCAGAAAGGTCGATCCCGGCAGGAAGACATGGGCGTAATTCGCCGTCTCGTTCAGGAAGAGATCCTGCACGATCACGCAGTCCATCGCGGCCAGCCCTGCCGCGACGTGTTTGGTATCAGGATCGGATTGCAGAATATCCTCGCCCTGGATGTAGAGACCCTTGAACGTGCCTTCCACGGCGGCATCCAGCATGTTGGGGATCCGCAGCCCCGGTTCCGCGTCGATGGTCACACCCCAGAGGGTTTCGAACACGGCGCGGGTGGCATCGTCGGACACATGGCGATAGCCCGGCAATTCATGCGGGAAGCTGCCCATGTCGCAGGCGCCTTGGACGTTGTTCTGGCCGCGCAGCGGGTTCACGCCCACACCGGGGCGGCCCAGATTGCCGGTCATCATCGCCAGATTGGCAATCGCCATCACAGTGGTCGAGCCTTGGGAATGTTCCGTCACGCCCAGCCCGTAGTAGATCGATCCGTTGCCCCCTGTCGCGAACAGCCGTGCGGCGGCGCGCAGGTCAGCGGCAGGTACACCCGTCAGCAGTTCGGTCGCCTCGGGCGCGTGGCGTGGGTCGCTGACGAATTCGGCGTAATCGGCGAATTCGGCCCAGTCGCAGCGGGTGCGGATGAAATCCTCGTCCGCCAGCCCTTCGGTCACGATCACATGGGCGATGGAGGTGAGGACGGCCACATTCGTGCCCGGACGCAACGGCAGGTGATGCGACGCAGCGATATGCGCGGATTTCACCAGATCAATGCGGCGCGGGTCGATCACGATCAGTTTCGCGCCCTGCCGCAGGCGCTTCTTGAGGCGTGAGGCAAAGACCGGATGCCCGTCGGTGGGGTTCGCGCCGATCACGATCACCACATCGGTCTGTTCCACGCTATCGAAATCCTGCGTGCCCGCCGAAGTGCCGAAAGTCGTGCGCAGACCGTAACCCGTGGGCGAATGGCAGACCCGCGCGCAGGTGTCGGTATTGTTGTTGCCAAAGACCGCCCGGATCATCTTTTGCACCAGATAGGTTTCCTCGTTGGTGCAGCGGCTTGAGGTGATGCCCCCGATGGAATGGGTGCCATGCTTGGCCTGAATGTCGCGAAGGCGCGTCGCGGTGAAGCCGATGGCTTCTTCCCAAGACACTTCACGCCAAGGCTGATCAATTGTCTCGCGGATCATCGGGTTCAGGATGCGGTCGGTATGGCTGGCATAGCCATAGGCGAAACGCCCCTTGACGCAGGAATGGCCCCGGTTCGCCTTGCCATGCTTATAGGGCACCATGCGGACCAGTTGATCGCCGTTCAGTTCCGCCTTGAAGGAACAACCCACACCGCAATAGGCGCAGGTGGTGATGACGGACCGTTCTGGCGTGCCCAGTTCGATCACGGATTTTTCTTGCAGCGTTGCGGTGGGGCAGGCCTGCACGCAGGCGCCGCAACTGACGCAATCGGAGGTCATGAAATCATCCCCCGCCGCCCCGGCCGAAACGCGGCTGTCAAAGCCGCTGCCGGTGATGGTCAGCGCGAAAGTGCCCTGCACCTCCTCACAGGCGCGCACACAGCGGGAACAGACGATGCATTTCGCCGGGTCATAGGTGAAATAGGGGTTGCTGTCGTCCTTGGGGATATAGTTCGGGTTCGCCTCACCGTTCTGACGGGGCTGGAAATGGGTCTCCACCGCCTCGTAACGCACATCGCGCAGGCCGACGGCACCGGCCATGTCCTGCAACTCGCAATCGCCATTGGCCGAACAGGTCAGGCAATCCAGCGGGTGGGCGTGCCGCGCCGCCCCTCGATCTCGACCACGCACAGACGGCATGACCCGAACGCCTCAAGACTGTCGGTCGCGCAGAGTTTGGGCACCTGAATGCCCGCCTCGGCACTGGCGCGCATCACGGATGTGCCCTCGGGCACGGTCACGTCGAAACCGTCGATGGTCAGCGTGACCATCGCGGTGGACCGGGCGGCGGGCGTGCCCATGTCGCGATCATCTTTCGGGGGGAGGATGAAGTCTTTCATTCAGCGGCCTTTCTGGTGGTCGCGAAGTCATCGGGGAAATGGGTCAGCGCGGACATGACGGGGTAGGGGGTGAACCCACCCAGCGCACATAATGATCCGTCCTTCATCGTCTCGCACAGGTCGGTCAGCAGGGGGATCGCGTCCGCATCGCCGCGCGTGATCCTGTCCACGGTCTCCACACCGCGCACCGCCCCGATCCGGCAGGGGGTGCATTTGCCGCAGGATTCCACCGCGCAGAATTCGAACGCGAACCGCGCCATGCCCAGCATGTCGGCGCTGTCATCAAAGACCACCACACCGGCATGGCCGATCAGCCCGCCCTGACCGTCGAACTCCTCATAGCCGAAGGGCGTGTCGAATTTGCTGCGCGGGAAATAGGCCCCCAAAGGCCCGCCCACTTGCACCGCCTTCACGGGCCGCCCCGTGCGGGTGCCGCCTGCGATGTCATCGACAATCTCGCCAAGGCTCAGGCCGAAGGCCGTCTCGAACAGCCCGCCCTGCTTGACGTTGCCCGCAATCTGCAAGGGGATCGTGCCGCGCGACCGGCCCAGCCCGAAATCGCGATAGAAAGCGGCCCCTTTTTCAAAAATCACCGGCACAGTCGCCAGGCTGATCACGTTGTTCACGACCGTGGGCTGGCCCATGAACCCTTGCAGCGCAGGCAAGGGCGGCTTGGCCCGCACGACGCCGCGCTTGCCTTCCAGCGAGTTGAGAAGCGAGGTCTCCTCGCCGCAGACATAGGCCCCGGCACCCACGCGGATCTCGATGTCAAAGGCGGGGCCGGTGCCCAGCACGGACGTGCCCAGCAGCCCCGCTTGCCGCGCAAGGCCGACGGCCTGTTCCATCACGTCAATCGCATCGGGATATTCTGACCGCAGATAGACAAACCCCTTGGTCGCGCCAACGCCCAGCCCCGCGATGATCATGCCTTCGATCAGGGTGAAGGGATCGCCCTCCATGATCATCCGGTCGGCAAAGGTGCCGCTGTCGCCCTCATCCGCGTTGCAGACGATGTATTTGCGCGCGGATTGCGCCTTGCGCACGGTGTCCCATTTGATGCCGGTGGGGAAACCCGCGCCGCCGCGCCCGCGCAACCCGCTGTCCGTCACCTCGGCGACGATCCCGGCTGCGTCCATACCCAGCGCCCGGCGCAGGCCGCTCAGGCCGCCATGTGCCTCATACTCCGCCAGCGACAGCGGGTCGGTCACGCCGCAGCGGGCAAAGGTCAGCCGCGTCTGCCGTGCCATCCATGGCAAGGCCTCGACCAGACCCAGCGCCTTGGGGTGGCTGTTCGGTGCGTCAAGGATGGCGGCGATGTCGGCGGGTGTCACCGGGCCGAATCCGATGCGCCCCTCGGGTGTCTCGATCTCCAGCAACGGCTCCAGCCAGATCATGCCACGGCTGCCATTGCGCACCAGTGTCAGGTCAATCCCGCGCGCCTGCGCCGCGTGCAGCAGCGCGTCCGCCACCTCATCCGCCCCCAGCGCAAGGGCAGCGGCATCGCGGGGCAACCAGACCTTCATGCCCCCACCTCGGCCAGAATGGCCTCCATCCGCGCGGTATCCATGCGGCCCAGCACCTTGCCATCCACCATCGCCGCAGGCCCGCAGGCACACAGGCCAAGGCAATAGACCGGCTCGATCGTGACCGCGCCGTTGACGGTGGTCCCATGCCATTCCAGCCCCAGCCGTGCCAGCGTGGCCTCGGCCAGCGCGGTGCCGCCCTGCGCCTGACAGGCCTCGGCCCGGCAGATGCGCAGGACATGTCGCCCGGCGGGCGCGTCGCGGAAATCGTGGTAGAAGGTGATCACGCCATGCACCTCGGCCCGGCCGATGTTCAGCCCCTCCGCGATGGTCTGCACGCAGTCCTGCGGGATGAAGCCGAAACTCTCCTGAAGCGCATGAAGGATCGGCAGAAGCGGACCTTCCAGATGGGCATGGGCCGCCAGAACCTCCTCGGTCCGGGTCCGGACCTCCTCGGATGACGGGCGGGGGGCGTTGGCTCTTGGCATGACACGGAACTCCGGCGTGACGGCTTTGGCCCATCATCGCAGAGTTGCAGGGTCAATCAATATTGCATTCCGGTTGTTTGATAGGCATTGCCTATCAAGCGGGTCGTTCAGGCGACAGAAGCGGGTCGGTTTTCCGCCATGGCCTGCGCCTGCTGCAAAAGCGCCGCCAGAACCGGCGTATGGGGCTCGCGGTAGGGCGCGATCAGGCCGACGGCATGGCTCGCCTCGGGGTCTGTCAGCGGCACCGCCACCAGATCGCCCCCTTTCAGGAAAATCTCGGCCGCCTTCAGTGGCAGCACCGTCGCCCAGCCGCCGGACAGGACATGGCTGATCAACACGATCACCGATGACGCCTCGACCATCGGCACCACAGTCACACCCGCTTCGGCCATATGCAGGTTGATGATCCGCCGGTTCTGCATATCCGGGGTCAACAGGCAGAGCGGCAGATCGCCCAGATCGGCCCAGCGCAGCGCGGCGCGCCCCGCCAGCGGATCATCCGCCCGCAGCACCAGACAGTAGCGTTCGGCATAGATCGGCACGGTCGAGACCCGCCCCAGCGGCTCGTTGTCCAGATAGCTGATCCCCGCGTCGATCTGCACATTCTCCAGCATCGCGAGGATCTCGATCGAGGTGCTGGAGCGCACGGTGAACCGCACATTCGGATGGCGGCGGCTGAACTGCGTCGTCAACTCCGACACCAGCGTCAGGGCTGTGGGGATCACCGCCAGCCGCAGATTGCCCGACAGCCCCTGCTTGGCCGCGCGCATCTCCTCGCGCATCGTCCTTGCATCGCCCACGATCTGACGCGCCCATTCCAGCACGCGCTGGCCTTCGGGCGTCAGCCCCTGAAACCGCGACCCGCGCCAGACCAGCATCACGCCCAGCTGATCCTCAAGCTGCTTGATCGCCCCCGACAGGCTGGGCTGCGTCACGCCGCAGGCCTCGGCCGCGCGGCCGAAATGCTGTTCGCGGGCCAGCGCGATGAACATTTCCAGTTTCTCGATCATGCTCCGACTATCGCGACAAAGCCCCGTCAACGAAAGAGGATTTCCCGCCCGCCGCTTCTTCTTGCGCCAAATATCCCCGCGCGGCGCGCTCCTGCCCGCGCCATTGAGTGCAACTGTGCAAAGGTGCGCTCCCTTGGCATCCCGGCGCGGCATGTCTATCACTCGGGGTCAAAGACGCATCGCACCACAGGAAAGGACAGGCGCATGACGCAGCGAACCCATGCCCTCGCCATGCTGAAACCCGCGTCCGGGTGGCTGGTCTGATGCGGCGCGTCGTGCTGCATCTGGCGCATTGGGCGGACCGGCTGACCGCCTGGGCCTGTGCCGCGTCACTTGCGGCGCTTGTCGCTGCGGTGCTGGCCATCGTGATCCTGCGCTTCGGCTTTGATATGGGTTTCATCAAGCTGCAAAACCTGGCGGGCTATGCCTTTGCCGTGCTGCTCATCCTCTCGGTGCCCTATTGCCTTGCGCGGGGCGGGCATGTGCGCGTGGATGTGCTGTCCGAACGTCTTCCGCCTTCCTATCTGCGCCGTGCCGATCTGGTGGCGCTGCTGGCCTTTCTGATCCCGGTTTTCGGCCTGATGGTCTGGGCCTTTCTGCCGGACCTTCGCTTCAGCTGGTCCATCCGCGAAGGCGCGGTGGAAACGGGAGGGCTGGGCGGTGTCTATCTGGTCAAGACGATGGTGGCCGTGTCCGGCGTGCTGATGATCCTGCAAGGTCTGGCCGCGGTGCTGCACCCTGACAGCGGGGCGCGGCCATGACCCTGCCCGAGATCTTTCTGATCATGCTCGGGCTGGCGCTGGCGGCGGGCATCCTCAGCGGCATTCCCGCCATGCTGGCCATCGCGGGCGTGCCTTTCGTCATGGCGCTTCTGGGCAGCCTGGTCGGCGTGTTCGATCTGTCCTTTCTCAATTTTTTTCCGGCGCGCGTCTACGGGATCATGTCCAACCCGCTGCTGATGGCCGTGCCGCTTTTCGTGCTGATGGGTGTCCTGCTGGAAAAATCCCGCGTGTCCGAAAGGATGTTGCAGGTGCTGGGCCAGATGCTCGGCGGGTCCGCGCGCGGAATGGCCGTGTCGGTGCTGATCTTCTCCGCGATCATTGCCGCCTCGACCGGCATCGTAGGCGCGACCGTCGTGATGCTGGTGCTGATGAGCCTGCCCGCCATGTTGCAGGCCGGTGTGCCCAAACCCCTGGCCGCCGGGCTGATCTGCGCGGGTGGCACGCTGGGCCAGATCATCCCCCCCTCGATCCTGCTGGTGCTTCTGGGCGACCAGATCGGCAACACCTATCTGGAGGCGCAGCAGCGCGCCGGCAATTTCGCGCCCGATGCCGTGTCGGTGGGCGATCTTTTCGCCGGGGCGCTCCTGCCGGGGCTGATGCTGGTGGGGCTCTATGCGTTTTACGCCTTTGCGGTGCTGAGCTTTGCAGGCCGCGCCGCGCCCGCGCCGGCCCGAAACCTGCCGGTGCAGCCGCGCCCCGACCTTGGCACGATTCTGGGCAGCTTCGCCCCGCCGCTTCTGATGATCCTCGCCGTGCTCGGCTCCATCCTCGCCGGTGTCGCCACCACGACCGAGGCGGCGGGGCTGGGTGCCGTGGGCGCGTTGATGATGGCGGGCTATCACCGTCCCGGTAGCGGGCGCGCGCTGGTGGGGCTGGGCGCGCTGGCGGTGCTGGCGCTGCTGGTGCTGCGGCTGATGACCACCGGGCAGGCGGGGGCCGCCGCCACGGGTCTGGCCATGCTGCTGGTCGCGCTGCTGCTGCTCGGTCTGGCGGTCGCGGTCTGGAAACTCTGGCGCGCCGGCGTGCTGGCGCAGGCGACCGAGGAAACCCTGCGCATCACCGGCATGGTCTTCGGCATCGTCATCGCCGCCTCGATGCTGGCGCTGGTCTTTCGCGGCTTCGGCGGCGAGGAGGCGGCGGCCCATCTTCTGGGCAATCTGCCGGGCGGCGAATGGGGTGCCTTGTTCATCGTCATGGGGCTCGTGTTCCTGCTGGGATTCCTGCTCGAAGCGATCGAGATCATCTATATCGTCGTCCCCCTGCTGGGTCCGCCTTTGCTGGGTGGTGACATCTCGCCCGTGTGGTTCGGCGTCCTTCTGGCGATGAACCTGCAAACCTCGTTTCTGACCCCGCCTTTCGGCTTTGCGCTGTTCTATTTCCGTTCGGTCGCCCCGCGCGAGATCACGACGCGCGACACCTATCTGGGGGTTGCACCTTTTGTGGTGCTGCAACTGGTCGGGCTTGCTATCCTGATCGCAGTCCCGGCGCTGGCGACATGGTTGCCGGGTTTATTGTTCTAAGAGATTCCATCATCATAAAGAGGAGAACATGATGAAAAGACGTGATTTTCTGGCCAGCGGCGCCGGTGTGGCCGCGGCCGCCACGGCCCTGGCAGCCCCCGCCATCGCGCAGGGCAACATCACCTGGAACCTGCCCACGGCATTCCCCAAGAACGCGCCCGGTGTCGGCACCAACGTCACCCGCTTCGCCGAGATGGTCACGGCCATGTCCGACGGTCGCCTCAGCTTCACCGTCCATGGCGGCGGCGAGTTGGTGCCCCCCTTCGCGGTCGAGGATGCGGTGCAGCAGGGCAATGCCCCCGTGGGCCATGGCCCGACCTATTATGCGGCCGGCAAGAACCCGGCGATCCACTGGTTCACCGCCGTGCCTTTCGGCATGACCTCTAACGAGCATTTCGCCTGGCTCAAATGGGGCGGCGGGCAGGAGATCTGGGACGACATCTATGCCCAGCGCAACCTCAAGGGGTTTTATTGCGGCAACTCCAACACCCAGTCGGGCGGCTGGTTCAAGAACGAGGTCAACACGCTCGACGACCTCAAGGGTCTGAACATGCGCATCGCCGGTCTGGGCGGCGAGATTTACCGCAAACTCGGCGTCAATGCCGTCCTCATGCCCCCGCCCGAGATCTTCCAGTCGATGCAGTCGGGTGCCATTGATGCCGCCGAATGGGTGGGGCCGATGCTGGATCAGGCCTTCGGCCTGCAAAAAGTCACCAAGCTCTGCTACCTGCCCGCCTATAACGAGCCGGGCGCGGGTCTGGCGATCGTGTTCAACCGCGACGCCTGGGCCGAGCTCAGCCCCGATCTGCAAATGATCTGCGAGATGGCCGCGCAATCCGTCGCGCTTGAGACGCAGGCGCAGTTCGATTTCTTCAACGCGCAGGCGATGGAAAGCCTGCGGGCGGATGGTGTGCAATTCCTGCAATTCAGCCCCGAGATCGTGGACGCGATGCGCGCCGCATGGGGCGAGGTGCAGGACGAGCTGACCGCCGCATCCGAAGACGTGGCCCGCGTCCGCGAAAGCTATGACACCTATCTGGCGCAGGCCAATACCTATGCCAAGGACATGACGATCCCGATGCTGGCCGGGCGCGGCTGATCCTTGAGATACGGCGAAAACGTAAAGGGCAGGGGGAAACCTCTGCCCTTTTGCCATTTGTGACTGCGCCGGCGCTACTGCCGCCCCTGCACCGGCGTCGCGGCCAGTCGGCGGCGCTGCATCCTTTCGCGGACAAAGACGAACAGCCCCGACCCAAGGATCAACGCGCTGCCTGCCCAGACCACCGGCACCGGCACCTCGCCCCAGATCACCCATCCCCAGAAAATCGCAAGCGGCAGGCCGATATACTCGAACGGGGCCACCACCGCCGCATCCGCCAGCCGATAGGCCTGCGCCAGCGCGAAACCGATGATGGCAGAGTTCAGCCCCAACCCCAGAAACAGCCAGCGATCCGTCCCCTCGGGCCAGACCCAGGCCCGCAGCAGGAATTGCAACGAGCCGTTCTCGACCCCCACGGCATAGCGCCCATCCCCCGCCACAGCGAAAAAGCCAAGCGAAACGACGATGAAGATACCCTGAATATACACCGCCATGGCCGAGGCGCGGGTGGTCGCGCCCAGACGGCGCGTCATGATCTGGTTCAGCGCATAGGTCAGCGCCGACAGGACCGGCAACAGCAGGATCAGGCGCGACACCTCGGTCTGGCTGTCCCAGGGGCGCATCATCAGCACGACGCCCGCAAAACCCACCGTGACCGCCACCAGCCGCAGCGGGCCGACCTTCTCGCCCAGAAGCGGGATCGACAGCAGCGTGATCAGCAGGGGTGCCACAAAGAACAACGCCGTCGCCTCGGCCAGCGGAATCACCGCCAGCGCCGCGAAATAGGTCAGGTTCGAGATGACCACCAGCCCGCCGCGCATCAGATGCAGCCCCGGTGTGCGGGTGCGCAGGATGCGGAAACCGCCCTCCATCTGCACCAGCATCAGGCTGAACATGATCCCGATGGCCGAGCGGATGAAGACCATCTGATGCAACGGATAGCCGCCCGACAATGCCTTGATCAGCACGTCATTCACCGAAATCGCGGCCATCCCTGCCAGCACAAAGCCGATCCCGGCGGCAGTATTCTGGGGAACGGTGACAAGCGGTGCGCGCATGACATGACCTTTGCAATTGCCCTATCCCTATCCGCGACGCAGACGCGCGACCAGCCTCTTTTCGGAACCTGCGTCAGACCGCTTGGCGCAGCGTCACGGCTGGGCTAGTCTGTCGTGCACGACATGCCGGATCATGGCAACAGAAGGACACCGACCGATGCAGATGAACGATCAACGCGACATCAACGCCCCCCGCGCCGAGGTCTGGGCGGCCTTGCTCAGCGCCGAAGTCCTCAAGGATTGCGTGCCGGGCGCCGAGGAGGTGACAGGCAACCCGCAGGACGGGTTCGAAGCGACCGTGGTGCAGAAGGTCGGGCCGGTGAAAGCCACCTTCAAGGGACAGGTGACACTGACCGACATGGTCGAGGGCGAGAGCCTGACCCTCTCGGGCGAGGGCAAGGGCGGTGCCGCCGGTTTCGCCAAGGGCGAGGCCAAGGTGCGGCTTGAAGACATCCCCGAAGGCACGCGGCTCATCTATGATGTCGAAGCCAAGGTGGGCGG
>JAMWZG010000036.1:14360-18139 GCA_024304855.1 Paracoccaceae bacterium
CCCCGCCGATGAGGCGACCGAGGCCGGGACGGCCGAAGGGGCCGAGGAGGCCCCCAGGAAAAAGGGCTGGTTCAGCCGTCTGAAAGGGTGACGGCCAAAGCCGATGCGCCACGACGGCGGCGCGGCGCGGGCAGGGGCGAAATAATCGCGCCCCTTGCCCTGTTGTTTGCCCCGTGCGCCTTGTTTGTCGCAGGGGCACATTCTACATGCAGCCCATGAAACGCTATATCCCCTTCATGAAGGCCGATCCGGTCGTGGCCGTCGTGCGCCTTGCCGGCAGCATCGGCTCCGGCACGCGCAGCCCCCTGAGCGACGAGGCGATCGGCCCCGTTCTGGAACGCGCCTTCCGCCGTGGCAAGCCGCGCGCGGTGGCGTTGGTGCTGAACTCTCCGGGGGGCTCGCCGGTGCAATCGGCGCTGATCGCGGCGCGCATCCGGCGCCTTGCGGCCGAGAAGAAGATCCCCGTCCATGCCTTTGTCGAAGACGTGGCAGCCTCGGGCGGCTATTGGCTGGCGGCGGCGGCAGATGACATCTGGGCCGATACCGGGTCGATCGTCGGCTCCATCGGCGTCATCTCGGCCGGTTTCGGCGCGCATGTGGCGCTGGCCCGGCAAGGGGTGGAACGGCGGGTCTATACCTCGGCCGAGTCCAAATCCATGCTCGATCCCTTCCTGCCCGAAAAGCCCGAGGATGTGGCGCGCCTCAAGGAGCTTCTGGGCGGGTTGCATGACAGTTTCGTGGCCTATGTCCGCGCCCGGCGCGCGGGCAAACTGGCCGATGATCCTGATCTTTTCACCGGGCGTTTCTGGTTGGGCGCGCCGGCGCAGGCGCTTGGCCTGATCGACGGGATCGGCCATCTGGAGCCGAAACTCAAGGAACTCTACGGCGACAAGGTCCGCCTTGTCCGCTATGGCCGCCGCCGCAGCCTGTTCCAGCGGTTCGGCGCGACTCTGGCGCAGGACGCGCTTGCCGGGATCGAGGAGCGGGCCGCTTTCGCCCGTTTCGGCCTGTGACATGATCCTCAAGACCGTCCTTCTTTTTCTGGTCGGCATGGGCGTCCTGGCCATGTTCGGCAAATACAAATTCCCCGGGCAAAAACGGCTGGAGGCCGCGCGTTGCCCTTCGTGCAAACGATACCGCATCGGGCGCGGGCCCTGTTCCTGCGGTCACAACAAAGGATAAGTCATGGTCTGGTTGATGGCAGCCCTCGGGTTGGTAATCCTGCTGTTTGCAGGTGATGCGCTGGTCAAGGGGGCGGTCAACCTTGCCCTCAGGGTCGGAATTCCGGCGCTGATCGTCAGCCTGACCATCGTGGCCTTCGGCACATCCGCGCCGGAACTGCTGATCTCGGTCAAGGCGGCGCTGGACGGTGTGCCTGGCATCGCCATGGGCAATGTGGTCGGGTCCAATACCGCCAACATCCTGCTGGTCTTGGGTATTCCCGCCTTGATTGCCGTCATGCACACGGCCGAACATGACACCCGCAAAAGTTTCGTGGTGATGATCGCGGCTTCGGTCCTGTTCATCGCGCTGGCCTTCCGGGGCGTGTTCGACTGGATCGCCGGCCTTGTCCTGCTGGGCGCGCTGGCACTGGCGCTGGCCGACATGTTCCGCGATGCGCGCAAGCACAAGGCCGCAGCCGCCCTGGTCGCGGAAGGGATCGACGACAGCGATGATCTGGACGATCTGGAAGGCGCAGATCCCGACATGCCTTGGTGGAAGATCATCCTCTTTCTGGTGCTGGGCCTGATCGGCCTGCCAATCGGCGCGGATATTCTGGTGGACAGCGCCACGGTCATCGCGCGCACCTTCGGCATCAGCGAAACGGTGATCGGCCTCACGCTTGTGGCTGTCGGCACCTCGATGCCCGAACTGGCGACCACGGTGATGGCCGCCATCCGCCGTCAGGCCGATGTGGCGCTGGGCAATGTGATCGGGTCGAACTTCTTCAACCTCTTGGGGATCATCGGCATCGCCTCGCTGGTGGCACCGATCCCGGTGGATCAGCAATTCCTGACGCTTGATCTCTGGGTCATGCTGGCCGCTTCGCTGCTGTTGATCCCCTTCGTCTTTCTGCGCCAGAATATCGGCCGTGTCTGGGGGATCATCTTGATTGCGCTCTATGTGGCCTATGTCTGGAGCATGTTTCTCTGACGCAGCTTCATCCGCGCGGGGGACAGGGCTTTGGCACATAGGGGATCACGATGATGCAGAAACGCGCGCTTGTCACCGGGGCGGGGAAACGGCTGGGCCGGGCCATGGCGCTCTATCTGGCGGATCGCGGCTTTGATGTCGCCGTCCACTACGCATCCTCGCAGCCCGAGGCCGAGGCGGTCGCCGATCTGATCCGCGCCAAGGGCCGCAGCGCCGTGACCCTGCAAGCCGATCTGCTGGATGAGGGTGCGACCCATGCCCTCATCCCCGCGGCGATGACGGGTCTGGGCGGGCCTGTCACCTGTCTGGTCAACAATGCCTCGATCTTTGAATATGACACCATCGCCACCGCGACCCGCACCGGGTGGGACCGTCATTTCGACAGCAACCTGCGCGCGCCCTTCATCCTGACGCAGGCCATGGCCGCCGCCATCCCCGATGCCGCGCAGGATGCGGCGGGCGAGCCTGTGGCGCAGGGCTTGATCGTGAACATGATCGACCAGCGGGTGCGCAAGCTCACGCCCGAATTCATGACCTATACCCTGGCCAAGATGGGGCTCTGGGCGCTGACCCAGACATCGGCGCAGGCGCTGGCCCCGCGCATCAGGGTCAATGCCATCGGTCCCGGGCCCACCTTGCAAGGCGCGCGCCAGTCGGACCGGCACTTTGCCGATCAGCGCGCGGCCACCGTTCTGGGGCGCGGGGCAAACCCGGATGACATCACGGCGGCGCTTGGATATTTCCTCGATGCGCCGGCCGTCACCGGGCAGCTTCTCTGCGTCGATGGCGGGCAACATCTGGGCTGGCAAACCCCCGATGTCCTTGGGGTCGAGTGACGCAGGGGCAGGCAAAACCGGCCGCTCCGACGCCCTGCCTGTCAAAGTTTTGCACCGTTCACGCCGCTGTTACGACACCGTTACAAAAACCCTAGTGTTTTCAGTATTTTGCAATGGCTTAAAAATTTATTAAGATATTTCAAATACTTAAAATACTGCCTAAAAATTAGGCAAGTCAGCGAACCGGGCCGGAACTAAGGAAAATTTCCAGATGGCGAAAACTTGTCTCCAGACTTATCCACAGAAAACGGGGGTATGTTTGCCCTTGCCCCTGCCCGGCAAAGATTGCAGCGCGGCGGAAAGAATCATACCTCTGTTCTCATGAGCGACACACCCGACCAGACCGACGCGCCGACCTTCACCGGACATGCGCTGATTCAGGATTATCTCAAGACGCTGGACGGCTCTCCGGGTGTCTACCGGATGCTGGATTCGCAAAGCCGCGTGCTCTACGTGGGCAAGGCGCGCAACCTCAAGGCGCGGGTGTCGAACTATGCGCGCCCTTCGGGCCATTCCGGGCGGATCGCGCGGATGATCTCGGAAACCGCCGGGATGATGTTCCTGACGACAAGGACCGAGACCGAGGCGCTGCTGCTGGAACAGAACCTCATCAAGCAGCTCAAGCCGCGCTACAACGTGCTGCTGCGCGATGACAAAAGTTTTCCCAATATCCTGATCACCGGGGATCACGACTTTCCGATGATCACCAAGCATCGCGGCGCGCGCAAGGACAAGGGGCAGTATTTCGGCCCCTTCGCCAGCGCGGGTGCCGTGAACCGGACGCTGAAC
>JAMWZG010000360.1 GCA_024304855.1 Paracoccaceae bacterium
ACGTCATGGGCGAGAGCTGACCCGGAGAGACGCCATGCCCACATTCACCGCGATTACCACCCTGACCGGCAAGACCCCCGCCGAGGCGCTGGGCGAGGCTGTCGAGACGCTGACCCCGGAACCCGAGGGGGTGGGCGTCTTCGAGATCGAGGATGGTTCGGGCCTGTGGGAAGTGGCCTGCTATTTCACCGAAAAGCCCGATCATGCGGGGCTGGCGCTGCTGGCGACGATCCATGGCGCGAAACCCTTTGCCATTTCCGAACTGCCCGAGACGGATTGGGTGGCCCATGTGAAGCGCGAGCTGTCGCCTGTCGTGGCGGGGCGGTTCTTTGTCTATGGCAGCCATGATGCCGACAAGGTGCCCGAAGGGGTCGAGGCGTTGCTGATCGAGGCGGCGATGGCCTTTGGCACCGGGCATCACGGCACGACGCAGGGCTGCTTGCGCGCGCTGGACCGGCTGGATACGGACGGGTTCACCGGGCAGAACGTGGCCGATATCGGCTGCGGCACCGCCGTTCTGGCGATGGCGGCGGCGCGGATCTGGCCCAATCCGGTGATGGCGGGCGATATTGACGAGGTCGCGGTGGACGTGGCGCTGGCGAATGTGGCGGCAAATGGGCTGGAGGGGCGGGTGGCCTGCGTCGAGGCGACGGGCTTTGATCATCCCGACATCCTTGCCGCCAGCCCCTTTGACCTGGTCTTTGCCAATATCCTGAAAGGGCCGCTGATCGACCTGGCCCCGGAGATGGCCAAGCATCTGATTGCAGGCGGTTATGCGATCCTGTCGGGAATCCTGAACGAGCAGGCCGATGAGGTGATCGAGGTTTACACAACCAACGGTATAATTCTTGTTCACCGTGAGGAAATCGGCGAGTGGACGACGCTGACTTTGCGGAAGAACTGAGGGAATTTTCCGCGAATAAGGTCAAATTGCAGCGGGTTTCTTGGGTTTGCCTTAGTTCCGCCGCAATTCCCGCATAGGCAGAGCATTCAGTGATCGGTGGGGGCCGATGTTTGGAGCTCTGACATGTCAGATGCATTTCAGGATTTTGACAAGCGTTTGCGGCGCATCCATACGAAGCGGGTCAAGCTGTCGAATGGCTATGTGTCGGTTGTCGGTGGCGATGGGCTGATCGTCGTCAAGCCGCGCCGGCGGCGCAGTATCCTGCGGCTGCGCCCCCTGATTTTCGTGATCCTCGGGTTTCTGGCCTTCAAGGTCATCATTCTGGCGACGCTGGGACAGCCGGTCTATGAGGAGCGGATCGAGGCGCTGCGCGAAGGCTCGACCGTGGAGCAGGCGGGCGCCTGGGTGATGCAGGCCGATCCCTGGACCGTCATGCTGGCGCAAAAGCTGCGCGCGACGATGCGCTGAGGTGCAGCCGGCACATGACGCCGCCCAAAGGGCAGAGCCGAGCCGGGACGCAAGAGCCGGGCAGAATTGAAAAAGCCGCGCATCCGTTCTGGACGCGCGGCTTTTTGCTGCCGTGAGTGGCGCTTGGTCGTATCAGCGGCTTTTCACCACAAAGTCGATGTCGCCACGGCACAGGCCGATGTCTTCCAGCTCGCGGTCCGAGAGTTTGGACAGGGCGTTGCGGGTGATGCGGGCATCGTTCCATGCCGACACGATGCCGACGAGGTTTGCGAAGAAGCCAGCCTGGCCGGAGGCCTGGGCGGTGGTGCGGGGGGCGTCGAAAACAGCCATTTTCGGTATCCTTGGTTGCGCGTCTGCGCGGTGAACGGGTCAAAGGGTGTCAAGACCTGAGCGGCCTTCTTTCTGCGACTGCACATAGTTTGCCTTGAATCCCGGCACAAGACGGGCAGATTGCATAGGTCTTATGCGACTTGTGCATGGGTCTGGAATTGGCGCAGGATCAATAAAATAAGGTTAAATTGGGACATGGTTTCTGTCGTTTTCGGTGCCAAAAGCGACGAAATCGACCGAATTTCTGCGTTGCAGCATCGGGCGGCGCATTGCGCGGTCCTTCGCTTTGGGATTTCCCTTTGTTCGCCTTTCGTGCTAGTGCATCAAAAAAGCAACAGAGCAGGGGCGGATGATGCGGGTTTTAGGGATTGATCCCGGCTTGAGGAACCTTGGCTGGGGCATCATTGATGTCGATGGCAGCCGGATGTCCCATGTGGCCAATGGCATTTGCCATTCCGCCGGGGATGATCTGTCGCAGCGTCTGCTGGATCTGCACGGGCAACTGACCGCCGTGATTGCGCAATACCGCCCCGATACGGCGGCGGTCGAACATACATTCGTCAACAAGGACGGTGTTGCCACGCTGAAACTGGGGCAGGCGCGCGGGATTGCGCTGCTGGTGCCGGCGCAGGCGGGGCTGAGCGTCGGGGAATATGCGCCCAATGCGGTGAAGAAAACGGTCGTGGGCGTGGGCCATGCGGCCAAGGAACAGGTGCAGCATATGGTGCGGATGCAATTGCCCGGCGTCGTGCTGGCGGGGCCGGATGCGGCGGATGCCCTGGCGGTGGCGATCTGCCACGCGCATCACGGGGCCGCAGGCAGCCCGCTGGCCGCCGCGATCCGAAAGGCCACAGCATGATCGGCAAGTTGACGGGGCGGATTGATTACCGGGCCGAGGATCATGTGCTGATCAACGTGGGCGGAGTCGGATACCTTGTCTATTGCTCGGACCGCACGCTGGCGGCGCTGCCGGGGCCGGGCAATGTGGTGGCCCTTTATACCGATCTGGTGGTGCGCGAGGATCTGATGCAGCTTTACGGCTTTCCCACGCTGCTGGAGAAGGAGTGGCACCGTCT
>JAMWZG010000361.1 GCA_024304855.1 Paracoccaceae bacterium
CGTTTACACAACCGCGGGGGCCGAGCCCGAACCGATCGAGGGAACTGTCGATCCAGCGCAGCAAAACTGGGAGGAGATCGGCCAGATCACCGACCTCGTCATGTCGCTTGACGGCAATGTCTCTGCCGTGATCATCGGCGTCGGCGGCTTCATCGGAGTCGGTGAACGTGATGTCGCTCTCCCCCTCGAAGAGGTGAACGTCTACCAGAGCGATGATCAGGACCCGGTTCTTGTCGTCACCATGACCCAGCAGGAGCTTGAGGCCGAGCCGGCATACGAAGAGGGAACCGACGGCACCCAGATGAGCGCGACGTCCGAGACGCAGACCCAGGCCGAGCCTGCCACCGAGACGGCAGAAATGGATGAGACCCAGACCGATACGACGACGGTCGATGTCGAAACGGTCGAAACCGGTGTCGAAGACACCGATACTGAAACGGATACCGTCGAAACTGCGCAGACCGATACCGGCACGTCGTCCGAAGATCAGGCCGTCGCCCCTGAAATGGCCCAGGCCGACACCACCGCCGAGTCGCAAGAGGCCACCCAGATGGCGCAGGATCAACTGGATGAACCCGGAACTGCGGTCGGACAGGATACCGCGATGGATCAGGATGCCGCTGTCGAAGAGGGTGACATGGCGACGACGGCCCAGACCGATACGATGCCGACCGATCAGGCCGAGACTGAAACTGCCCAGACAGACACAATGACCACGCAACCGGCGCAGAGCGAAACGGCGGAAACCGACGCGGTCGAAGCCGAGACCGTCGAGACCGAAACAGTCGAGACCGAAACTGTCGAAACGGAAACTGTCGTCACCGAACCGCAGGATCAGACCGCGGCGACCGACCCGGATACGACAGCCCCCACCACCGGATTGCAGCGCCCCGCCATACAGCGCGAAGGCTTCACCGAGCGGATGGTGACCGACCTCACGGTCGATGATCTGACGGGCGCGAACGTCTACGGTGTCAACGATGATGACATCGGCGACATCAACGATCTGATTCTCGACGCCGAAGGCAACATTTCCCACGCCATCATCAGCTTCGGCGGCTTTCTCGGCCTCGGTCAGGAACAGGTCGCCGTCGAATTCGACAGCCTTCAGGTTCTCGCAGGCGACGAGGGCGCGCTGACGGATGACGTGCGGGTTTATATCAACGCCACGCAGGAACAACTCGAAGCACTGCCCCAATACGAGGAGTGATCTTGCGGTCGCCCGGCGTAGTGACCTTGCGTATATTGGCCGCCCCATCTCAGGGGCGGCCATTTTTTGATCGAACCCGCGCCACCTTCATGGAAACCGAAAATTTTTCGTATCGCAGGATCGGACCCCGAGGCCTGTCTTTTTGTGTTCCATTGCAGATGCGTTAGCGCCACCACCCGCGACAATGGCCTGCCCGCACGAGCTCGGGCGCGCCATGCTGCACTGCGGCAGACTTGCGCAAACGCCTTTAACCCACTAGGCAAAGCGGCGATCTATCAACCCGTGAAGGACCTGATCAATGGCCAGACCCAAGATTGCCCTCATCGGCGCCGGACAGATCGGGGGCACGCTTGCCCACCTCGCCGCGCTGAAAGAGCTGGGCGACATCGTCCTGTTCGACATTGCCGAAGGCACCCCCGAGGGCAAGGCGCTCGACATCGCGGAATCCGGCCCCTCCGAAGGGTTCGACGCGGCCCTGCGCGGCACCCAATCCTATGAAGACATCGCCGGTGCCGATGTCTGCATCGTGACCGCCGGTGTGCCCCGCAAGCCGGGCATGAGCCGGGATGACCTTCTGGGCATCAACCTCAAGGTCATGAAATCCGTGGGCGAAGGCATTGCCAAACACGCCCCCGACGCGTTCGTGATCTGCATCACCAACCCGCTGGATGCGATGGTCTGGGCGCTGCGCGAATTCTCGGGCCTGCCGCACAACAAGGTCTGCGGCATGGCCGGCGTGCTCGACTCCGCCCGTTTCCGCCACTTCCTCAGCCTTGAATTCGGCGTGTCCATGCGCGATGTCACCGCTTTCGTGCTGGGCGGCCATGGCGACACGATGGTGCCGCTGGTGCGCTATTCCACCGTCGCGGGCATTCCGCTGCCGGATCTGGTCAAGATGGGCTGGACCACGCAGGACAAGCTGGACGCGATCGTGCAGCGCACCCGTGACGGCGGCGCGGAAATCGTGGGCCTGCTGAAGACCGGCTCGGCCTTCTATGCGCCCGCCACCAGCGCCATCGAAATGGCCGAAGCCTATCTGAAAGACCAAAAACGCGTCCTGCCCTGCGCGGCCTATGTGGACGGCGCTTACGGCCTCAAGGGGTTTTACGTCGGCGTGCCCACCGTGATCGGTGCGGGCGGCGTGGAAAAGGTCGTGGACATCAGCATGACCAAGGACGAGCAGGCGATGTTCGACAAATCCGTGGATGCCGTCAAAGGCCTCGTTGCCGCCTGCAAGGACATCGACCCCTCGCTCGCCTGATCCACCTGTCGCCTGCGACAGCAGGGTTGCCATATGTCAGGGCTGGCCATGCGCCAGCCCTGATTCTTTTGCAAATCCCGCGCAGAGCGTATGACTCGACCGACTCCCGGTTTGTGATCACAGATTTTCAGGGTGTGATCACAAACGCGCAAAATATCGCTCAAAAGCCCGATAACCGCAGAAAACCGTTTATTTCCGCGCCCATCCTGTGCCAAACCCCGTCGCAATCGCAGCAAGACGGGACAATTTCATGAACATTCATGAGTATCAGGCGAAGGCTCTCCTTCGCACCTACGGCGCCCCG
>JAMWZG010000362.1 GCA_024304855.1 Paracoccaceae bacterium
GGCCGACATGATGGGGCCTTAGCTCAGCTGGGAGAGCGCTTGCATGGCATGCAAGAGGTCAGGGGTTCGATCCCCCTAGGCTCCACCAAATCCCTGATTTCACCGCATCATCCAGCATATCACCGCCCCCGTGCCGCGTATCGCACAGCGCGGGCCACGCCGCGGTGCATGACGACCGTTGCGCGCGGTCATATCCCTGTGCATATCATGGGCTACCGCCTGAACCGGCAGATAAGCCGGACAGGTCCAGCCATCGGAAAGGGACGTAATGATTAAGGAATTCAGAGAATTCATCGCGCGTGGCAATGTCATGGACATGGCCGTCGGTATCATCATCGGCGCGGCCTTCACCGCCATCGTCAGCTCGATGGTCGCGGACCTCATCAACCCGATCATCAGCCTGTTCATCGGCGGGATCGACTTCTCGGGCATGTATGTCCTGCTCGGCAGCGGCGAATACAGCTCCATCACCGCAGCCGAGGAGGCGGGCGCGGCCGTCTTCGCCTATGGCCGCTTCATCATGGCCGTGATCAACTTCCTGATCGTGGCCTTCGTGGTCTTCATGCTGGTCAAGGCGGTCAATCGCGCCCGCGACGCCGCCATCAAGAAACCGGAGCCGGCCCCCGCCGCCCCCGCCGGCCCGACCGAGCTGGAAATCCTGATGGAAATCCGCGACGCGCTGAAAAAGTGACCATGAGGACACAGACGCTCTTCAAAACAGCGTGAAACGACAGGCCCGCACCCCCGGTGCGGGCCTTTTCATACGTTTCCGGGCCGTTTGCCGGTAGACATGCGGACAGGGCTATGTTGCCTATTCGCGCAGGCGGATTACCTTTTCCGCCTGATTTGATCGGCCGGACTCTCGACCAGCGACACAAGCTGCGACAGAAGATGGCCGCGACACCGTATAAAGACAGTCAGGCGCGCGCCCCCTGCGCCCCAGACCGCGCCCCAGACCGCGACAGACCCGAGGAAACCGATGTCACTGTTCAAACAGACCCTTCTCTCCGTCGCGGCGCTTCTTGTGGCTCTGGCAGTCTGGGTCTTCTTCGTCCCCTCGGCACAGCCCGTGCTTGAACGCTTCGGGGTCTACCGCCTCCTCGGGATCGAACCTGTCGCACAGGCGGCACCGGGGGCAGGCGGCCCCGGTTTCGGGCCGGGCGGCCCCACCAAGGTGGTGCTCGATACCGTCACGACACAGGTGCTCAGCCAGCGGGTCAGCGCCATCGGCGACGGGCGCGCGCTCAGATCCGTCGATGTCCGCTCCGAACGCACCGGCAGTGTCCGCGCGGTCGAAGTGACCTCCGGCCAATATGTCGAAAACGGTGCGGTGATGATTCGCCTCGAAGACCGGGCCGAGGTGATTGCACTGGAACGCGCCCGCCTGATGCTGGCCGATGCGCAGGATGAACTGGCCCGCCTGACCCAGTTGGGCGATTCCGGCTCCGTCACCGCCGTCCGCATCCGCGAGGCGGAACTGGCCGTCCAGACCGCCCAACTGGCCATCCGTCAGGCCGAGGTGGATCTGGAACAGACCGTCGTGACCGCGCCACTCTCCGGCTGGCTCGGACTGGTCGAGGTTGAAGTGGGCGACCGTCTCTCGGCGCAGGATGTCGTGGGCGTTCTGACCGACCGCTCGCAGATCACCATCGACTTCCGCGTGCCCGAACGCGTGATCGCTGACCTCTCGCCCGGAATGCCGGTCGAATTGCGCTCGATGTCCGGTGTGCCGGTGCCCATGGCAGGCACGCTGACCGCGGTGGACAATATCGTGGACCGCGCCAGCCGCACCCTGCGTGTGCAGGCCGTGGTGGATAACGCGCAGGACAATCTGCGCGACGGCATGGCCTTCGAGGTGACGATGGAATTCCCCGGCGAAACCTACCCTTCGGTCGATGCACTGGCCGTGCAATGGTCCAGCACGGGGTCATTCGTCTGGCGCGCCCGCGACGGCAAGGCCGAGCAGGTGCCCGTCGTCATCCGCCAGCGCAACCCCGACCGCGTGCTGGTCGAGGGGGATCTGGCCGAAGGGGATACCGTCGTGATCGAAGGCGTGCAGACCCTGCGCCCCGGTGCCGAAGTGGCCCCCGCCAACGAGGCGGCGATGGCGCGCGACGCGACCTCCTCCGCTGCACGGCTGTAAGGTAAGGGGCGCCCGATGAAAAACCCCGCCACCCCCGCAGCCACCACCGCCGGCACCGCCGTTTTCGTGCGCCGCCCGATCCTCGCCTTCGTGCTGAACGCGCTCATCGTGATCGCCGGCCTCGCCGCTCTCTTCGGGGTCGAGGTGCGCGAACTGCCGGACGTGGACCGCCCCGTGGTGACGGTCACGACCAACTTCTCCGGCGCCTCGCCCGAAACCGTGGATCAGGAACTGACTGGCCGGATCGAAGGCGCCGTGGGCCGCGTCTCGGGCGTGCGCACCATCTCCTCCGAATCCCGCTACGGCCGCAGCCGCGTCACGCTGGAATTCACCGATGGCGTCGATCTCGACGTGGCCGCCAACGACACCCGCGACGCCGTCTCGCGCATCGCCAATGACCTGCCCGACGACGCGGACGAACCCCAGATCGTCAAGGCCGACGCCAATGCCGACGCGGTGATGCGCATCGCCGTCACCTCCGACACCCGCAGCCCGCAGGATCTCACCCAGATCGTCCGCGATCAGGTCGAAGACCGCCTGATTTCGATCCCCGGCGTGGCCGACCTGCAAGTCTACGGCGACCGCGAGGCGATCTTCCGCGTGGACATCGACCAGCTTGAACTGGCC
>JAMWZG010000363.1 GCA_024304855.1 Paracoccaceae bacterium
GACTTGGTGTTCTTGCCCAGATGCACCATCTTGGTGCCGGTATCGGCCTGCTGCATGTTGTTGGCGATGGCGATGGAATAGAACTCGCCCTGGCTGTCATCCCCGCGCAGGATGCAGGACGGGTATTTCCACGTCACGGCCGATCCGGTTTCCACCTGCGTCCACATCACCTTGGCCCGATCACCCCGGCAATCGGCGCGTTTGGTGACAAAGTTGTAGATCCCGCCCTTGCCGTCCTCGTCACCGGGGAACCAGTTCTGGACGGTGGAATATTTCACCTCGGCATCTTCCTCGATGATGATCTCGACCACCGCCGCGTGCAGCTGCGCGGTATCGCGCTTGGGCGCGGTGCAGCCTTCCAGATAAGACACATAGCTGCCCTTGTCCGCGATGATCAGCGTCCGTTCGAACTGGCCCGTATTCTCGGCATTGATGCGGAAATAGGTGGACAGCTCCATCGGGCAGCGCACGCCCGGCGGCACATAGACGAAAGACCCATCGGAAAACACGGCCGAATTCAGCGTGGCATAGAAATTGTCCGAAGGCGGCACGACGCTGCCGAGGTATTTCTTGACCAGTTCGGGATGCTTGCGGATCGCCTCCGAGATCGAACAGAAGATCACCCCCGCCTTTTCCAGATCCTTCTGGAAGGTGGTGCCCAGCGACACGGAATCAAAGACCGCATCCACCGCGACCTTGCGCCCCTCGGGCTTGTAATCCTCGGCCCCCTCGACACCGGCCAGGATCATCTGCTCCTGCAACGGGATACCCAGCTTCTTGTAGGTTTCCAGCAGCTTGGGATCGACATCATCCAGCGATTTCGGCTTCTCGATCATGCTCTTGGGGCGGGCATAGTAGTAGAGATCCTGAAAATCTATCTCGGGATAGCTGACCATGGCCCATTTCGGCTCCTCCATCTGCTCCCAGCGCTGAAAGGCCGACAGACGCCATTCGGTCATCCATTCCGGCTCTTCGTTCTTGGTGCTGATCAGGCGGACGATGTCCGGGTTCACACCCTTGGGGGCGAACTCCATCTCGATCTCGGTATTCCAGCCATGCTTATAGGTGCTGCCCACCTCGCGCACGGCTTCAACCGTCTCGCGGTCAACGCCTTCGCGGATCTCTTCTTTCAACGTGGTCATGGCCTTACTCCTATTCGCATCTCGTCATTCGGTCAGTCACGCCGCGCGGGCGCTGTGTTTGCGGCGCTTGGCCAGCCAGGTCTCGGCAAAGCGCAGCACTTCATCTTCGGTCGTCTGCGGCGACAGCGAGACGCGGATCGCCCCTCCGGCCACATCATCCCCATAGCCCATGGCGCGCAGCACACGGCTGGCGCGGACCTTGCCGCTGGAACAGGCCGATCCTGCCGAAACGGCAAATCCCGCCAGATCCATCTGCATCACCTGCGTCTCGCCCTTCCAGCCGGGCGTTGCAAGGCAAATGGTATTGGGCAGACGCGCCGCATCCCTTCCTGGGAAAATAGTATCGGGCGCCCCGGCCTCAATGGCCTTCTCTAGACTATTTCTAAGCTCCGCAACCCGCGCCCAGACCCCGTCGGCCAGATCCCGCGCCGCCACCTCGGCCGCGGCCCCGAAACCCGCGATGCCGATGATATTCTCGGTCCCCGCGCGCCGCCCCTGCTCCTGCCCGCCGCCGCGCAGCTGCGCCGCCAGATCCGTGCCACGCCGGATGACCAGCGCGCCGATCCCCTTGGGACCGCCCAGCTTGTGCGCCGACACCAGCGCCATGGTGCAGCCCGTCCAGTTGAAGGCGAGCGGCAGCTTGCCGAAACCCTGCGTCATGTCCGACACGGCCAGCCCTTCGGGCAGGGTCTGGATCACGCCGGTCTCGGAATTGGCCAGTTGCAGCGCCGTTTGCGCCGGATCTATCACCGTGACCTGCCCCCGCCGGTCCACCGGCAGATCCGTCGCGACCCAGGCCGCCACCGCCTCATGCTCGATCTCGGCCCCCTGCAAGCCGCGCCCGGCCAAGGCCAGCGCCGCCGCCTCTGTCGCGCCGGAGGTGAAGATCACATCCGCCCCATCCGCACCCAAGGCCGCCGCCACCTGCGCCCGCGCCGCCTCGATCAACGACTTGGCCGCCCGCCCCTCGGCATGGACCGAGGACGGATTGCCCACGACATCCATCGCGCGCAGCATCGCGTCCCGCGCCTCAGGGCGCAGCGGGGTCGTCGCGTTATGATCCAGATAGGCGCGCAAGCTCAGCCTTTCATCTTGCTGAAAATACTCAATTCCGCCTCACGCCTCATCCACAACGGGCATGGAGAAGAGCGACGGCACCGCCGGGCACGGGGCCAGATCGTTGCGCACCACATCCGACAGCCGGGTCTGGTGCAGATAGACATAGACATGGGCACTCAAACCCTCCCACAGCCGGTTCGTCACCGATTGCGCGCGACTGCCCGACACCGCCCCACTGGCCCCTTCGCCGCGATGCATGGCATCCACCGTCTCATCCACGGCGGCCAGCACCTCGACCACCCGTATCTCGCTGGCGGGGCGCGACAGCCGATACCCACCACCCGGCCCGCGCACTGACTCGACCAGCCCCTCGCGGCGCAGCTTCACGAACAACTGTTCGAGATAGGGCAAGGAGATGTCCTGCCGCTTGGAAATCTCGCCCAGCGTGACCAGCGCGCCGCTCGGCTGCAAGGCGATATCCGCCAGTGCGACCATGGCATATCGGCCTTTGGTGCTAAGTTTCATTGGCTTGCCTTCGTGAACACATTGACGTGACGGGGTGCAGGG
>JAMWZG010000364.1:0-1342 GCA_024304855.1 Paracoccaceae bacterium
GGAGCAACGGCCAGGCGGAAGGTCAGATCAACCGCCTGAAAACCCTCAAACGCGCCATGTACGGTCGGGCCGGTCCAGAGTTGTTGCGAGCGAGAATGCTACCGTTCCGCCACACAAAGTGAGGCAGAGCCGATTTAAGGGTAACGAGACACTTCGCGAAAAACAAAATAATGCAATAGACCCGCCGCGGGGGTGGCGAGCCCGTCAGCCGTTGAACTGCATCTGCAGGGTGAAGGAATAGTTGGGCTGGCTCAGCCCCTTCGGGGCGGCGGGAAATCGGCGCGCCGACCGCACCGCCCGCAGCGCCGCCTGATCCAGCGCCGGATGGCCCGAGGAACTGGCGAGCGCGAGCTCCCGCAGGCTGCCGTCGCGTGCCACGGTAATCCGGACTTTTACCGTTCCCGAGACGCCTCCGACGCTGCGCGGATAGCGTTTGCGCCGTTCGATCCTTGCCCGAAGCTGTGCCCCCCAATGGGCCGCGAGGCTGCGCTGTTGTCCGGCATTGAGGCTGGCGGCGGCGGCGTTGTGGGTGCTGCCCGCATTGACACCACCGCCTGCGCCACTGGCCCGTTGCGCCGGGCTGGCGGCGCCGGACTTGCTTTGCGGCGTGGCGCGTTGTGGCGGCTTCAGCCGGTCTGGCCGCATCCTGGGGCGATGTGAAGCTAGCGCTTCGATCATGGGGGCGGGTTTTGGTGGCGCGGCGGCCGGGCGTTTTGGCGCTGCATCCGGCACGGGCACGGACAGACCCGGCGCGGCCGGACGTGGCGGCGCGGTGGGCGCACTCAGCTGTTGCGGTCGAAGTTCCGCCTGATGCGGCAGCATCTCGGGCTGGGGCGCCATCGACGGGGGCGTGGTCTCGGCGAGCTCCGGCGGGGTGTCCCAGCGTTCAACCATTGCGGCGATGCTCGAGTCCGCGGCCTTAAGCGAGATCACCGTATCACCGCCTTCGCCCATGGCGCTCTGCCCTTCGGGCGCGGGGCGCAGTGTCGCCAGCGCCAGATGCACCGCCCCAGCCAGCGCCATGAATACGATGGGTTCGATGACTCGCCTCATTCTAGCACTGTCACGAGTTGGATCTGTGCAAAGCCTACCTGCGCGAGCCGCGGCATCAGCGCTGCGAGCACCGCGCCGGGCGCAGCCGCGTCGGCACGCAAGACCAGCGTGGGCGGAGTTGTTTTCGCCGCACAGTTCTCCACGAGACATAGCGCCTCTTTCGCCGTTTGCAGTCTCGCGAGCGCCTTTTCGGTGCCCAGTACGTCAGCATAGGCCAGTTTCCCGTCCGCCCCAAGATAGAGCGTAAACGTGCCATCGGCCGGGTCTTCCGCTGTGGCGGTTGGGGGGG
>JAMWZG010000364.1:1352-2760 GCA_024304855.1 Paracoccaceae bacterium
TCACGTTGATCGGTGCGGGTGGGGCTATCTGTGCGGTCATTAGAAAGAATATAAGCAGCAGGAATACCACATTGATCATGGGCACGTGGCTGTCCGGCGGGCGGCGGCGGGCTGGCGGGGCGAATTGCATCGATTCACTCTACCATCACAAGCTTGGTAAAGCCGGCCGCCGTTAGTCCCTGCATCACCTCGACGACCCGCTGCAGCGGGGCTTCGTCGCGGGCGCGCAGCACGATCGTGTCGTCGCCGCTTTCGGTCAGCGCGTTAAGCTCGGCGGCCAGCGCGGCCAGCGCCACCGATGTGCCGTTCAGCGCTACACCGTCGGGGCGGATATCGACCAGTCGCGGCGGCCCCCGATATGCGGCACGTTCTCCGCTGCCCGCAGCATTGAGCGGCAAATGCATATCATGGCCGAAGCGCGAGGCGAGCATGAAGAACACCAGTAGCAGAAACACCACGTCGATCATCGGCGTCAGGCTGGGCTTTCGCGTCGGCCGGGTGTCTTCGAAGGCGAACATGCTATTCGGCGGCCTGCACTAGCGGTGTATCGACGCGGCTGGTGACCGGGCGCAAGAAAATCCGAGTGGCCGCGTCCTCCATTTCCAGCCGTAGCCGGTCGGCCACGCTTTCGAACCAGGTCAGGGCCATCGAGACGGGGATTGCCACTGCCATTCCGGCGGCAGTGGTCAGCAGTGCCGCCCAGATACCGCCGGCCAGCGTGGCGGGGTCGGCTCGACTGCCTGCCTCCTGCAAGGCCTGGAAGGCGGCGATCATCCCCAGCACCGTGCCGAGCAGGCCCAGAAGCGGCGCGATCGTGGCGATCAGCTCGAGCGGGCGCAAGCCGCTGCGGGCTGAGGCGAGCAAATTGCGGGCGACTCGCTCAGTTTCGGATTGCGCCGCGTCATCGGCGAGCGAGGGGTCGCGTCGAGCGCGCATGGCCGCGCGCGCCAGCACCGCGCGGCAGCTGCGACGCCCATCAAGTTCTGCCAGTGCCTGTTCCTCCCGACCTTCGGACCACAGTGCCACCGCGGCCCTTGTCTGCTGCCCGCCGGACCAAGCGCCCAGCAGGGTGAGGCGCCAGAATTTCCACAGGATCAGCGCCAGCGCCAGCACGGAGAGCAGTGAGATCGCCCAGATCGCCGGTCCGCCGAGCAGAATGAAATCGGTTGCCGAAGAGAGGTCCAGCGTGGCAAATATCTCGGAAATTGTCTGAAAAATGCCCATGCCATTCCACGTCCTTTTGGCCTGAAGGGTAAGTGTTTTACCTGCGCTAATTTAACTTATGCTTTTTGTCAAGTAATCTGACCGGGCTTGAGGCCCACCTTGAGGCCTTTGGGGCGGACGTTGATCTGCGCCTAAGAAAATATGGTAAAGCATTGATTCACTATTATTACACGTGAACCTGTAG
>JAMWZG010000365.1 GCA_024304855.1 Paracoccaceae bacterium
TCCAGCCGGTGAGGATGCCGTCTTCGACGATGGCGCGGCGGCGGGTGGGCAGGCCTTCGGCATCGAAGGGACGCGAGGCGGTGGCGCGGGGGCGCAGCGGATCCTCGATGAGCGAGAGGTGATCGGGCAGGACGGGCTGGCCCAGTGCGCCCAGCAGCCATGACGAGCCGCGCGCGATGGCATTGCCGCTGATGGCCGCCAGAAGATGCCCGATGAGCGAGGAGGAGATGCGTTCGTCAAACAGCACCGGGTAGGTGCCGGTTTTCGGGCGGCGTGATCCGATGCGTTCCACGGCGCGCTGGCCTGCGGTTTTGCCCACATCCTCGGGCGAGCGCAGGTCGGACTGGAAGATGCGCATGTCGCCGTCATAGTCGCGTTCCATCCCCGTGCCGCTGCCGGTGATGGCGACGCAGCTGATGGCGCGGTCAGAGCGGGAATAGCCTGCGGAGAAGCCGTTGGTGGCGGCCAGGTGGACATGGCGCAGGCCATAGGCGGCGCTGGCGGAATCGACCTTTGACACACCGGGAACGGCGAGGGCGGCGGCTTCGGCGCGGGCGGCGTCGGCTTGCAGCGTGGCCGGTTCGGGTTCGGGCGTGGGGTCGCACATCTCCAGCGCGGCGATGTCCCAGTTGCGGGCAAGTTGGCCGGGGTCGGCCAGGCCGATATGGGGATCGAGCGGCGCCTCGCGGGCCATGGCGACGGCGCGTTCGGCCATGGCGGCCAGCGTGGCGGGGCTGATGTCCGAGGCCGAGACATTGGCCTGCCGCTGCCCCACCATGACGCGCAGGCCAAGGTCGATCCCTTCGGAGCGTTCGGCCTGTTCCAGCGTGCCGCCGCGGATGTCGATGGCGATGGAGGTGCCCTGCACCGCCATGGCATCGGCGGCATCGGCCCCGGCGCGGCGGGCGGCGTCGAGCAGGGCTGCGGTCAGGGATTCCAGATTGGCGGCGGTCATGATGGCTCTCCTTGCTGGGTGTGAGGTAGGCCGAGGGGGCCGGATACGCAAGAGTGCAGGCGGTTCGGGATCAGACGAGCGCGGCGCGGGCGTGGCGGCGCAGCGTGGCGCTGAGGCTCTGGAGCGGGTCTGCGGCGCGGCGGTTGATCTGCCAGAAGAGGGGGCGGTCCAGCGGGGTGTTGGGGATCAGCTCCTGCAACTGGCCGCTGGTCAGGTGGTCTTGCACCAGCGGCAGGGGGTTCATGCCCCAGCCGAGCCCCTGGAGGGCGGCGGTGACGAAACCCTGCGACGAGGGGAGCCAATGTGTCGGCAGGGCGAGGCGTTGCCCGAAGACGGTGTGCACCCAGAGTTGCTGCAACTGGTCCTTGTGGTTGAAGGTCAGGGCGGGGGCATGGCCGAGGGTTGCGGGGGTGACGCCCTGCGCGAAGTGGTGTTGCACGAAGGCGGGGCTGGCCGTCGCGTGATAGCGCAGGTGGCCCAGGGCGGTGGTGGTGCAGCCCTGCACGGGTTTGGCGACCGAGGTGAGGGCGGCGACCACGCGCCCCGAGGTGAGCCAGTCGGTCGTGTGATCCTCGTCATCCACGGCGATGTCGAGCAGGACACCCCCCTCGCGGGCATAGGCGATGAGCGCGGGGAGCACCCAGGTGGCGAGGCTGTCGGAGTTGACCGCGACGGAGAGGGTGACGCGGTCCGGCGTGGCGCTGCTGGCGGGGAATTGCGCCATGAGGTCACGCTCGGCCAGGCCCACGAGTTCGACATGGCGGCAGATGGCGGCCCCGGCGGCGGTGGCGCGGCAGGGGCTGGCGCGGTCGATCAGTACGGTGCCGAGGCGGTCTTCGAGCTGGCGCACCCGCTGTGAGATGGCCGAGGGGGTGACGCCAAGTGCGCGCGCCGCGCCGTCGAAGCTGCCGGTCTGCACCACCATGGCAACGGCGCGGGCGGCGGGGTAGTCGAGCATAAGTTTTCCTAAGGCAAAGTTAGGCTGTTTAATTTGTCTAATCCGATGCGCCACTGTATCGCAAGCCCGACAGGCAGGGTTCTGACGCAGGCAGGTTCCATCATGAGCGATTTCACCGTCTATCTGACCGGGCTGGGCATCGGGTTGAGCCTGATCGTGGCGATTGGCGCGCAGAATGCCTTTGTCCTGCGGCAGGGGTTGCGCGGGTCGCATGTCTTGCCGGTGGTGCTGACCTGTGCGCTGTCGGATGCGGTGCTGATCGTGGTGGGCGTCACCAGTTTCGCGCGGATCGCGGCGTGGTTGCCGATGATTGATCCGGTCATGCGCTATGGCGGGGCGGCGTTTCTGGTCTGGTACGGGGCGCGGAACTTGCGCTCGGCCCTGACCTCGGACGCGGCGCTGTGGATCGAGGGCGCGGCCCCGGCCGAACCTTTGCGCCCGGTGTTGCTGACGGCGGTGGCGCTGACATGGCTGAACCCGCATGTCTATCTGGATACGGTGGTGCTGCTGGGCACGATTTCCACGCAATATGCAGGCCAACAGGCCGCTTTTGCGGCCGGCGCGGTCAGCGGGTCTTTCCTGTTCTTTTTCGCGCTGGGCTATGGCGCGGGCTGGCTGCGGCCACTGTTCGCGCAGCCACGGGCATGGCGCATCCTGGAAGGGGTGATCGCGTTGGTGATGTGGGCGATTGCCTTGAAACTGGTGCTGTCGGTGTGAGGGCGCGCGCGTATAGATGGAAAAAGGCCGCCGGAGCGTGTCCGGCGGCCTTGGGCCTGTCTTGTGGCGGGGTCAGCGCAGGCGTTGGCCGTTGGCGAGAACCTGACCCTCGGCGTTGATCTCGAT
>JAMWZG010000366.1:0-843 GCA_024304855.1 Paracoccaceae bacterium
CCCCGGCGATCTGGGCGGCGATGTCAGCCACCTGAACCTGCACAAGACCTTTGCCATCCCGCATGGCGGCGGCGGCCCCGGCATGGGGCCCATCGGCGTCAAGGCGCATCTGGTCCCCTATCTGCCCGGCCATCCGATGACCGGCGGCGCGGAAGGCCCGGTCTCGGGCGCCCCCTACGGGTCCGCCTCGATCCTGACGATCAGCTGGGCCTATTGCCTTATGATGGGCGGCGAGGGTCTGACACAGGCGACCCGCGTGGCGATCCTGAACGCCAACTATATCGCCAAGCGGCTCGAAGGGGCCTATCCCATCCTCTACAAAGGCCCGACGGGCCGCGTCGCGCATGAATGCATCGTCGATGTGCGCCCCTTTGCCGACAGCGCCGGGGTGACGGTCGAGGACATCGCGAAACGCCTGATCGACTGCGGTTTCCACGCACCGACGATGAGCTGGCCCGTCGCGGGCACGCTGATGGTGGAACCGACCGAATCCGAAACCAAGGCCGAGCTGGACCGTTTCTGCGATGCGATGCTGGCCATCCGCGACGAAATCCGCGCCATCGAAGAAGGCCGGATGGACCCGCAGAACAACCCGCTCAAACACGCGCCCCACACGGTCGAGGATCTGGTGGGCGACTGGGACCGTCCCTATACCCGCGAACAGGGCTGCTTCCCGCCGGGTGCCTTCCGCGTGGACAAATACTGGCCCCCCGTCAACCGCGTCGATAACGCATGGGGCGACCGCAATCTGGTCTGCACCTGCCCCCCGATGAGCGACTACGCCGAAGCGGCAGAGTAAACAAACCTGTCACCCCCTGCCGCCGTCCGATCTGCGGCGGGGGG
>JAMWZG010000366.1:853-2750 GCA_024304855.1 Paracoccaceae bacterium
CGGCAGAGTAAACAAACCTGTCACCCCCTGCCGCCGTCCGATCTGCGGCGGGGGGTAACACGATGGCGCGCGCCATGGCGCGACAGTCGATCAAAGCCGCCTCGCGCCGCGTCTCCCGCTTCATCGTTCCAAAGTCCTCATTTCGCCCCTCTGCGTCAGGGCCTAGGATAGACAGTCTGTGCACAGCGCCGAGATGACCGCATAGGGGGCAGGCGTTAAAAGGTGGTAAATGCGATCCTGTAAGGCATTGATATTAAAACGGTGGTAGAATGCCCCACCATGGGACACGCCCCAAAGGTGCCGCCGGAAGGCCTCTGGCGGCACTGCTCGGTTCATACCGAAAGCCCTTGGTAACGAGTGATCCCATGCCACTTTATCTGACCCGCCGCCCCCTCCTCGCCGGGCTGGCTGTCACCGCCACCCTTGCCATGACAGGCCAGCCCCTCCGGGCCACTGGTCCGCGCCGGATCGTCGTGATCGGTGCAGGCCTGGCCGGCCTCGCCGCCGCCCGCACCCTGACCGACGCCGGCCATGCCGTGACAGTGATCGAGGCGCGGCCCCGCATCGGCGGCCGCATACATACCTCTCGCCTCTGGCCTGACCTGCCAATGGATCTGGGGGCCAGCTGGATCCACGGTCAGAAGGGCAACCCCCTCACCACACTCGCCAAGGCCGCAGGGGCAAAGCTGGTCCAGACCAGCTACGCCGCCGCGCTCCTTCTTGGCCCCGACGGCGCAGAGATCGACCCGGACTTGAAGGAGGCCGAAACCATCCTCACCCACGCCCTCCAAGCGGCGGACAGGATGGAGGCCGATGTCTCGGTCCTGCAAGCCCTGCACGCCTCAACCGGCTGGAGGCAAGCCAATCCCGCCCAGCGACGACTGGTCATGTATCTGATCAACAGCACGCTGGAACAAGAATACGGCAGCCCCGCACACCAACTCTCCGCGTGGTATGGACAGGAGGCGGCAGAGTTCATCGGGGCCGATGTCCTCTTCCCCGGTGGCTTCGACCAGATCACTACCCATCTGGCGCGGGGGCTGGGCATCCGGCTGTCAGCGCAGGTGGCCCATATCGCACCGGGCGAGGTGCGCCTAGCCGATGGCACCCGCATCACGGCGGATCATGTGATCTGCACGGTCCCGCTAGGCGTGCTGCAATCGGGCAAGATAGGCTTTGCCGAAGCGCTGGAGCCTGCGCGGCAGGCGGCGATCACCGGGCTGCGGATGGGTCTTCTGAACAAATGCTGGCTGCGCTTTGACCGCGTGGCATGGCCGGATGATGTGGACTGGATCGGCTGGCTGGGACCGAAACCGGGGTATTGGGGGGAATGGGTCTCACTCGCACGCGGATTGGGCGCACCTGTGCTTTTGGGCTTCAACGCCGCCGATGCTGCGGCTGAGGTCGAGGCTTTGTCAGACCGCGACACAGCGGCCGCCGCGCATGACGCCCTGCGGGCGATGTTCGGTAGTCGTTTTCCAGCGCCCATCGCATCACAGGTCACGCGCTGGGGGCAAGACCCTTTCAGCCTTGGCAGCTACAGCTTCAACGCTGTGGGCACCTCCCCCGCCAGACGGCAAGCCTTGGCTGGGGCAGAGTGGGACGGCGCGCTGTGGTTCGCAGGCGAGGCGACATCGCCCGGTTATTTCGGCACAGCCCATGGGGCCGTTCTATCGGGGCAGTCCGTCGCGCAGGACATACTGGACGCGTGAGCCCTATTCCCGCGCCCGCAAGACCTGCGCCGGGCGCGCCGCCAAGGGCCGCCAGGCAAAGGCCAGCCCCGACAGCAACGTGGCCAGCACCCCGCCCAGGACGATGGCGATGGCCGAAGGCCAGATCACGCTGTAGTCGGTCTGCATGATGAAGCGGCTGACCGCCCATCCGCCCCCGATGCCTG
>JAMWZG010000367.1 GCA_024304855.1 Paracoccaceae bacterium
GGTGGAAGCCGTGCGCGAGGTGATCGGCTGGGACCGCGACATCATGCTGGAATGCTACATGGGCTGGAATCTGGATTACACCAAGCGGATGCTGCCCAAACTGGCGAAATATGAGCCGCGCTGGCTGGAAGAGCCCGTGATCGCCGACGATGTGAATGGCTACCGCGAACTGAACGCCATGAACATCGTCCCCATCTCGGGCGGTGAACATGAATTCTCGGTCATCGGATGCGCCGATCTGATCCGCACAGGCGCGGTGAGCGTGATGCAATATGACACCAACCGCGTCGGCGGCATCACCGCGGCGCAGAAGATCAACGCGATTGCCGAGGCGTTTCAGGTGCCCGTCATCCCCCATGCCGGGCAGATGCATAACTACCACCTGACCATGGCGAACGTGAACTGCCCGATCAGCGAGTATTTCCCCGTCTTCGATGTCGAGGTGGGCAATGAGCTGTTCTACTACATCTTCGAAGGCGATCCCGACGCGGTGGATGGCTTCATTGATCTGGACGACACCAAGCCCGGCCTTGGCATCACCATCACCGACAAGCACCTGCACCACTTCGAGATCACGGAATGACGATGGCCCCGTTTCAGAACCTCATCGGCGGCCAGTGGGTTGCCGGTCGTGACACCGCCCCGAACGTCAACCCCTCCAACACAGGCGACATCATCGGCCATTACGCGCGCGGTGATGCGTCATCCGTCGATGCGGCGGTGGAAGCCGCCCGCGCCGCTTTCCCCGCATGGTCCGGGGCCAGCCCCCAGTTGCGCCATGACGTGCTGGAAGGGGCCGCCGCTCGTATCCTGGCCCGCAAGGACGAATTGGGCCGCCTGCTGTCGCGTGAAGAGGGCAAAACCCTTCCCGAGGGCATCGGCGAGGTGACGCGCGCCGCCCAGATCTTCCGCTTCTTCGCGGGTGAAGCGCTCCGCCTGACCGGGGACATCCTCCAATCCGTGCGCCCCGGCGTCGAAGTGTTCGTGGAACGTGAACCCCTGGGCGTCGTCGGCCTGATCACGCCGTGGAACTTCCCCATCGCCATCCCGGTCTGGAAAGCCGCCCCTGCGCTGGCCTATGGCAATTGTGTGATCCTCAAACCCGCCGACCTGACACCGGGCTGCGCCTGGGAAATCGCCAGCATCCTGCGCGACGCAGGCTGCCCCGACGGGGTCTTCAACCTTGTCATGGGGCGCGGCAGCAGCGTGGGGGCGCGGATGGTGGAACATCCCGGCATCGACGCCATCAGCTTTACCGGATCGGTCGCCACAGGCCGCCGCATCGGGATGCAATGCATGGAAGCGGGCAAGAAGGTCCAGATGGAGATGGGCGGCAAGAACCCGATGGTCGTGCTGGACGACGCCGATCTGGATGTGGCTGTCGCGGCTTGCGTGAACGGTGCCTTCTTCTCGACCGGACAGCGCTGCACGGCTTCGTCGCGCCTGATCGTGACGGACCGTATCCATGATGCATTCCTTGAGAAACTGACCCAAGCGACCACCGCTCTGCGTGTGGGCGATGCGCTGGACCCCGCCACCCAGATCGGCCCCGTTGTGGATCAAAACCAGCTCGAGCAGAACCTGCGCTATGTCGCCCTCGCGCGTGAGGAAGGCTGCGAGGTCATCGGCGGCGACGCCCTGGACGGGCAGGGCTATTTCCAGCGTCCTGCAATCTTCGCGGGCGCCACCAACGCGATGCGCTCCAGCCGCGAGGAAATCTTCGGCCCCTGCGCCAGCGTGATCCGGGTTGCCGATTATGACGCGGCGCTTGCCGCCGCCAATGACACGGATTTCGGCCTGTCCGCCGGCATCTGCACAACCTCGCTGAAACTGGCCTCCCACTTCCGCCGCCATGCGCAGGCGGGGATGATCATGGTCAACCTGCCCACCGCAGGCGTCGATTACCACGTCCCCTTCGGCGGGCGCAAAGGCTCCAGCTATGGCCCTCGCGAACAGGGCAGCTATGCCCGTGAATTCTACACCCATGTCAAAACGAGCTATGTAGGCGCATGACCCAGTCCAAGACCAAATACACCGGAATCTGGCCCGTCGCGCCGACGCCGTTTCACGACGATGGCAGCATCGACACCGAAGGGATGCGCCGCGTCCTCGATTGCCTGATCGACCAGGGCGCGGATGGCATCTGCATCCTTGCCAATTTCTCGGAACAGTTCCTGATTGCCGATGATGAACGCGCGCTGCTCACGCGTCTTTGTCTTGAACATGTCGCAGGCCGGGTGCCCGTCATCGTCACGATCAGTCATTTCGCGACCCAGATCGCGGTGGAACGCGCCCGCTTTGCCAAGGATCTGGGCGCGGCCATGGTCATGATGATGCCGCCCTATCACGGCGCGGTGCTCAAAGGCTCGCCCAAGCAGACATTCGAGCAGTTTCAGGCCGTGGGCGTAGTGGGTATCCCCATCATGATCCAGGACGCGCCGATGTCCGGCGTCGATCTGCCTGTGCCTTTGCTGGTCAAGATGGCGCAAGAGATCGAGATGGTGAAACTCTTCAAGATCGAAGTCCCGCAGGCCGCAAACAAACTGCGCGCCCTGATTGCCGAAGGTGGCGACGCCATTGAGGGCCCCTTTGATGGCGAAGAGGCGATCACCCTGCTGGCCGATCTGGATGCAGGGGCAACCGGGTCCATGACCTCGGGCATGATCGTCGATCAGATCAAGCCCGTGATCACCGATTACCACGCAGGCCGGATCGACGCGGCAGTGGCGGGCTATGCGCGTATCC
>JAMWZG010000368.1 GCA_024304855.1 Paracoccaceae bacterium
CCCCAACCCCAGACTGTCCGCCGCATATTGCAGCACCGCCTGATTGCCATTCAGAAAGGCGCATTCCAGATGCCCGCCCAGCCCCTTGGCGCGCAGCCCGACAGGCGGGGCCGAGACCAGCCCCGTCCGCGCCCCCCAACTGCCCACGACCGATGACAGATAATCCCGTGGCAACAGAAGGTTGCTATCCGTCATGCAGATCCAGTCCGCCGCGGCCGCCTGCCAGCCTTTCCAGACATTGTTCAGCTTGGGATTGCCCGTCACCGCATCCTGCCCCACCAGCAGCCGCGCCGGCACCAAAGGATGCTCGGCCATCAGCCGCCGCACAAGACCGACCGCCGGATCATCGGCGCTGGGGGCGCAAAAGATCACCTCATAGCGCGGATAATCCTGCCGGAAGGACGAGCGCAGCGTCTCGGTATCGAACGGGTCCAGCCCGCAGACAGGGCGCAGCAGCGTGACGAACGGCTGCCCGATCACCCCCTCCCGCAGCGGCGGGCCACGCCGCGCCAGACGGCGCAGGAACAGCGCCGCCGCCAGCAGATGCACCGCCATCAAGGCCACAGCCCCCAGCACCAGCACCGCCACCAAAGCCGCCTCCGCGCCCCCGCTCATGCCAGACGCTCCGCGTCCAGCGCCGGGCGCGCCTGCCCCAGATCCGCCCGCACCGCACGGCCCGAGACCAGATGCAAAGACCCGTCCTCCGCCTCGGCCAGGGCCGTCATGCTGTCCAGCCAGTCACCACAATTGGCATAGATCATGCCATGCCGGTCATGCAGCCCGGCAAGGTGGAAATGCCCGCAGATCACCCCGTCCGCCCCCTGCGCGCGGGCCATCGCGATCAGCCGCCGCTCATGCTGCCGCCCGCGATAGAGCATCGCATTCACCCCGGCCAGCACCGCCTCGATCGTGCTGCGCGCCTCGGGCGGGGTGCCCCGCCGCAACCGCGACAAGGCGCGGTCCAGCCGCCGCAGCACATGGTCGATCCGGCTGCCCAGCCGCGTCATCACATGCGAGCGCACAAAGCGCGCATCCACCACATCCCCATGCAGCACCAGATACCGGCGCTTGTCCTTGCCCTGATGGATCAGCGCATCGACCGCCTCCACATCCAGCCGCTTGTCCGCAGGCGCACAGGCGGGATCGGGATCGTGATTGCCCCGCAGGTAATGGATCACCGCCCCGCTCTCCTGCCGCGCGCGCAGATGCTGCAACACCTGCTGCGCGTCCTCGGTCCAATGCGGCAAGAGCGGCTGCCACAGATCCAGAATGTCACCGACCAGAACATAGGTCTCGGCCCGGTTGGCCCGCAGAAAGGACAGGATCAGATCAGCACGGCTGCCAAGGGCGCCCAGATGCAGATCCGACAGGAAAAGGGTTCTGTGCCACCGCACCGGATCACGCATATCTGCTGCTCCTCGTCGTTTTGCGCGCAGCATCGCGTGGCTTCGCAACAATCCTGTGACGTTTTTGCTGCATTGCAGCGACATCGCAGACCCTGACGGCACCCCACGCCCGCGCGCGCCACGCGCAGCCCGGCCCGACCCCGCATCGCGCCCATGCCCCCGTTGTCATGGACCGCCGCGCGCAAATGCGCTACCTGCAACCGGGGCGCAACGCGCGCGCCCGCCTCGAACCCGCCCCCTGCGCCGCGTCGAAAGGACACCGCCTGCTGGACAGCCTGTCACCCGTGGCCCTCGGCACCCTCGGCAGCCTCGCCGCCGGCCTCATGACAGCGGCCGGCGCGCTTCCCGTGCTGATCGGGCATCAACCCTCACGCGCCAATCGCGACCTCCTGCTGGGCTTCGCCGCCGGCGTGATGCTGGCCGCCTCCTTCTTCTCGCTGATCATCCCCGCCCTCGCCGCCGCCGAGTTGCGCCACGACAGCACCGCCCTGCCCGCCGCCATCGTCTGCGCGGGCATCCTGCTGGGCATGGGCGCCGTGGCCCTGCTGAACGAAGCCCTGCCGCATGAACATTTCCGCAGCGGCCGCGAAGGCCCCGCCGCCGCCTCGCTGCGCCGCGTCTGGCTCTTCATCTTCGCCATCACCATCCATAATTTCCCCGAAGGCCTGGCCGTCGGCGTCGGCTTTGGCGCGCGCGGGATCGAGGGCGGCCTGCCGCTGGCCATCGGCATCGGCCTGCAAAACGCACCCGAAGGTCTGGCCGTGGCCGTCGCCCTGCTGGGCGAAGGCTATCGCCCGCAGCGCGCCTGGGCCATCGCCGCCCTGACCGGCCTGATCGAGCCGGTGGGCGGCCTGCTGGGCGCGGCCGTGGTGCAGGTCGCGGACCCGCTGCTGCCCTGGGGTCTCGCCTTCGCCGCAGGCGCGATGCTCTATGTCATCAGCCACGAGATCATCCCCGAAACCCATCGAAGCGGCCATCAGAACAAGGCAACGCTCGGCTTGGCCATCGGGCTCGTTTTGATGCTTTTTCTCGATGTTTGGTTGGGGTGACGCAATGCCAGTGCATAAACTATCTCCGGTGATCGGCATTTTTGCGGCGCTTACCGCTTTCGTAATCGATCAGATCACAAAAGCCATTGTTGTGGCGAATGCGGCCTCCTTAAGCACTGGAATCGCCGTGTTTCCAGGTTTTAACCTTGTCTTTTATCGCAATGATGGCGTCACTTTCGGATTACTTGGCGGCGCACCATGGTGGAGCCTCATAGCTCTCGCTCTTGCCATCTGCGGCTGGCTGGGGGTTATGCTGTTT
>JAMWZG010000369.1 GCA_024304855.1 Paracoccaceae bacterium
TTTCTGGCGCAGGCCGAGGCGGGGGCGGATTGGGTGATGCCCGGTTTCACCCATTTGCAGACGGCACAGCCCGTGACATGGGGCCATCACATGATGGCCTATGTCGAGATGCTGGGCCGCGATCACAGCCGCTTTGCCGATGCGCGCGCGCGGATGAACGAATCGCCCCTGGGATCGGCCGCGCTGGCGGGCACCGGCTTTCCGATAGACCGGGACATGACGGCACGCGCGCTGGGTTTTGACCGGCCCACGGCCAATTCGCTGGATGCCGTCAGCGACCGGGATTTTGCGTTGGAATACCTGTCCTGCGCGTCGATCTGCGCGATGCATCTGTCGCGTTTTGCGGAAGAATTGGTGATCTGGTCATCGGCGCAGTTCCGTTTCGTGAAGATGTCGGACAAATGGTCCACCGGATCGTCGATCATGCCGCAGAAGCGCAACCCGGATGCGGCCGAGTTGATCCGGGCCAAGATCGGGCGGATCTTCGGGGCCAATGTCGCGCTGATGATGGTGATGAAGGGGCTGCCCTTGGCCTATTCCAAGGATATGCAGGAGGACAAGGAGCAGGTCTTTGACGCGGCCGACAACCTGATGCTGGCGCTGGCCGCGATGACCGGGATGGTGGGGGACATGACCGCCAACCGGGCCGCGATGCAGGCGGCGGCCGGGGCCGGGTTTTCCACGGCCACGGATCTGGCCGACTGGCTGGTGCGGGCGCTGGGCCTGCCCTTCCGCGAGGCGCATCATGTGACCGGCACGCTGGTCGGCATGGCCGAGGCGCGGGGTTGCGATCTGCCGGATCTGTCACTGGAGGATATGCAATCGGTTCATGCCGGGATCACGGCGGATGTCTTTGGCGTGCTGGGTGTTGAAAACTCGGTCGCGTCGCGCATGTCCTATGGGGGCACGGCGCCCGCGCAGGTGCGCGCGCAGGTGGCCCGCTGGAAGGAGCGTCTGGGATGAGGATGAGATTGAAAGCCATGTTGATCGGCGCTGTCGGTCTGGCGCTGGCCGGATGTGCGGCGCCGTCGGATCGTTACGGGCAGGCGCAGGCCGAGACAGAGGCCGCGCGCGGGGCGCAGACGGCCCCGGATCAGACGGGTGTAAGCGTGTCCGGCACGGCGCGGATCGGCGTGACGCGGACCTTGAATTGAGCGCCGGGCAACAAGGGGTGAATGACATGAAAGTCTTGATCGTCTGCGGTCTGAGCTTGACCCTGCTGGCGGCCTGCGGCGTGGAGGGGGCCCCTGTGCGCCCCTCGCTTGACGCGGGTGTGTCGGTGACGCGGGGGGGGATTTTCCCTGCGGCCAGTGTCGGGCTGAACAAGGGGCCGGTCAGTCTGAGGGTGGGGCTGTGATGTCGCCTTTGCGCATGGTCTATCTGGCGCTGGCGATCTGGGGTGCGGTGCATCCGATGTATTGGTTCGTCACCTATATGCAGGAGACGGGAACCGGCCTGTCGGGGTTGATCGACGCCTGGTATGTGAACGCCTCGACCACCGGGCTGACCTGGGATCTGACGATTGCGGCGATCACCCTGACGGTCTGGATCATCGCCGAGGTGGCGGTGCGGCGGAACTGGCTGGCGCTGGTCGCCATCCCGGCCACCTTCTGCATCGGGGTCAGTTGCGGATTGCCGCTTTACCTGTTTTTGCGGACGCGCCCGGTCTGAGCGGGGCTTTTGAGTATTTTTGGCAAGATGAAGCGGGGGCAGCGCGCCATTGAACGGCGCGTGCGACCTGTTATGAGGCTGTGACGCAGCAGGGGTTTCCGGCATGGATCATTTTCTTTATCGCAATGGCGCGCTTCATGCCGAGGATGTGCCGCTGGCCGAGATTGCGGCGGCGGTGGGCACGCCCTTCTATTGCTATTCCACCGCCACGCTGGAGCGGCATTTCCGCCTGTTCGATGAGGCGCTGGCGGGGATGGATCATCTGGTCTGCTATGCGATGAAGGCGGCGTCCAACGTGGCGATCCTGAAGACATTGGCGGCGCTGGGCGCGGGCATGGATGTGGTGTCGGGCGGGGAATATCTGCGCGCCAAGGCGGCGGGCGTGCCGGGCGAGCGGATCGTCTTTTCCGGTGTCGGCAAGACCGAGGCCGAGATGAGGCTGGCGTTGGAGGGTGGCGTGCGCCAGTTCAACGTGGAGAGCGAGCCCGAGATGGAGGTTCTGAACCGCGTCGCGCTGGATCTGGGGATGGTGGCCCCGATCACGGTGCGGGTGAACCCCGATGTGGATGCCAAGACCCATGCCAAGATCGCCACGGGCAAGAGCGAGAACAAATTCGGCATTCCCATTGCCCGCGCGCGGGAGGTTTACGCCCATGCGGCGCGGCTGCCCGGTTTGCGGGTGGTGGGAATTGATGTGCATATCGGCAGCCAGTTGACGGATCTGGAGCCGTTCCGGCAGGCCTATCGCAAGGTGGCGGAGCTGACGGCGGTGCTGCGCGAGGACGGGCACCGGATCGAGCGGCTGGATCTGGGGGGCGGTCTGGGGATTCCCTATGAGCGGAGCAATGCCGCGCCTCCGCTGCCTTTGGATTACGGCGCGATGATTCGCGAGGAGCTGGGTCATCTGGGCTGCGAGATCGAGATCGAGCCGGGCCGGTTGATCGTGGGCAATGCCGGGGTGATGGTCAGCCAGGTCATTTATGTGAAGCAGGGCGAGGGGCGTGATTTCCTGATCGTGGACGGGGC
>JAMWZG010000037.1 GCA_024304855.1 Paracoccaceae bacterium
GGCGGCTGCGGGATGACCGGCAGGGGTTGGAGCACGACTATTCCCGCAAAGGCGGCGTCGTGCATTCCGAGATCATGGCCCCCGAGAATGCGCCCGACTGGATGCGTGATCGCGACCAGCTCTGGAACGCGGTCGAGGCGGTCGAGAAGCGGCGCGATGCGCAGCTTGCCCGAGAAATCGAAGTGGCGCTGCCGCGTGAGCTCGATCGCGGCGAGCGCCTTGAGCTCCTGCGCGGCTTTGTTCAGCGCGAATTTGTTGATCGTGGCATGGTCGCGGATGTGGCCATTCACGAAGGCAAAGCGCGCGATGGTCACGGTCAGCCGCATGCACATGTCATGCTGACCATGCGAGAGCTGATTGGCGAGGGGTTTGGGAAGAAGGACCGGAGCTGGAATGCTCCAGACGTTCTGATGGGCTGGCGTGAAGCCTGGGCGCGGGATGCAAATGCCGCTCTTGAACGGGCAGGGCGATCGGAACGGATCGACCATCGGTCATTGGAGGCGCAGCGTGTTGAAGCCGAGCAGGAGGTCGAACGTGCGCGTAAGGACGGACAAGAAGAGGTGGCGCTTGAGCACGAGAAGAAAGTAGTCATGCTCAGCCGTGAACCCGAGCCCAAGCTCGGGCCATCAGCCAATGCGATGGAAAAGCGCGGTCTTGTGACCGAGCGCGGCGACGCTTTACGTGCAACACAAGCCCGCAATACACAGCGTCAGGAGTATGGCTGGAAGCAGTTGGAGCTGCGCCTTGAGCAGCTGATGGAACGCGGGCGCAGGTTCATTGCCGCAGCCCGCGAGCGTCTGGAAAAACTCTGGGTGCGCGCTGAAGCGGCGCAGTTGCGGGTTCCAGAGCGGGTTTTCCATGAGCTTGAGGCGTGGCACACAAATACAGACTTGACCGAGAAAGGTGAACATCGGGCAATGGTGCCAGAGCGCGATGTTGATCGACCTGAGCTGCAAGCACCGGAAGTCCAACGCAAACGCAGTGCACCCGGCGATCCTGATCAGGATCTGCGGGACGCTATCCTTGGTCGTGCCCACGACAGTGGGCAGGCGCGTGATGCGGCTGCGATAGAACGGGGCATTGCTGATGCTGATGGTCAGGGCCGTGTCGAGGAGCTGCGGGATGATATTCTTGGGCGCGGGCGTAACAGCGCGCTTGAGCGCGGGCCGAGCCGTAACAGGGGTGGAGAACGGTAGTTTTCTTGTGGTTTGATCAGCTGCCCTGAAATCGCCAGCTGTATGATGCGGGTTCTCCACAAGAATCGACAGAGCATGCAGAAAATCAATCGTTTTTCGGATCTGATCTGCACTCAGTGGGTGTTAATATGTCTGGTGAACCAAAGGACAGAAAATCACTTTCGAGGAGAAATTGTAAATGACGCATCCAAATGAAGTTCATCAGAGTTGGCATGAAAAGGAAGCCATTTTTTGGGAACTGCAGAATCGTCACGGTGTTCCCGGTTTTCACGGCGACCGACATAGCTGGGACTTGTTCGAAACTGATTTTGATAAGGCCGTGAAACACCGGACAAAACGGAATTACGCTATCTATGTTCGTGCCTATGATTTCGGGAAATATCCGGCGATCTATGAGGAGATGGAGAGTGTTGGTGCCCGAGTGATTTCTTTGCAGGAGGCCGATGATCTTGTTGCGGCAGGAAAGACCATACCCGGTGTTCCTGGCGCTTCGCTTGATCACATGAAAACCAAACAAAGCCCTTGGTGGAAGTTCTGGAACAACTGATGAGACTAGCGGATCGCCATACATACTCATCTATTCAAATAAAACCGTTTACTTTAAAGGCCTTCATCGAAATCCAGTGATCCCGGCGATGTGCCGGACTCGCTTTGAGCGATAGACAGGGCAGGGGATCGACGGGCTGACGCCCGCTCACCCCAACCCTGACACTCTTCCAGTTTCTGGTTATCCGCCTGCCATCCTTGCAGGTCCGAGAAAACCGGCAAGCGCCGCCGGTGGCGTCGGTTCCGATCGAGAATTCCGATTCCTCCCACGCGCGAGGCGCGCGGTTCCCTCCCAAATTCACGCTCTCCACCCGGTTGTCACGGCCCCGCCAGGCCGCAGGACGGGCTTTGCCCTTACCCGCTCTGCCTTTCGGAATGCATGGGCATTCCAAAAATCAGAACAGGAAGGCCCGCCCATCGGCGGAAAGGGGAACAGACCCGGACCGCGTCACTCAAGGAGGGTCACAAATGACCGCAGAGAAGTTTGACGTTTATTCCCATGTCACCAACCAGATTATTGCGCAGATCGAGGCGGGGACGCCGCCATGGCGTAAGCCGTGGACCGGATCCGGTGCATCGGTCAGCTTGCCCGAGCGGTTCAACGGCGAAGCCTATCGGGGGATCAATACTCTGATGCTGTGGGCAACGGCGATGTCCCAGGGCTTCAGCTCAGCCCGTTGGATGACGTTCAATCAGGCTAAGGAGCTTGGGGGGCATGTCCGCAAGGGCGAGAAATCCGCAACGGTCATAAAATTCGGCACCGTAGAGCGAGAGGACGAGAGCGGCGAGGAGCGCCAGATCCCTTATGCCAAAGCCTACCGTGTGTTTAACGCTGATCAGATCGAAGGTTTGCCCGCCGCATTCTACATCCTGCCCGATCCGCCACGTGATCTTGGCACAGTGGCCGACCCTGTGTTGGAGGCATTCTTTGCCGCCAGTGGCGCGCAGATCGACGTGACCGAGGAGCCGCGCGCTTACTACAACATCGCAACAGACCGCATCCACATGCCGCCGATCGGCACGTTTCACAGGGCGGCGGGATATTACGGCACCTTGGCGCATGAGCTGACCCACTGGACAGGAGCAACGAAGCGGCTGGACCGCTTGGGTCGATTCAACGACCGCAAGGCCTATGCGTTCGAGGAGCTGGTCGCGGAGATTGGCAACTGCATGCTTTGCGCGCAGATCGGGGTAGAGCCTGAATTCGACCAGAGCGCCGCTTATGTCAAAGGCTGGCTTGAGGCGATGAAGGAAGACACCCGCGCGATATTCCGCGCCGCATCTGAGGCGCAGAAGGCGGTGGATTTCATTATGGCTCGCACCGCGCAGGCTGACCGGATGGCCGCCGAGTAACAGCCCACGCCGCAGACATCATCGAGGCTCCCGTCAGCAGGTGGGGGCTTTACCACTGATCTGTAAAGAAAACGACCAGCCCCTAGAGGCTAGCCGTCATCCTGTTCACGGCCACCGGCATCCCTGCATTTACCGTGATAGCATATTACGTGATCCCATACTGTTCGGCCAATATCCTCGGGGGTCTGGAGGCATACAGCCCCCAGTTTTTTCTTTGGGGCGAGTGCTATTCGTCAGAGATGGGGGTGGCTGAATGGAAAAAGGCCGACAAGGTGTTCAGCACCATGTTTTTTTCTGGGACACCCATATTAGGAATCTCGCTTTCTACCGCGCCTGCATCATTCACAATCTGAATTCCTCCCACTCCTTCTTGTGCGGGCATGTGCAGGTGTAGGAGGTTGCCGTCTATGTCCGCGACGATCCATGTCTGGGTCGAATTATAAGCTCCATTCTCGTCCTCCACTGATAGCGTGACGAACTTGTATTTCTTGCCGACTTCAAACATTGGGTGTTCCTTGGGTTGCTAGTCACCTCGAGCATATGGCGATCCGCTTGTGATGCTCAACCCTAAGTCGCGCACCATAACTCTCGTTCGGCGATGTTCATGCTTAGTTTTAGTCAGGTGGTTCAACTCTACATTATGCCACAGAACGTTGGTTCGTACCCCGGTCATAAACTCGCAGCACAACCTGCGATCAACTGGTTGAGGCAGAGAAGTCTAGGTTCAAAAGCTGAGTGTCCCGTAAGCTAGACGGTGATGCGATCACTTGTGACGAACTGCGGGCGGTTCTTAACTGACGTGGGAAGACCTGGCGGTTGAACAAAAGCTCCTTTCGCCTCTGCGTCAGCCACAGTAGCGTTCAAGGCCAGCAGGAACTGGAGGGGATCAGCTTTTGCAGACATGCCATAGGCGGATCGAACGGCATTGTTCAGCTTCGCATGGGCCGCTTTCAGCGGGTTGTCTCCTGGCACCTCCAGCGTCCGGTAAAGTTCGCGCAGCGAACGACCGTGCTTGGTCATGAGATCTGTTCGTATAGTCCTAAGATCAACAGCGGCTTTTGCGACGGCCTTCATCGCTGGTAGCGTCGGCTTCTGCGGCCAAGGGAAGCTGTCCCAGACGGTATTCGATGTGTAACGGAAGCGTTCCGTGAGAGTAGAGCAACGATTTATAAACCATTGCCAATGAATGTCGGACTGAAGAATGCCGAACGAGTAGTCGTCATCAAATGCAAATACTTGAAGTGCCGCATTGGGCCGGATACTGCGGTCGAGAAAGCCGAAGATCGGCCTTTTTGTTACCTGGCCACATGCGATGTATCGCGGCAGCGACGACAGCTCATGCACCATATCTTCGCGGGCATAGGACAGCTTCCACCATGAACGCAGAAAGTTTGCGTGGTGGCGGTTCACCTGGGCTTTCGGATTTTTAGCAAGAGCCTTGGCGTTGCGCTCCTCTTCCTGCTTTGCAGCTTCTTGCCGTTTCGGAAGAACGAGCCTTTTGATCTGTTCGAACGGTTCCTTAAAAGTTTCAGCCTCCAGAACGTCTAATTCTTGGAAATCGATCACGTATCGCCCCGGTTCTGGGATACGACGTCCAATCAAATCGTTAGCGATCATGAACGGGTGTATGACAGTTTCGAGTTTACCTGTCTTGTCCCGCGACAGTGCCAGCTTCGCCGCACTCGCCTTCATCAAGAAACCCTTGTGACCGTGTGTTTGCCCTTGGTAGCAACCGCGCTCGGCATTGGCCTTGATCGTTTTCGCAGTGGTCACATCGAAATTAAAGGACAATGCAGGGCCAATCTTGTCTAGCGATGCGACTTGTTCTTCAAATTTTGTTTTTGTACCCACTTGGCTGAATAGGCGCTTTGGGCCTTCGGCCTTTCCCTTCGTCCAGTTGACGATTGATACATGTAGGTTCGCCTCGCCCGGCCATGGCATACTGGACATGGCTTCAGTGATCGTCCCGCCATTCTCTAGGATATAATCAAGGCTCGCTTCTCGGCTGTAATTCTGGCGGATTGTGTTGGTACCGACGAGGCCAGCTCGTTGCCCCGGTTTGAGCCTGTCGTGGGCGAGACGGAACCAGTAGACGCAATAATCTGCCCTGCCATCCACCTCCGCATAGCGTTCACGCAATTCATGCAGGTGGTCGAGATCCATCTCGGCCTGCCGCTTGTTTTTGCTTTGGTAAGGAGGGTTTCCGATGATAGCATCCACCTCTGGCCAGTCTGTGAAAAGCGCGTCACCTTGCACGATGTTTTCATCGAGGTTGTCGAGGGGAAGAGCGTCGCCCGACAACGCCATCTCGCCTTGAAGAGCCAGTAGGGTTTCCTGAGCTTCATCGAGAGCAAGCTTTCGTGCTAACATAAGAGTCACCTTGGCCAGTTCGACGCCGAAGCCTTCAAGCTCTATGCCGAAGAACTGCTTGGGGCTGATGACCGTTAGTGTTCTGGCCTCTTTCTCGAAGTTTGCAGGTGAGACTAGGTCCTTCATACGTTGTAGAATATGAAGGTCGAGACGGCACATCTCGCGGTATGCGATGTATAGAAAGTTTCCGCTTCCACAGGAGGGATCAAGCACCCGGAAGGCGGAAAGTTCGCGTCGGAGCTGGACCAGTTCCTTCATGGTTTTGGCCGCGTCGATCTTGGCACGCCAAGGCTGTACGATTGTCGGCCCTACAATGCGTTGAATATCTGCCTCATGCGTATAGTGCGCACCGAACGCATGACGCTGCGCCTCGTCCATGCTATCCTGAAACAAAGTGCCGAAAATTGCAGGGCTGACCTTGGCCCAATCTTTCGTAGCAGCCCCTTCCTTTTCTTTACCAATCAGGTCCAGCTGGAAACGATCCAGCTCAATCGGATCGACCTGAGAAAAAAGGCCGCCGTTGAAGTAGCGAACGCCTTTGAATCGACCAGCGACAGCAGCTTTAGGATCGTCCATCTGGCGAAAAAGGGCACCGAAAAGGTCGTAGGGCGACTGGCCGTTATGAACGCAGTCGTTGTATATCCCTTGAACGGTAGAGGCAGGCATAAGGTCGATGTCTTCCGCAAACATGGTGACCAGCAGCTGAAGCACGAACCGCTGTGCCTGCTCTCGTGGCACTGGGTTTGTTGGTCGATTGATAAGCCCCCGGAAAAGTTCAGCCATCTTGTCTGCGGCTTCGCGAGACACCTTTTCTCGATCATTCCCAAAAATGGGCTCTGGATTATGGGGAAAAAGAAAGTTGAGAACTGGATAACGCTGGGGGAGATCAATCAGCTTGACGGTATCGACCGGCTCGCCCAGCTGCTTGTCAAAATCGTAGACCCAAAACTCTTCGAAGTTACAGAGTACTACATATCGCGGGCGACCTGGCACAGCTTGAAGCCAGTAATCGAAGGCTTGCTGGTAATGCAGATGCAATTTCTCACCCTTGGATTTCATCTCCATCAGGACGATTGGCTTCCACATCAGGTCGGCAAACTTCTTGCCCTTACCGCCCTTTTTCGGAACTCGGAACTCCAAGGTTGCCCCAGCTTCTTTGTAGCCAGCATGACCGAAGGCTTGAAAGAGCCGGTCACAAAATACTTGGGCCTCGCCTTTTTCGTCGCCGAGGGGCTCCGCATACTTAACAAACTCTTTTAACCTGTCTGTAACGTCTGACATCAAATACTTTCCTTCATGTAATTACCCGTGAGTTTGCACCGAATGCAGTCAGGGGACTTGACTTGTTGATCTGCCTAAGCTTCCAGGGCCGCCAGATGTCCTCACGAGATAGGGTCGGCTTTTATGTAGCGTTTCAGCGTCTTACGGTTGAACAGATTCATGAATTATCAGGCTTTCTTGATGCTGCCCCATGGCAGCGAAACATAGAGATCGCACATGAGCGCAAAGCGCTCTTCAAAGGGCGGAAGGTCACCAATTTCGAGGGCGAGCGTTTCCCAATCGGCTTGGGCGCGTTGCTTGATTTCCGGGTCATCCATGGAGTCCGGCTTGGCCTCGATCCCACGACTGCGGCACTTCTCAATCAATGTGATCAGGATTGCTGTTTTGTCAGCATCCCCGAAATCATGCTCGCCAATCAAGAATGCGATATCGTAGACATCTTGTCGCCGGTTGCGCTTGCGTATGGTTTGTTGAAGCAGAGCGCGGAACTTCTCGGCGACGAGCTCATGAATGGTGAATGCGCGCACCGCCACACCGGCCCCGTGCAGGTTCAGCTCCTGGAAGGCATAGACCTGATCACGGAAGCTGATCTCGACATCAAGAACCCGGCTTGCGTTGCCATCCGCCAGTCGACCCTCTTCACCTGTGCCACGCTTGGCGGAGCCAATGCGGACTCGAAGCGCGGGGAAATCGTGATCCTCAAAATTCTCGGCACGCGGCATTTTCTTCACCGACTGCACCTGGCAAATAAGATCGAGATAGCCAAGTTTAATCGCGGTTTGCGGCATAAGCTCATTCAGTTCGGTGGTGATCTTTTCCGTCAGGTCGGCAGGTTCTGCCATAGAGGTGAAGTCCACATCTCCGGTGACCCTATTGCTTTTGAACGCGAGTGCCATGACTGCCCCGCCCTTCAAGACGAGCGTTTTCGACAGGGATGGAGCCAAGCCGATTGCCGCCAAGACAATTTCCGTAACCTGGCGATCTCGGTAGAGCGTCGGGTTTGCACGTGTGGCTTCGACCCATGCACGAACATCAACATCAACAATGTCGATTTTAACATCTTGAGCGTCAGGGCCGGTATCAGACATTTATTGAAATCATCCATCGTTCTGAAAATACAGGGCCATATTCAGCGTCAGGGTCAAGCTTTCGCGACCCACCCCGTTGCGCAAACTGCTCCCAGTTGTGCAGTGCCGGATCATCCATGTCCATGACTTCAGACAGGATATAGCCTGCGCGGACTTTAGCGATCTGGCTGCCAAGGAGATCAACTGCGGCAATAATCTCGGGCACCCACTGATCCGCCTCATTTTCCCAGACATCGAGAACATGGCGCATGCCCCCACAAAGCTGTGGTTCCGCAAGCATGTCAGCAAAGGTTTGGCCAATCGAAGTGATCCGCGTTTCCTCACCACTCACGGGGGCTGGTGTCCACGGGTGGCTCGATACATGCACCACGATCGGGCGGCGACGGATCGTATCCTTGAAGCCGGGCTTGTTCAGAACGGGCGCTTCAATCTGGTCCAGACCTGGCAGGTCGTCATGAAGACGTTTGTCTCGGAGCGCATTCCACAGGGGTCTTTTGGGCGTTGTCAGGTGTAGTGCCTGAGGACTGCGATCAGTAAGCCCATAGCGCTGCATGGCAGATAGATGCGAGACGTAGGCGAAGGGATCAGCGATGCAGGCGACTTCTTCAGCCGAACCTGTTCTCGTTGATTGCGTCACACGCCACACGCCCGAGCGGAAGTCGGAGTCCATGACAAGGGCCTTTCGGGCTTCGAGGCGGCGCAGCGCATTTTTGGCGCGTGTTTGGTCCCAGTCGTGCGGTAGGCGCTTCAAAGGCTCGCCGTCTAGCGCTTTCTTGTGAAACAGGCGGTAACCGATAACGAAGAAATCGTAGAAAGTCACGACGGGCAAGTTTTTGTCATTTATAGCTTTTTCAATACCTTCGGTAAAAAGCATCTGCCATCCTTACCTTTATGTCCTAAGGACATAAAGGTAAGGATGGCGTCATGTCAAGAGAGATTCCCCAAGCAAGCAAATGCATGAATAAGTTCGAGCCGGATGTCTATATGTCCTAAGGACATATAGACATCCGGCTCAGATGTAAACTAGGCCAATAAGATTATCCGAATATCTCTGATTACTGAGGCTCCACACAGTAGCCGCGCTGACGCTTGGCAGCCTCTAGCGCGACTAGCGCCGCGACAGCCTGTCCCTCATCCGCGAAAAAATCCATGCGAACCTGCCCCCCCTGCCCTATGCGGCCCCATTCGCGGCAGAGCGTCCATTCGCCAAACAGATTGGGCACGACGACCATCCGGTAGAACCGTGCCATTTTCAGTTCAGGTAAGCGTTTCTCAAGATATGTCTGCATGGGTCAAAGGTGATACTTGCGCGCGATTTCGAGGGCTTCGGCCTGTTCAGTGCCGATGTACTCCTTGGTGCTCTCAATGCTGGCATGGCCGAGCAGCAACTGAGCTGCGCGCAGGTTGCCGGTCTGCTGGTAGATGTGGGTCGGGAAGGTCCGGCGCAGCGAGTGCAGCCCAAAAAGGCTGGGATCGAGGCGCGCCTTTTCCAGCCACGACTTGAGCAGCCGCCAGAGCTGGCTTTCGCTCAGATGGGTGTGGGACCACCTTGTCCCCCGCCCCGTGAACAGCCAGCTGTGCAGCGGCTTTTCAGCGTCGGCGAGATAGGCGCGCAGGCTGTCGCGCGTACCAGAGGACAGGCGCGCCTGGACGGGGCGCGCGTTGCGAGCTTCCGTCTTCTTCTGTCGGATTTCCACAATCTCGCGCACGCCTGCCGGGGTCGCCACATCCGAAACCCGCAGGCGCACCAGGTCAGACCCCCGGAAGCTGGTATCGAGAGCAACGTTGAACAGCGCCAGATCGCGCAGCGCTCGGTCCTGGCGCAGGATCAGCCGGATCAGCGATACCTGATCTGGCGTCAGCGGTGGCTTTTTGCCCACGACGCGGCCTTTGTTCCAGATGGTCTCGGCGGCAGGCTTCACGGGCAAATCCTTGCGAGGTTATATTGACATACTGCCTAAAAACCTTGCATGAAGAAAGACACTTGTTGCTGGATGCATCGACTTCCCCATGTTTTGTGGGGTTTTCAGCTTGGGCAATCATGCAAGCTTTTAACCAAAAGCTTGCATGAGGCCGCATATCAAAAGCTACAAACGCTAAAAGTATTTGCGGCTCCGGTTCTCAAAAGCTGGCTTGGTTCCTTCGAGGATGGTTACGACGGAGGCATTAGAATGCGCTTCTTCGATTGAGCCCGCATGGTAGCTGATCTTTGATCCATTTCGCCGGTCAAACCTTGCTGCAATAATTTGCTCTGCATCGCAAACAACTGCAAGGTTGGGATTATGGGTTACCATAATAATCTGTCGTGATTTTTTTGCCTCGTCAATCACGGGCACGAGTAGACTAACAATCGTCTCATTGTCGAGATTTTCTTCGGGTTGGTCGAGAATGATAGGATTCCTACCTTTATCGACAAGTAGATAGAAGATCAGAAGCAAAGCACCACGCTGACCGGGCGATAGCTGCTCGATCGGGGTGTCTTGGAACAACAGGGTATATTTGGGTTCGATGTACTCTAGACCATAGAGGTAGTCGTAGACCTCTTCGGGCTTGCGGTCCTTACGTAGGATTGCGCGTACGCCGCTACTTGGTTGCTGTGATCGACCTGCGGACGCGGTAAGTAATTCTTCCATCGCCAAAATGAAGCCAACGGTACCATCAGCATCAGCGAAACCAAATTTGTCGCACTGCGCCTTCACCGCAGCACGGCTCTCATCCTCGCCGCGCAGTTCGCCTGCATTCTGCTTTACGATGCCGAACAAATTTTCAGAGATTGCTTCAGCATAGGCCGTGAGGTTTGACTGGAATTGCAAGCGATATTCTTCGCGGATCAGAGCGTTGTCAGCGATCAACTGCTGCAAGGGGTCGAATAGATCAGCACGCTGGTTTCGCTGTTCTTCCAAGACTGCAAATATAGCCCGTGTTTGATTCTGCCGTTCTTCGCGCAACCCGGCGAGCATCGCCGGTAAACTGGCAATCTGCTCAATCCGTGCGATTAGACCGAGTTCGCTGTCCGGTATATCGGTAGCGCCCCGGACAGTTGCTTGCTGATCCTCCCACTGCCGGAGTGCCGCCAAATATTCTTGGCGCTTACGCTGAGGCTCATTGAGCTGGATAGCCGCCTTGGCACGCTCCTTTTCGATCCGAACTTTCTCGGCATTACTTCTAGTGATCACCGCGTCTGCTTCGATGATCTCCATCTCGCCGGAGGTTATAGCTTCTATTAAGGATGTACGATTGACCTCGAGCTTGATAACTTGGTCGAGAGTGAGCCCCAGTTTCGCAAGTTCTGGCGCGATCTGAGCAGCCAAAGTCTTGAACTGGCCTTCGAAGAGGTCAATCTGATCCTTCGCGCTACGTGCGGCCTGGCGGCGGAGACCTGCCTCATGCTGCGTGACGGTCGCGGCTTTCAGGCTCGCATCCAGCGCCACCTCCGCCTCCACGAGTTCAGTCAATGCCTCCGATGCCAATTTCTGTTCGGCTGTCATTTCGCTCGATGGTTCTGGCACCTCGGCGGGTTTACTGGCTGCAAGCTCACTCAATTGGAGGCGCTTTAAACGAAGCTGTTCATCTAGGTTACTTTTGATATTGGGGTGGAGGTGGTCTTCCACATTCACTATGCGCTGGTTCAGCAGGCCGAGATTTTTGCGCAACTCGCCGATCTGCTCACGAAACACCCGCTCCTGCTGCTGAATTAGATCTTCGAAGGTAAGCGCATCAAGCCGTCGGCTAGCCGGAATGTGCGAGAAGATAACCTCGCGTAGCTCACGCTCAAACGCGCTAGACGCTCCAGAAGCATGATCATTGCACAGCGCTTCAAAGCGCCCTTGAGGGATATACTTAACAAGTTCAACCCGGTCGCTCGGTGGGTCATCAGCAAGATTAGCTTCGCACGGATCACCGGCTCGCCAATGCAAGGTGCCTTTGAACTGCTTTGCGGGCTCTCCTGACTTCCCACGAAATCGGTCACGCTTGAGAAACGAGAAATGTGCCTTCTCTTGAGAGTTGCCAAGGGCGGCAATGACATCTGCAAGCGCGCTTTTGCCGCTCCCCTTATTTCCAATGATGGCGACGAGATCACTATTGAGCTCGAGGCTCACTCCGTCGAACCACTGCTCATCGAGTGTGCTGCCCGGTACTTTGGCCAACTCGACCCGGTCGATGTAGAACGTCTTTTGATCGCGGACCCTCGAAAGCTTTGGCGGCAGTGTACCGATGTGGCAGCGCTTTTCGGGTTCACGCACGGCCTGACGTAGCCCCTCCCAAGTGGGGTCTGCCTTGATCCATGTGATCCGCCCGCTTGGAAAGTCCCCATAGCCGCGAGCGTTATTAGTGCCGTCGCCGGTGAACTGGTGCGCGTCGCTACCCGAAACAGGAAGACGTGGCACGCCACCGAGTGCTTCCTGAAATGCATCAAAGAACTTGGTGTTAGCCTCAGTTCTACGCCCGACGAAAGCGTGCCAATGAGGATCATCGCGCGTTTCGAAAATCGGCGAGGAATCAAAAAGACTCATGGCGTAAGCATAGTGGGCCATGACATCAACGTGGCCTAAGCCATCATTTGTCATAAACGGCATGAACCCAATCGCAAGGTCGTTGGGGATTGCCTTTATAGCCGCGCGATAGGAATCGGCCTTTAGCTCAGCGATCTTGTAGCCGGCCGCCAGCGCCTTACGTTCATCGCGGTCTATGTCGGACTTTTTAATGCCGTGCTTATTCAGAAGCGCGGTAGTGGCTTTTCGTGCGTAGGTAATCAGTCCATGTTCTGACAATGGCAGGTCTATAAGTTCAAGCTTGAGCGATGACTGAAAATCACGCAAAAGTTGATCGTCGATCATGTCGCTGAAAATTACGTGAGCATTTAGTCGACCTGACATTGGCGCACAAAGGCGCAGCTCGATGCCGGGAAAAACAGTTTTTTCGAGAGACGGCGCGCCGGGTTGTGCCAGCCGACGCTTGAGCGCGAACCAGCCCTCGAAGCCCCAATAATCCATCAGCGCAAACACTGCCGGTGGTGCTGCGTTTAACGCACCAATCATTTGATCAATAATTGCAACATCGTGATCGTTGGTGCCATTTCCTTGAAAACGGGGACCAGTCCAGAAGAAAGACGCAGGGGAGTGAATGTGCAGATCCCACTGGCGCCATTCTGAACCCCTCGGATACTGAGTCATGTCCCCCTCCCACAATTCTTTCTCGGGCTATTGACGGCTTCGCCGCGCACAACCCTAAATGGCTTCAAGATGCAGTTCCAGAAGTACTCGACACAAATGTCATTCGACACACGCTAGACAGTCTGCGCAACTGCAAGTTTTCCACGCGAGCTATCACTAAAAGCTTGATGAAAATGCGACTTGTTATGGGGCAATGACGTGACCGGCCCTTACCAGGCGTTCACATTGAGCGCCGAAACGGGCGCCCGTCGCGAGGACAGCGCATCCAGTGCGCGCAGACTCTTCAAAAAATAGTAATTGGATTTTTTCTAATATCCGGTTACTTATATAATCGGATAATCTGGAGGCGTCCATGCCCACTGTAGTAATCGCGTCGCCAAAGGGCGGCGCTGGGAAGTCAACCGCTGCCATCTTGCTAGGGACCGAACTGGCCCATGCTGGTGCGAGTGTCGTAATGCTGGACTGTGACCCCAATCACTCGCTGACGCTTTGGGCCGATCGAGCCCCCCTGCCCGACCGGATTAAGGTCCTGTCAAGCGTATCAGAGTCCGACATCGTCAGGACTATCAAGCAGCACGACACTGATGGTCAAATCGTGGTCGTAGACCTTGAGGGTGTAGCCTCACGATTGGTTTCGCGGGCAATTTCGCAAGCGGACCTTGTCATTACGCCTATGCGCGCGACAACACTGGACGCCACGATCGGCGTGCGCGCACTCCAGCTGATTGCCGAGGAAGAAGAAGCGCTCGATCGGAAGATCCCGCATGCAGTAGTTTTCACCATGACCAAAGCTATCCGTTCTAAGCAGCACAGCGGCATCGCCGAGTCCTTGGCAAGTCAGGGTGTGGACCTTATCAATCCACCGCTTATGGAGCGTGCTGCTTTTTCCGCCCTCTTCGAATTCGGTGGAAACCTGCGGAGCATGCCCGCGCAGGGGAATATGGACGGAGCCATCGAGAACGCAGCGCTGTTCGCCCAGGCTGTCTACAAACGCTTGGCAGAGGGGGTCTGACATGTCGGACGGTAAATCCTTCAACATCGATCTGGGCCGCCTGAAAAGTCGGGAGAAGGACCGCAGCCCGCAGGCTATCGAGAAGGCCGAGCGGGCAGGGGAGGAGCTAGGGTTCGTAGCGCGCGACGGCCAGAAGCGTCGTGGGCGCAAGCCAAGCCCTCGGACAGGGCAAGTTCATGCCAAGGTCTTGCCCGGTATCTCTGAAGAAATCGCCAACGAGGCGAAGCGCAGGGGGGTGCAGCAAGGTGTTCTGATTGAGGAGGCCTGGGCGCTCTACAAAGAAAAATCCGGTATTTAAAATTATCCGGTATTCTTCCGGTTCTGAATCCACTTCCGGCAGAACCCTAGAAAGGCTGCTTCCGGGTTGCGCGGCGTCTCTGGAAGCCACCCGCGCCACTCGCGTTCGAGATAGTGGACATCAAAGCCGGGCGCGAGCATCCGCGCTGTCTCGTAGACGTCAGGGTCGAGCTGGGGCGCGATCGCACGGGGTAGGACCACTTTCACGTTCTGACGGTTCGAAAAGATCACCATATCCTCCTGTTCGTCATAAGCGATGGCGTAGTCCGGCATGTGATCGTGTTCCTGGTCTTCGCGTACAATGTTCAAGACGAGCCGCCTAAACTCTCGCAGAGTCGAATTGGACCCACACTTCTTCTGCAGAAGCGACAGGCTGATCCGCCAATCCTTTTGCGCTCCACAGTGTTTGCGTGCGAGTTCATAAATACGCCGTTCAAGGGGCTTTCGCAGGCGGAAGTAATCACGGTGCAGCGTCAGGACCTCCTTTGACCTGATCGCGTTAAACACCCAGTCCGACAGCTTAATCTCAACCTCCTGCATACGGCCATCGCGAGTTTCCCTGACAACCTCCGCACTTTCAATCAGGCCGAAGGTCCGAAAGATCTCCTTGCCCCCGGTCACGATGTTCGTGCTGATCCGCGTACCGGCCAGGCGCTCAAGAGCAGCCTTCAACTGTGCGTAACCAGATCCTGCGGTGTTGCGGTTCGTAGCTACCAGCATGTCGAAAGCCCGGAACCGAACAATCTGCGAGACTTCCGTGCCCTCATTGATGGCCGTCATCAACTGGCTGATGCAGTAAATCAGAATGTCCCTGTCATGAACAGTTGCCAACCCGTCCACAGACGGCTTGATCGCGATCTTAATGCCGTTGTGCTCATACTCCCTGACGCGGGTGTCCGGCTTGGTAGAAAGTGAAAAGATCGGATGTTCCATCGAAGCCATGTCAGCCTTGGGAACAGCATCGAAGATGTCACAGACGAAGAAATCACCCTGCGGGTAACGATCCGGCAAAAGGGGAGAACGATTGACTGCAGCTTCATCGGACAAAGGGGTGCCTTTCGTACTTTCACACACAGTAAAAGGTTCAAAGCCTAAAATCTACGCTGATTCGTACTTTCACACACATCGACGACTTTCGTACTTTTACCCACACTTCTTCGTACTTTTACACACATTCTTTCGTACTTTCACACACAGGGCAACGAAAATCGTCTTTCATTATCAATGGCTTCCGATCAGTTTTTTTTGCTTAACTCTGAATCTAACACATATTTAACACCTAGGCCTGTGGATAACTTTGCTCCAAACCTCATTGCAGAGGGTTATGATCAAACTTTTCAGCGTATACTGGGTTCTTAAAATATAGGTTCTGCTTGGCCTTAAGAGGGCTACGGTTCCCGACCAGCAGCAGCACTTCATCAGCCTGCATGCCCATAATTTGCTCTGCGACCATGAGTTTTTGACGCTGCTCAGAGTAAGAAAAATCGCGATCAGCGTTCGGACCCTTACCCTCTCGAATCTGCTGAGAATACACAGTCGTATCCCCGAGGTGACGTGCAGCCCATTCAGCAGTCTCGATATCGTTAATGTTGAAGATGCGTTTGGTGATACATGACCCGAAGATCGAACGCGCATCATTTCGGCCATAAGCAGTTTCGACCTGACCTGTATCTTGGGTGACAAACAGTGCCTCAATACCGGCACCAGCAGCGACGTTGGCAATGTTCATGATCTGCTCCATACGCCCCATTCGGACAAATTCATCGAGCACCAACAGGATAGGGGCTTTGACCTTGCGCCGTCCGTCCTGGCGTACAACCGTGCCCAAGACGAGGTTGATGAACAAGCGCATGAAAACCTCTTGATTACTGACCAGATCAAGAGGCACCACGATAAACAGATCGATCCGGTCATCCAGGATATCATCCATGCGGAAACTAGATCCGGACAGGAAATGCCTCATATTATCGGATTGCATCCATCCGAACGCTTTTTCGAGTGTCGTATTAATCGAACCCAGTTCACCCTCACCAGTGTTGAGAATTGTTGATGCGGTACCCGCAACACGGCGACCGACGATATCCCTATTGTCAGACCAAGCTTGGAGTGTCGCCTTCAGATTTGCTGACAAGAGAAGATCTGCGACGGCACTCAGATTGCGCCGGTTTGGTTCTTCCTGGGTGATGACTACTTCGATCGCCGCCACGACTAGACGACGTGTTATTGTTGCGAAATGCGCGCCGTTCCCCACTTCAGGTTTTACCAAACCGTCAGCAATTAACTCTATGTCCCGCGTCAGCTGATGGGGCCGTATATAATCGAGGGGGTTAAACTGATCCTTCGCATCCTCGATAACGGAGAAAGGATTCAGAACGATCACCTTGCGTCCAAGCGCTTCGCGATGGCGACGCGTGACCGCAAAATTCTCACCTTTGATATCCAAAACTACGACCGGACCTTGGTGATCCAAGATCGCTGGGATGACTGCGCTGATGCCCTTACCGCCCCGTGTGCCGGATACGACTAGGTGATGCCCGCCGCGCCATCCCTTTGCGTCATTTTTTGCATAGCGCAAAAGCTTGTCTTCATGCAGCGCGAGGGGCAGGCCCGTCTTGTTACGTGCAAGCCTAGCGATATCACGTCGGCCCATCCAGCGCGCGCGCCAAGGGCCGTGGCGAGATTGGCGATTGAGGCCGATGCGCTGATCGAATGCCGCAATGAGAGGGGCTGCAATGGCCATCCCGAGACAAGTCACCCCCACAATAAATGTGATCGCGATGGCCTGGCGGTGATCGACAGAATACTGATCGATCATAGAGACCGCATTCCAGACACTACGGATAAGAGGCTGCCCCGCCTCGCTGGCAGATTGATAGATGTCATACATGCCGCGCAGAACGTTTCTCAGCGGCAGTAGGGCGGCTACCCCTGCGGTGACTGCAGCAACCCATGATGCCTGCTTCAGGCGCGCCCTGTGGCTCTCTACGGCTGTCCCCAGCGTATCCAGGACAACCGCGACCGCCATGATCGGAAATGCCACAACAGTTGGAGCGTAGAGAGGGGTCAATTCGGGAATAACTATCATCGCGACGATCGCGAGAGTTACTGCTCCTATCATGACGGCCCAGTGGCGTGTTTCCAGGCCGGCATTCATGGCTGAGTTTCCTTCGCTTCAGGAAACAGGGTTTGCCAGAGCCCCCGGTCGCGGTCCCGCTGGGTGAGACGCTCTGGCAGGTCGCGCCGCACGATGCTCTGAAGAGCAGGTTCGGCGCTCAAACGGTCGAAGACCAAATTGCCGAGCAGCCATTTGATGCGGTCTTCGTCTTTCTTTTGCGTGAGACGCCGCCGGGCATCGAGTGCGCTGATCTGGGCTTCGATCTGCTTCTTCTTCTCGGCCAGTTCATTGATGTGCACGTCGAGTGGGCGTCGTTTTGGCATGTTGCAACCCCTGATTTCTGACCACAACTTTAACGAGTCTTTCTTCTGTTGCAAAGTAGTAAATGCGCGCTTATACATTGTCTTTGACAACGTACGCGTCCTCAAGGGGGTAAACCCCCGCGCCGGACGGCTTCCCCCTAAGGCGGCGATGCCGCCTGGCGAGGGCTTCACCCTCGCGCTCCCGACCAGCGAGACCAGCGCTGGACCCTGCTTTTAAGAGAGGCGCTCGATCCGTGGCGATCTATCATCTCAGTGCGAAAGTGATCAGCCGGGCAGGGGGCCGGTCATCGGTCGCAGCCGCCGCCTACCGGACGGCTGGGCGGCTGCGGGATGACCGGCAGGGGTTGGAGCACGACTATTCCCGCAAAGGCGG
>JAMWZG010000370.1 GCA_024304855.1 Paracoccaceae bacterium
CCCACGATTCTGGCCCCCGGCAACAGGGCAAACCCCGCCGTGACCGAGGAAATCTTTGGCCCCGTCCTGACGCTGGAACCCTTTGACGAGGAGGAAGAGGCGCTGCTGATGGCGGATCATCCGACCTATGGCCTTTGCGCCGGGGTCTATACCCGCGATCTGTCCCGTGCCCTGCGGGTGGTGCAGGGTTTGCAGGCGGGAACCGTCTGGGTGAACCGCTATGGCCGGTCGCGCGATCACATCCTGCCCACCGGCGGGTGGAAGCAATCGGGGCTGGGGCATGATCTGGGGCGCGAGGCCTATCACGCCTGCCGCCGCCGCAAATCCGTTCTGATTGATCTGTGAAGGAGAAAGAGTATGCCCCACCGCATAGCCGTGATCCCCGGCGACGGGATCGGCACCGATGTGGCCGCAGCCGCGCTGGAAGTGGTGCAGGCGGCCCTGCCCGGTGGGCTGGAGCCGGTGACGTTCGACTGGTCCTGTGCCCGTTATCTGGAGACCGGCGCGATGATGCCCGGCGACGGTATCGCCACGCTGCGCGGCTTTGACGCGATCCTGCTGGGGGCCGTGGGCTGGCCCGCGACCGTGCCTGATGCCGTATCCCTGCATGGGTTGCTGCTGCCGATCCGCAAAGCGTTCCGGCAATATGCCAATATCCGGCCCCATCGCCTTTTGCCGGGGGTCGAGGGGCCGCTGCGCAAGGCTGGCTTCGACATCCTGTGCATCCGCGAGAATACCGAAGGTGAATATTCCGGCGCGGGGGGCCGTGTGCATCAGGGCACGCAGGATGAGGTGGCGGTGGAAACCGCGATCTTCACCCGCGCGGGGGTGGAGCGTATCCTGCGTTTCGCCTTTGCGCAGGCGCGGGGGCGGTCGGGGCGTCTGGCCTCGGTCACGAAATCCAATGCGCAGCGGTATTCGATGGTCTTCTGGGACGAGATGACGGACCGGGTGGCCGCCGATTTTCCGGATGTGGCGGTGACGCGCTATCACGTCGATGCGATTGCCGCGCGGATGGTGATGGCCCCCGAAAGCCTTGACGTGGTGGTGGCGTCCAACCTGTTCGGGGATATCCTGACCGATCTGGGGGCCGCCATTCAGGGCGGGCTGGGGTATGCGGCCTCGGCCAATATCAACCCCGAACGGGATGCGCCCAGCATGTTCGAACCCGTCCATGGTTCGGCCCCCGATATTGCGGGGCAAGGGATTGCCAATCCCATTGCGGCGATCTGGTCGGGCGCGATGATGCTGGGTCATCTGGGCGAAGGGGCAGCCGCCGCGCGGGTCATGGCGGCGGTGGAACAGGTGACGGCGCGGGGCATCGGCACGGTGCCGGGGCGCGACAGCACGGCGGCGATCACCGCCGCGATCCGGGGGGCATTGTGATGGAGGGTTTGCGTGATGCCGACCTGTTCCGGCAGGCGGCGCTGATCGGGGGCGATTGGGTGACGGCTGAAGGCTTGGCTGTGACCGACCCGGCGACGGGCGCAGTTCTGGGCCATGTGCCCGCCCTTGGCGCATCTGCGGCAGAGCAGGCGATTGCCGTGGCCGAGGCCGCCTTTGCCACCTGGCGGCGCGTGCCGGCCGAGGGGCGGGCGGCGGCGCTGATGCGCTGGCACGATCTGATGCTGGATCATTCCGATGATCTGGCGCTGATCCTGACGGGGGAACAGGGCAAGCCCCTGGCCGAGGCACGGGGCGAGATCCTCTATGGGGCCTCCTTCGTGCGCTGGTTCGCGGAAGAGGCGCGGCGGCTGGGTGGCACGGTGATGGACGGGCCGGAACCGGGGCGGCGCATCCTGTCGCTGCGTGAACCTGTGGGGGTTTGTGCGGTGATCACGCCCTGGAATTTTCCCAATGCGATGATCACCCGCAAGGTGGCCCCGGCGCTGGCTGCGGGCTGCACGGTGGTGGTGAAACCATCCGACCTGACGCCCTTTTCGGCGCTGGCTTTGGGTGTTCTGGCGCAGCGGGCGGGGATACCGGCGGGTGTGATCAATATCGTGACCGGCTTGCCGGACGGGATCGGGGCGGCGCTGACGGCCAGCCCCGTGGTGCGCAAACTGTCCTTTACCGGGTCCACGCGGGTGGGGGCGCTGCTGATGGCGCAATGCGCGCCCACGGTGAAACGGCTGAGCCTTGAACTGGGCGGCAATGCGCCCTTCATCGTCTTTGACGATGCCGATCTGGACCGGGCGGTGGACGGGATCATGGCCTCCAAGTTTCGCAACGGCGGGCAGACCTGCGTTTGCGCCAACCGGATTCTGGTGCAGGACGGGGTGCATGATGCGCTGGCCGAGCGGTTGGCGGCGCGGGTGGCGGTGCTGCGGGTGGGGCCGGGCACGGCGGCGGATGTGGACATCGGGCCGATGATCAACGCAGCGGCGGTCGACAAGATCCACCGCCATGTGACGGATGCCCTGTCCAAGGGCGCGCGTATTGCGGCGCAGGCTGCGGCACCGCAGGGACCGGGCTGGGCGGCGCCGATGCTGCTGACCGGGGCCACGCCGCAGATGGCCATGGCGCAGGAGGAAACCTTCGGCCCTGTCGCCCCCCTGTTCCGCTTTGCGACCGAGGCAGAGGCGATAGATCTGGCCAATGCCACGCCTTACGGGCTTGCCAGCTATTTCTACACGCAGGATCAGGCCCGCGCCTGGCGGGTGGGGGCGGCGCTGGAGTTCGGGATGGTGGGG
>JAMWZG010000371.1 GCA_024304855.1 Paracoccaceae bacterium
TAAGAGACAGGTCCATGACAGGGCGACGGGGGCGGCGGCGGCGACGCGGGCGAGGGAGCGGGTGGACATGGCAAACTCTTTCGTGTTTGTGATCCGCGCAGCGGCCCGGATCATGCAGCGTGATATTTAGGGGGCTGCGCCACATAATGAAAATGAATGTTCATGACGGTTGGCATCACGGAGTATGATGAATGCGAAACCTCGACATCACCACTTTACGCTCTTTCGTGGCGGTGGCCGATCTTGGCGGCGTGACCCGCGCGGCGGGGCATCTGCATCTGACGCAATCGGCGGTGTCGATGCAGCTCAAGCGGCTGGAGGATGTGCTGGGGTTGAGCCTGCTGGACCGTTCGAACCGGAGCGTCGCCTTGACGGCGGCGGGCCAGCAGATGCTGGGCTATGCCCGGCGGATGGTGGACATGAACGATGAGGTGATGGCGCGGCTGACCGATCAGACCTATGAGGGCGAGATCGTTCTGGGCGTGCCACATGACATCGTGCTGCCGGCGGTGCCGCAGGTTCTGCAACGGTTCAACAGCCTGTTTCCGCGCATGAAGGTCCAGTTGATCACGACGCCGACGCGCGACCTCAAGGCCAAGCACCGGCGCGGGGAATGCGACATCATCCTGACGACCGAGATCGCGCTGGATGATGGGGGTGAGACGCTGATCGAGCTGCCGCTGCGCTGGGTCGGCGCGCCGGGCGGGACGGCCTGGCGGCAGCGGCCGCTGCGGCTGGTGTTCGGGAGGTATTGCATTTTCCGCGCCGGGGCCATTGCGGCGCTGGAGGCGGCGGGGATCGACTGGGAGCTGGCGGTGGAGACGGAATCCGACCGCACGATCGAGGCGACGGTGAGTGCCGATCTGGGGATCAACACCATGCTGGAGGGCATGGAGCCGCGCCATCTGGAGCAGATCGACCACGGCGGCGCGCTGCCCGAGCTGACGATGCAGAAGATCAACATGTATGGTCTGGACCGCGCGCGCAGCGAGGTTCTGGTCCAGTTGGGGGCCTTGCTGCGGCAGGCTTACAAGACCCTGTGACACCAGCGCCCGGGGGGGCCGGGCCGATGAATAGGCGTGGAGCGATGAAAGGGCGGGATCTTGCGCCCTGTCACAGGGTGATCACCACCTTGCCGGTGGAGGCGCGGGAGCGCAGCAGCTCCAGCCCCTCGTCCACGCGGTCCAGGGGCAGGATATGGCTGACATGGGGTGTGATGCGGCCCTGCGCATACCAGCCCAGAAGGGTGCGCAGGCTGTCTGTCACCGCGCGCGGGTTGAAGCGCATATAGCCGCCCCAATAGACGCCCAGCACGCTGAGGTTCTTGACCAGCAGGTGATTGGCCGGGATCTGGGGCACATCGCCACTGGCAAAGCCGATGGGCAGAAGGCGCGCTTCGGGGTTGCAGGCGCGGAAGGCGGCCTGCCACTGGTCGCCGCCCACAGGGTCATAGACGACATCGGCGCCGCCCAGTGATTTGACGACCGCGCGGATGTCGTCGGTGGCGGCGTCGATCAGGTGATCTGCCCCGGCGGTGCGGGCGGCGGCCAGCTTGTCGGCGCCGCGCGCGCAGGCGATGACGGTGGCCCCCATCAGCTTGCCCACCTCGACCGCGGTGAGGCCGACGCCGCCGGCGGCGCCCAGCACCAGCAGGTTTTCCCCCGGTTGCAGCCGGGCGCGGTGATCCAGCGCCAGATGCGAGGTGCCATAGGCGATCAGGAAGGCGGCGGCGTCGGTCATGCTCATGCCATCGGGCAGGGGCACGGCGCGGGCGGCGTCGAAGCAGCCATGCTCGGCCAGACCGCCATGGCCGCCGAAGACTGCGACGCGGGTGCCGATGGCGGGGGTTGTGACGCCCTCTCCCAGGGCCTCGACCGTGCCTGCGACCTCCATCCCGAGGGTGAAGGGGGTGGCGGGCGTGTCCTGATACTGGCCCTTGAGCATCAGCAGGTCGGCGAAGTTCAGACCGCAGGCCGCGATCCTGAGGCGGATCTGGCCGGGCGCCGGTTCCGGCATGGCGATCTGCATCACGCGGGCGTCGGCATCGGGGGCGGGTTTGTGATAGGCGCGCATCATTCCTCCGGCGGCGGGTGGCGCGCTTATGCCAGCGAATCGTGGGCTGGCAAAGTCCGTGCAGCCCGCGGTGGTCAAAAATGTGCAGTTGGCGACAGAAACAACCTTGCCGTGCGCAATTCCTGTATTGCGCGCGGGGTTTTTCGTGTATCAAGGAAATGTGAAGAGTGCGGAATGCCGATGCTGACGATGCCCGCGCAAGCGGCCAGAGCGGAGCGGTGGCAGTCCTGGTGTGTGTGAGTGAGAGGACCAAGTATGACGCATCATGTTGATGTGCATGTCGGGAAACGTATCCGGCATCGCCGTTGGCTGCTTGGGATGACCCAGCAGCAGCTTGCCGAGCAGGTCGGCATCAAGTTCCAGCAGATCCAGAAATACGAGACCGGGGCCAACCGTGTCAGCGCGTCGCGTCTGTGGGATATTGCCGACAGTCTGGGTGTGCCGGTGAGCTTTTTCTTCGAGGGTCTGCCTGCGGCCGTGGCCGGCATGGGGGCCGTGGGCGAGGATGGGGCGCGCGGGACCGGGGCCGCAGCGGCAACGCTGCGCAGCGGGGCGAGCGATCTGATGGGCGACCGCGAGGCGATGGATCTGGTGCGCACCTATTACGCGATCCCCGA
>JAMWZG010000372.1 GCA_024304855.1 Paracoccaceae bacterium
CGCTGGTCGAGGCCAAGCCGATCATGCAGCCCTTCGGCGACCGCTCGAAGGTGGTGATCGAGCCGATGCTGACCGACCAGTGGTTCGTCGATGCCGAGAAGGTCGTCGGCCCCGCGCTGGATGCCGTCCGCTCGGGCCGCATCACCATCATGCCGGAATCGGGTGAAAAGACCTATTACCACTGGCTCGAGAACATCGAGCCGTGGTGCATCTCGCGCCAGCTGTGGTGGGGCCACCAGATCCCGGTCTGGTACATCCCGGGCGAGGAAGACTGGTACCCGGTCTGCGCCGCGACAGAGGCCGAAGCCGTCGAGAAGGCCAAGGCGATCTCGCCCGAGGGCACGGAATTCCGCATCGTCGCCGACGCTCAGGAGGCCGCAGAGGTCCTGCAGGCCTTGCGCGATACCATGGACGTCACCGACGAGGGCACCATCCGCACCTTCGACGGCCCTATGCAACTGCCCATGTTCCGCGATGCCGATGTGCTGGATACGTGGTTCTCGTCCGGCCTCTGGCCCATCGGGACGCTCGGCTGGCCCGAGGACACGCCGGAAATGCAGAAGTATTTCCCCACGGACGTGCTGGTCACCGGCTCTGACATCCTGTTTTTCTGGGTCGCCCGGATGATCATGATGCAGCTTGCCGTGGTGGACGAGATTCCCTTCCACACCGTCTACCTGCACCAGCTCGTCCGCGACGAGAAGGGCAAGAAGATGTCCAAGACCACCGGCAACGTCATCGACCCGCTCGAGGTCGTGGACGAATACGGGGCCGACGCGCTGCGCTTCAACAACGCGGCCATGGCCTCGATCGGGGGCGTTCTGAAGATGTCGATGGACCGCATCGCGGGCTATCGCAACTTCGGCACCAAGATCTGGAACGCCTGCCGCTTCGCCGAAATGAACGGCGTCTGGGAAGGCCACGCGACGCAAAGCACGCCCCCGCAAGCCACCGCCACCGTCAACCGCTGGATCATCGGCGAGACCGCCCGCATCCGCGCCGAAGTGGACGCCGCCCTTGACGCCTACCGCTTCAATGACGCGGCCAACGCGCTTTATGCCTTCGTCTGGGGCAAGGTCTGCGACTGGTATGTGGAATTCTCCAAACCCCTGCTGATGGATGGCGACGCCGCCACCCGCGCCGAGACGCAAAAAGTCATGGCCTGGGTGCTGGATCAATGCCTGATCCTGCTGCACCCGATCATGCCCTTCATCACCGAGGAACTCTGGTCCCAGACCGGCACCCGCACGAAAATGCTGGTCCATGCCGACTGGCCCGCCTACAGCGCCACCGCCCTCGCCGATCCCGCCGCCGACCGCGAGATGACATGGGTCATCAACCTCATCGACTCCGTCCGTTCCGCCCGCGCCCAGATGCGCGTGCCCGCAGGCCTGCAAGTGCCCATGGTGCTGCGCGAACTGGATGCCGCAGGGCGCGAAGCCTGGGCCAGGAACGAGGCGCTGATCCGCAAACTCGCCCGCATCGACAGCCTGACGGAAGTGGCCAGCTTCCCCAAAGGCACCGTGACGATTGCCGTCGAGGGCGGCATTTTCGGCCTCCCCCTGGCCGACATCATCGACGTGGCGGAAGAAAAATCACGCCTCGAAAAAAGCCTCGAAAAACTCGCCAAGGAAATCGGCGGCCTGCGCGGGCGGCTGAACAACCCGAACTTCGCCACGTCCGCCCCGGAAGAGGTCGTGGCGGAAACCCGCGACAACCTCGCCCTGCGGCTGGAAGAGGAAGCGACGCTGAAAACCGCGCTCTCCCAACTGGCCGAACTCGACTGATCAGGCCGGCCTATGGATATTTAGAGCAAGAAGAAGCAGCCCTCGTTTCTTCTTGCCTCAAATATCCATAACGCAACCGCAGCGGCGCAAAGCCTCAGCCGAATTTCGGCGCGCGGCCCTGCATGTTTGCGGCGATGACCTCCATCTGATGCGGCTTGCCGATCAGATCCACCTGCTCGCGGCTCTCATGATACAGCACGGTCTTCGCATCCGCCTGTTCCGCCAGCCCGATCAGCCGCTTGGCCGCGCGCATCGCCGACGGGCTTTTGCCCGCGATCACAGCGGCCATGCCCCGCGCCGCCGCCAGCGGGTCATCGGCCAGCTCCGTCACCAGCCCCCAGCCCAAAGCCTGATTTGCATCAATGGGTTCGGCGGTATAGGTCATGCGCCGGATCACATCCGTCCGCGTCAGCCGCGGCAGGATCACCATGCCGCCCATATCGGGCACCAGCCCCCATTTCATTTCCATGATGGCGACCTTGGTGTCGGGCGCCGCGATCCGCACATCCGCGCCCAGGGCCATCTGGAACCCTGCGCCAAAGGCCACACCATGCAGCGCCGCGATGACCGGCACCGGCACCGCGCGCCAGACCAGCGCCACCTGCTGCATCAGGTTCGCGTCACCATGGCTGCGCGGCATGATCCGCGCCTCGGGATCCTGCGCCGCGAAGGCCGCAAAACTGGCCACGTCCAGCCCGGCGCAGAAGGCCCGCCCCTCGCCCGACAGCACCACGGCGCGGATGTCAGGGTTGTCGATCAGGCGTGTCCCCGCCTCGACCACCGCCTCGGCCATGGCCGGGTCCACCGCATTCATCTTGTCGCCCCGCGTCAGGGTGACATGGGCGATATGGTCCTTGATCTCGACAGATACGCGGCTCATGCGG
>JAMWZG010000373.1 GCA_024304855.1 Paracoccaceae bacterium
TCTCCACCCCAAGGACAGGGACCACCCCCTGCCTCTCCTCCCGCACAACAAGGTGCCACAATGCTTGATGACTTCCTGATCCGTGCCATGCTCGCTGGTCTGGGCGTAGCTCTTGCGGCCGCCCCGATGGGCTGTTTCGTGGTCTGGCGGCGGATGGCCTATTTCGGGGATGCGACGGCCCATGCCTCGATCCTCGGCGTGGCCATTGCGCTGGCGCTCTCGGTCTCGGTCTTCCTCGGCGCGATGAGCATGGCGTTGCTGATGGCGCTGGCGGTGTCTGGCCTGTCCGGGCGCGGCTATGCGGTGGACACGCTTCTGGGCGTGCTCGCCCATTCCGCGCTGGCCTTCGGCCTTGTCGCCGTGTCCTTCCTGTCGGGTGTGCGGATCGACCTCATGGCCTATCTCTTCGGGGATATCCTTGCGGTCGGGACAACCGATCTTGCGGTGATCTGGGGCGGGGCGGGGCTGGTGCTTGCGCTTCTCTCTTGGCGCTGGTCGGCGCTGCTGACCGCCACGCTGAACCCCGATCTGGCCCATGCGTCCGGCATCGACCCGCGGCGCGAGCAGCTGGTGCTGACCCTCGCCCTCGCCGTCGTGGTGGCCGTGGCGATCAAGGTCGTGGGCGTCCTGCTCATCGCCGCCCTGCTCATCATCCCCGCCGCCGCCGCGCGCCCCTTCGCCCGCACGCCCGAGGGGATGGCCCTCATCGCCATCCTCGTCGCTGCCCTCTCGGTGCTGGCCGGGTTGCAGGCCTCGCTGATGTTCGACACACCGACCGGCCCCAGCATCGTCTGCGTGGCCGCGCTGATCTTCGCCCTCGGCGCGATGGGCGCCTCGCTGCGCCGCCGCCTGACCTGACCGCTGTGGCTTCTTCTTGCTGCAAATATCCAGATCCCGCCGCTGCCACCGGGCGGACCCCTCGCCCTTGGCCCGCGCCTGTGGCACTCTGCCCCTGACTGCCCGCGAAAGGATCGCCCATGACACCGCTTGCCACCCTCATCGCCGCCGGGCGCGGCCAGCAGCCCGCCGATCTGGTCCTGCGCGGGGGCCGCATCCTTGATCTGGTGACGGGCGACCTGCTCTCGGGCGATGTCGCCATTTGCGGCGACACCATCGTGGGCACCTGCGCCTCCTATGAGGGCGCGCGCATCATCGACGTGACCGGCCTCATCCTCGTGCCGGGTTTCATCGACACCCACCTGCATATCGAAAGCTCCCTTGTCACGCCGCTGGAATTCGACCGCTGCGTCACCCCGCGCGGCATCACCACCGCCGTCTGCGACCCGCATGAGATCGCCAATGTCATCGGCACCGACGGCATCCGCTGGTTCCAGCAGGCCGCCGGCTGCACCCTGATGGACATCCGCGTGCAGCTTTCCTCCTGCGTGCCCTCCACCGACATGGAAACGGCCGGCGCGCGGATCGAGGCGGCGGATCTGCACCCCCTGATGCACCACGCCTCGGCCATCGGCCTGGCCGAGGTGATGAACTACCCCGGCGTCCTTGCCGCCGATCCGGGCCTGCTCGCCAAGCTCGCGCTCTTTCGCGGCGGCCATATCGACGGCCATGCGCCGCAACTGACGGGCCGCGACCTCAACGCCTATATCGCCGCCGGAATCCGCACCGAGCATGAGGCGACCACCGCCGATGAGGCGCGCGAAAAGCTGCAAAAGGGGATGCGCGTGCTGATCCGCGAAGGCTCTGTCTCCAAGGACATGCACGCCCTCGCACCCCTGCTGACCACCACAACCGCCCCCTACATGTGCCTGTGCACCGATGACCGCAACCCGCTGGACATCGCCGAACAGGGCCACCTCGACTACATGATCCGCAGCCTGATCGCGCTGGGCACCCCACCGCTGGCCGCCTACCGCGCCGCCAGCCTGTCGGCGGCCGAGGCGTTCGGCCTCAAGGATCGCGGCCTCATCGCGCCGGGCAAGCGCGCCGACATCGTGGCCATAGACTCACTCGAAGGCTGCCACGCGCAACTGGTGATCTGCGGCGGCGTTCACGCCACGCCCGAGGCCTTTGCCGCGCGCCCCTCGCTCCCGCCCGTCGGGCGGGCCTCGGTCAAGGCCCCGCCTGTCACGCCCGCCCATCTGCGCACCAAGGCCAACCGCGAGGACACGGATGTCATCGGCATCATCGAAGGCAAGATCATCACCGCCCACCTGCATGAGGTGATCCCCATCACCGATGGCGCCAAACAGGCCGACCCCAGCCGCGACCTGACCAAGATCGCCGTGATCGAACGCCACGGCCGGAACGGCAATATCGCCACCGGCTTCGTGCGCGGCTTCGGCCTGCAAACCGGGGCCATCGCCTCGACCGTCTGCCACGATCACCACAATATCGCCGTGGTGGGCGCGGATGACGCCGACATGGCCACCGCCGCCAACCGCCTTGGTCAGATCGAAGGCGGCTTCGTCGTCGTGCAGAACGGCCAAATCCTCGCCGAACTGGCGCTTCCCGTCGCGGGGCTCATGAGCCTTGAGCCTTTCGAACATGTCCGCGAGGCCCTGACCCGACTGCGCCACGCCGCCCGCACCCTGGGTGTCACGCTGGAGGAGCCGTTCCTGCAACTCGCCTTCCTCGCCCTGCCGGTCATCCCCGCGCTCAAGATCACCGACCGTGGCCTTGTCGATGTCACCCGGTTCGAAAT
>JAMWZG010000374.1 GCA_024304855.1 Paracoccaceae bacterium
TGCGCGATGCGGGCTACACCGTCGCGGCCACCTATGCCGGCAATGACGAGGCCGCCGCGGCATTCACCAAGGACACCGGCATCAAGACCTACAAATGGAACGTCGGCAATTACGAGGAATGCGCCGCCGGAATCGCCAAGGTGGAAGCCGAGGTCGGCCCCATCGACGTGCTGGTCAACAACGCAGGCATCACCCGCGACGCCCCTTTCCACAAGATGACCCCGCAGCAATGGCACGAGGTGATCGACACCAACCTCACGGGCGTCTTCAACATGACCCACCCGATCTGGCCCGGGATGCGCGAGCGGAAATTCGGCCGCGTGATCATCATCTCCTCGATCAACGGTCAGAAGGGCCAGTTCGCGCAGGTCAACTATGCCGCCTCCAAGGCCGGCGATCTGGGCATCGTCAAATCCCTCGCACAGGAAGGCGCGCGCTTCGGCATCACCGCCAACGCCATCTGCCCCGGATATATCGCCACCGACATGGTGATGGCCGTCCCCGAGAAGGTCCGCGAAAGCATCATCGCGCAGATCCCCGCCGGCCGTCTGGGCGAGCCCGAGGAGATTGCCCGCTGCGTCGTCTTCCTGGCCTCGGACGATTCGGGCTTCATCAACGGTTCCACCATCTCGGCCAACGGCGCGCAGTTCTTCGTCTGATCCGCGCGGCACAGCCACAGCCCCCTGCCCGGCGCAGGGGGCTTTTTCATGTCTGCCCTCTGCCCACATGTGCGATCCTGCACAGAATACGCGCCGGGATGCGTGTTTTCTGCGCGGCTTTGCAGCGCATATCCTGTCGCAAAGGAGAACCGACATGCTGACCCAGATCAACGGACTGCACCATGTGACCTCGCTGGCCAGCGGGGCGCAATCCAACAATGACTTCTTCACCAAGACCCTCGGCCTGCGCCGCGTCAAGAAAACCGTGAATTTCGACGCGCCCGAGGTCTATCACCTCTACTACGGCGACGAGATGGGCACGCCCGGCTCCGTCATGACCTATTTCCCCTTTCCGGGTGCGCGCCGCGGCCGTCCCGGCGCGGGCGAGGTCAGCGTGACCACCTTCGCCGTGCCCAAAGGGTCGCTGCCCTTCTGGGCCGACCGTCTGGCCACGTTTGACGTGAAAAACATCAAGCCGGAAACCCGCTTCGGCGAAAATCGCCTGCGCTTTGACGGCCCCGATGGCGACGGTTTCGCCCTGGTCGAGGTGGATGACACCCGCACCCCATGGGAAGGGCAAGGCGTCAGCGCCGATCACGCGATCCGCGGCTTTCACTCCGCCGACATGCGCCTGCGCGACGCCGGGGCCAGCGCCGAACTCTTGCGCTTCATGGGCTATGAGCAGATCGACACCGAAGGCGACATCACCCGTTTCCGCATGGCAAACGGCAATGGCGCCGATGTGGTGGATATCGAAACCCTGCCCGGCGCCACCCCCGCGCAGCAGGGCGCAGGCTCGGTGCATCACCTCGCCTTCTCCGTCACCGACCGCGCCGCCCAACTCGAGGTGCGCAAGGCGCTGCTCGATACCGGCTGGCAGGTCACGCCCGTGATCGACCGCGATTACTTCTGGGCGATCTATTTCCGCACCCCCGGCGGCGTCCTGTTCGAAGTGGCCACCAACGAACCCGGCTTCGACCGCGACGAGGACAGCGCCAACCTGGGACAGGCCCTGCGCCTGCCCAAGCAGCACGAGCACCTGCGCGCAGCCCTGGAAAGCCGCTATCTGGAGCCGATCCGTGACTGACGCCGCCTATATCCACGCCACCACGCAGGGGCGCCCCGGCGCGCCCCTGCTCATGACCTTTCACGGCACAGGCGGCACCGAGCATCAATTCCACAGCTTTGCCGAGCGGCTGATCCCCGGCGCGCATGTCGTCTCGCCGCGCGGCGATGTCTCGGAAGGCGGCATGAACCGCTACTTCCGCCGCACTGGCGAAGGCGTCTATGACATGGCCGATCTGGCCCTGCGCCGCGACCGCATGGCCCGCTTCATCCTGGATCACAAGACCCGCACCCATGCGGATCATGTGGCGGGCCTGGGCTATTCCAACGGGGCCAATATCCTGATGGCCGTCGCGCTGGAACATCCCGATCTGGTGGACCGCATGGTGCTGATGCACCCGCTGATCCCCTGGACGCCCGCGCCGCAACCGGGCCTTGCCGGACGGCGCATCCTGATCACCGCAGGCCAGCGCGACCCGATCTGCCCCGCCCCCCTGACGCAGGCACTGGCCGATTACCTGACCGCACAGGGTGCCGTGGTGACGCTGGAATGGCATTCCGGCGGGCATGAGATCACGCAGGGCGAGGTGCAGGCCGTCACCGATTTTCTGGCCACCTAACCCCCTGATTGCGCAAAATAAAGGGCCAGCCGCAATGACGGCTGACCCGACCCCGGCCTTGCCGGAGGGTGCCTCTTGACTGTTCTGATGGTCAGGCGTTGGCGCTCAGGCGCTCGATTTCTTCCTTCAGGCGAAGCTTCTGCTTCTTGAGGGTGGCGATCTCAGCCGTGCTGATCCCCGGCGCGCGCTGCGCCTCCTCGACCTTGTCCGAGAGATTGCGGTGTTTCTTCTTCAGTTCCTCGACATGCGAACTCAAGCTCATTGGCATTCTCCTCTCATTTGTAAACGTCACATGACAAGTGCA
>JAMWZG010000375.1:0-1263 GCA_024304855.1 Paracoccaceae bacterium
GTGCTGCTGTGGCGGCCCGAACCCGTGACCGCCCCGGACATGCCCCATCCGCCCGCGCGGTTCCGCTGGCGGCGGCGCGATCTGGCGCTGGCCTCAGCCCAGGGCCCCGAACGCATCGCGCCGGAATGGTGGCTGGACGAGCCGGACTGGCGCAGCGGCACGCGGGATTACTGGGTCGTCACCACCACCTGCGGCAGCCGTCTGTGGCTGTTCTTTGCCCATGGCGCAGCCCTGTCGCGCGGCTGGTTCTGCCATGGCAGCTTTGCCTGACAGGTCTGCATGAGTATTTGTGGCAAGATGAAGCAGCGCGCGCCTTTTTCATCTTGCTGGAAATACTCAATCGCCACGGGGCAGAGGGCACAGCGCCTCAGACAGCGCGCAGGCCGCCCATCACGAAATCGGCGGCCAGATCGGCATAGGCGGCGCGGCTGAGGCCCTTGCCGGGGCGGTGCCACATATAGAACCAGTTGAGGATGCCGAAGACCGACATGGTCAGCGCGCGCAGGTGATCCGCGTCCAGACCGGGGCGCGCGGCATCCACCGCCTCGGCCATGACCGTGACCAGCCGGCGCTGCGCCGCGATCAGGGGCGCCTGGCGTTCCGGGGGCAGGGTCGCCAGCGCATCCAGTTGCAGCTTGTGTTCGGCATCCGCATCCTCATAGGCGGACAGGACCGCGCGGATCACGCCATGCAGACCTTCACCGCTGGCGGCCTCGACCACTTCGACCAGGGCGCCCAGATGGTCGTCCAGAATGTCGAAGAGCAGGTCTTCCTTGCTGGTATAGTAGTGATAGATCAGCGCCTTGGACACGCCGCAATGTTTCGCCGCGCCCGTCATGGAGGCCCGGTCATAGCCGTGCCGCGCGAAGTAATCCGCCGCCCCCTTGCGCAGGGCGGCGCGTTTCTCATCGTGGTCGCGAGCCAGTCCGCGCGCCATCTCAGTCACCCTTGGGGCGGTTGTCGATGATGCGCTGGGCCTTGCCTTCGCTGCGGACGACGCCGCCCGGATCGAAGACGTGGATCTCGACCGAGATGCCGATGGTCTGCTTGATCCGGTGTGACATGTCCTTTGCCGCCGCCTCGCGGCCTGCGGGGCTGACGCCTTCGCAGGCTTCACACAGCACGCGCATCGCATCCATCCGGCCCTTGCGGTGCAGCTCGATCTGGAAATGCGGGGCAAGGGCGCGGACCTGCATCAGCACTTCCTCGATCTGGGTGGGGAAGACATTGACGCCGCGCAGGATGATCATGTCGTCGCTGCGC
>JAMWZG010000375.1:1273-2645 GCA_024304855.1 Paracoccaceae bacterium
CCCAGCTCGCCATCCGGCAGCACCTCGCCCGTGTCGGGGTTGATCACCTCGGGGTAGAAGTGATCTTCCCAGATGTGCAGCCCGTCCTTGGTTTCCACGCATTCATTGGCGACGCCCGGACCCATCACCTCGGACAGGCCGTAGATGTCCACGGCGTGCATATCGAAGGCCTCCTCGATCTCCAGCCGCATGGCGTTGGTCCAGGGTTCGGCCCCGAAGATACCCACCTTGAGCGGGGATTTGCGCGGATCGAGCCCCTGTTTGGCGTATTCATCCAGGATCGAGAGCGCGTAGGACGGCGTCACGGTGATGCCGTCGGCGCGGAAATCCTCGATCAGGCGGACCTGCCGGGGGGTCATGCCGCCCGAGACGGGCACTGTCGTCAGCCCCAGCTTTTCCGCGCCCAGATGCACGCCCAAGCCCCCGGTGAACAGGCCATAGCCATAGGCGTTGTGCAGGATATGCCCCTGCCGCAGCCCTGCGGCGCGCAAGGATCGCGCCACAACGCTGCCCCAGACATCCAGATCGTTCCGGGTATAGCCCACCACCGTCGGCTGGCCTGTGGTGCCGGATGAGGCATGGACCCGCACCACCTGCTCGCGCGGCACGGCGAACATCCCGAAGGGGTAGTTCGCGCGCAGATCGGCCTTGGTGGTGAAAGGGAATTTCGCCAGATCGGAGAGGGTTTTCAGGTCGTCGGGATGCACCCCCGCCGCGTCAAAAGCCGCGCGATAATGAGGCACGTTGTCATAGGCGTGGCGCAGCGACCATGCCATGCGGGTCAGTTGCAGGGCCGTGATCTCGTCCCGGCTGGCAAGCTCGATGGCATCCAGATCGCCGGGCTTGGGGGAAAGATCCTCCATCACACGGCCTCCAGCATCAGGGCGATGCCCTGGCCCACGCCGATGCACATGGTGCAGATGGCGCGTCTGGCCCCGGCATCCGACAGGTTGATCGCCGCCGTCAGCGCAAGGCGTGCGCCGGACATGCCAAGCGGATGGCCCAGCGCGATGGCGCCGCCATGCGGGTTCACATGATCCGCGTCATCGGGCAGGCCGAGTTGGCGCATCGTGGCAAGGCCCTGGGCGGCGAAGGCCTCGTTCAGTTCGACAAAGTCGATGTCCGAGATTGTCAGCCCGTGCCTGTCAAGCAGGGCCTGCGTGGCGGGGGCCGGCCCGATGCCCATGATGCGCGGGGCCACGCCCACGGTGGACATCGACACGATCCGCGCCTTTGGCGTCAGACCGTATTTCGCCACCGCATCGGCAGAGGCCACGATCAGCGCCGCCGCGCCATCGTTCACGCCCGAGGCATTGCCCGCCGTGACCGAGCCCCCCTCGCGGAAGGGGGTGGGCAGGGCGGCCAGTTTGTC
>JAMWZG010000376.1 GCA_024304855.1 Paracoccaceae bacterium
ACGAAGGTGTAAAAGAAGAACTTGTAGCTCGCCTGGATCCTGCGCTTGCCGCCCCAGATGCCGATGATCAGGAACATCGGGATCAGGCCCGCCTCGAAGAACAGATAGAAGAGCACCAGATCCAGCGCCATGAACACGCCCAGCATCAGCGTTTCCAAGAGCAGGAAGGCGACCATATATTCCTTGACGCGGGTGTTCACATCCCAGGATGCGGCAATGACCAGCGGCATCATGAAGGTCGTCAGCATCACGAAGAGGATGCTGATGCCATCGACGCCCATCTTGTAGGTCAGGCCCATGATCCAGGTGCGTTCCTCGACGAACTGGAAGCCGGTATCGGCGGGGTCGAATTGCAGCAGGATGAAGAGCGAGACAAGGAAGGTCACGGAAGTCGCGATCAGCGCCAGCCATTTGGCGTTGCGGTTCGAGGCGGCATCCTCGCCGCGCAGGAACACGATCAGGATCAGGGCCGCCAGCGCCGGAATGAAGGTGACGATGGAAAGAAGGTTATCCATTATTCCGCCCCTCCGGTGAGCGTCATCCATGTGATCAGGACCACGATCCCGATCACCATCGCGAAGGCATAGGTGAAGATATATCCCGACTGCGCGCGGCCGGCGAAACGGGTCAGCATCGGGATCACGCCCATCGCCAGACCGTTGATCGAACCGTCGATGACATTGCCATCGCCACGTTTCCAGAAGATGCCGCCGATGAAGCGCGCGGGGCGCACGAAAATGGCGTCATAAATCTCGTCGAAATACCATTTGTTGAGCAGGAAGAGGTAGAGCGGGCGCTGCACCTCGGCCAGTTTGCGCGGCAGGGCGGGGTTCAGGATATAGAACCAGTAAGCCGTGAGGAAGCCGATGATCATCACCACGAAGGGCGAGAACTTGACCCATTTCGGCACCTCATGCGCGTCGTTCAGCACGGTATTGCCGGGGGCGTGATGGATCGCCCCCTCGCCCGGCGCGCCGGTGAAGACATAGTGATGCGCGCCCTCGGCTGTCGCCTCGCCCTCGGCATGGCCTGCGTCGGCGGCGGGTGCCTCGGTCGCGTGGTCGGCTGTCGCCTCCCCATGCTCCTCGGCCTCGGCATAGGAGACGCCGAAGAATTTGGCGACCGTGTCGGTATGGCCGAAGAAGCTGTTATACCAGACCACGCCCGAGAAGATCGCCCCCAGCGCCAGAACGCCCAGCGGGATCAGCATGACCTTGGGGCTTTCATGGGCGTGATCATGGGTGTGCTTGTCGCCCCGCGCCTCGCCGAAGAAGGTCAGGAACATCAGGCGCCAGCTGTAGAAACTGGTGAAGAGCGCGGCGATGACCAGCATCCAATAGGCATAGCCCCCCGCCGTTGCGGCATAGGCGCTTTCCACCACCGCATCCTTGGAGAAGAAGCCCGCAAAGCCGATATAGGTGAGCGGGATGCCGACGCCGGTGATGGCCAGCGTGCCGATCATCATGGCCCAGAAGGTATAGGGGATCTTCTTGCGCAGACCGCCGTAGTTGCGCATGTCCTGCTCGTGATGCATCGCGTGGATCACCGAACCCGCGCCCAGGAACAGCATCGCCTTGAAGAAGGCGTGGGTGAAGAGGTGGAACATCGCCACCGAATAGACGCCCACACCGGCAGCCACGAACATGTAGCCCAGCTGCGAACAGGTGGAATAGGCGATCACGCGCTTGATGTCATTCTGCACCAGCCCCACGGTCGCAGCGAAAAAGGCGGTGGTCGCGCCGATGAAGGTCACGAACATCATCGCCTCGGGCGCGTATTCCATGATGGGCGACATGCGGCAGACAAGGAACACACCCGCCGTCACCATCGTCGCGGCATGGATCAGCGCCGACACCGGGGTCGGGCCTTCCATCGCATCGGGCAGCCATGTGTGCAGGAAGAGCTGCGCCGATTTGCCCATGGCACCGATGAACAGCAGGAAGGCGATCAGGTTCGCGGCGTTCCATTCGGTCCACAGAAACGCGATCTGGGTTTCCGCCAGTTGCGGGCCCATGGTGAAGATGTCGTCAAAGCGGATCGAATCCGTGAGGTAGAAGAGCGCGAAGATCCCCAGAAGGAAGCCGAAGTCACCGACGCGGTTGACGACGAAGGCCTTGATCGCCGCCGCATTGGCCGAAGGCTTGCGGTAGTAGAAGCCGATCAGAAGATAGGAGGCGACGCCCACACCTTCCCAGCCGAAGAACATCTGCAAGAGGTTGTCGGCCGTCACCAGCATCAGCATCGCGAAGGTGAAGAAGGACAGATAGGCAAAGAACCGCGGCTTGTAGCTCTCGCCCTCTTTCCACTGGGGGTCGTGGTCCATGTAGCCGAAGGAGTAGAGATGCACGAGCGCCGAGACGGTGGTGATCACGATCAGCATGATCGCGGTCAGCCGGTCCAGACGGATCGCCCAGTCGGTGCTGAGGCTGCCGGATTCGACCCAACGCAGGATCTCGACCTGCTGAGTGACGCCGTCGAAGGTCAGGAACACGATCCATGACAGGATCGCGGCCAGGAACAGCAGGCCGGTCGTGACCCACATCGCTGCGGTTTCACCGATGATGCGCCAGCCGAAACCCGCGATCAGGGCCCCGATCAGGGGCGCGAACAGAATGATCGTTGCCATGGTATCAGCCCTTCATCAC
>JAMWZG010000377.1 GCA_024304855.1 Paracoccaceae bacterium
GTTTTCAGGAACCCCTCGCCCGCCTTGAGGTCGCCCGCGCAGGGCCGCGCCTTGATATAGGCGGCGCGTTCCCATGTGCGGCCAAGGCTTTCGTAATAGCGTTCCGCCGCCTCCATCGCCATGCAGACAGGTGTCACGGCGGGATCGGGGCGCAGGCGCAGGTCGGTGCGGAAGACATAGCCCTGGGCGGTGTTGTCATTCAGCATCGCCGCCATCTTGCGGGTGGCGCGGATCAGGGCGGCGCGCGCCTCGTGGTAGTCATCGGGGGTAAAGCGCGTCTCGTCGAACAGACAGATGAGGTCGATGTCCGAGGAATAATTGAGTTCATGCGCGCCCATCTTGCCCATGGCCAGCGCGACCATGCCGCCGCCGGTGTCGGCGTCATCCTCGGTGGCGCCCGGCAGTTTGCCGCGCCGGATTTCCGCGCCGATGCTGGCGCGCAGCGCAAGCTGGCAGGCCAGATCGGCAAAGCGGGTCAGGGCGCCTGTCACCTCCTCCAGCGGCCAGGCGCCGGACAGATCGGCCAAGGCGGTGAGCAGCGCGACGCGGCGCTTGGCCTGTCGCAGCGCATCGGGCAGCGCATCGGGGGCGACCTCGGCCAGTTCGTGATGCAGGCGGGCGAGCGCGCCCTCGGGATCGTCGGCGGCGGGCAGGATCCAGTCCGCCTCCTTCTCGATCAGGGATTTCAGATAGGGGCTGCATCCCCCCGTCCCTTCGATCAGTCGGGCGAAATCGCCCTCCGCCTCAGGGATGGCGGCGCGGGCCTCGGCCCCACGGGCGGGCTCATAGGGATGCGGCAGGCGGGTCAGGCGGCGTGATATGGACATGGGCGCAGCTTGATCCCATGGCGCGGGGCTGGTCAATGGGCCAAGGCGCTGGAATACTGCGGCAAACCGCGACACCAGAGGGACGAGAGAGATGAGCAAGAGCATGGCCCGCGTGATCCGCGCGCTGGAGGCGGCAGGGCTGCGGGCGGATATTCACGCCCTGGGCGAGGCGCGCACGGCGGCACAGGCGGCGGCCGTGGCGGGGTGCCATATCGACCAGATCGCCAAGTCGATCATCTTTGCCGGGGCTGACAGCGGGCAGGCTATGCTGTTTCTGACCGCCGGCGGCAATCAGGTGGACGCAGGCCGCGCCAGTGCGCTGGCGGGCGAGGATCTGGGCAAGGCCGATGCCGCGTTGATCCGGGCGCAGACCGGCTTTGCCATCGGGGGCGTGGCCCCGGTCGGGCATCTGCATCCGATCCGCGCCTTTCTGGACCCGCGGCTGATGGAATTCGACGTGATCTGGGCCGCCGCCGGCACGCCGCATCACATCTTTCCCATTGCCCCCGCCGATCTGCACCGCCTGACGGGGGCGCAACTGGCGGATTTCACGCTGTGATCCCGATAATGTAAATTTCTTTTACATAGCCCCTTGCAAGCGGGCCTGTCCGTTCCGATCTAGGTGATGTGAAGACGATTTACATTAACCTGCAACGGAGTGACCGATGAATACGACAATGCCTTATGCCGCCCCTTCCGCGCAGCCGATGGGTTGGCTGTCCCGCGCCGAGGCCTGGCTTGATCACAAGGGCAAGGGTGCCTGGATCGCCGTCATGGTTCTGGGCTTCATCTTTGTCTGGCCGGTTGGCCTGGCCCTTCTGGCCTATATGATCTGGAGTAAACGCATGTTTGGAAAATCCTGCCGCAGCCGTTCCGCCATGACCCGTCAGGGCTTTGCGGTGATGCAATCCTCGGGCAATGTGGCCTTTGACAATTACAAGGCCGAGACGCTGCGCCGTCTGGAGGAGGAGCAGCACAGCTTCGAGGCCTTCTTGCAGCGTCTGCGCGAGGCCAAGGACAAGGCCGAGTTTGACGATTTCATGGCCGACCGCGCCCGTGCGGCCAGTGCGCCCCGCGACGATCAGAAAACAGGCCGCGACGAGGCCTGAGCGTGACAAAGACCTGGGTGCCACGGGAACTGCCCGTGGCACCCGTTCGTTACACTGGCACAAGACCAAACCCAGAGAGGGACCGATGACGCCGTTTACCGCCCACCTGCCCGACCCCGAGATGCAGTCCGAATTCTATGCCGATGTGCCGATGAAGCGGCTGCTGGCCTGGTTGGCCGATACGGTGCTGATTGCCGTGATCAGCCTGTTGATCGTGCCCTTCACGGCCTTTACGGGGCTGTTCTTCTTTCCGCTGCTGATGCTGGCGGTGGGGTTCATCTACCGGGTGATCACCATCACCAACCGTTCCGCGACATGGGGGATGCGGCTGATGGCGATCGAGCTGCGTGCGAGCAATGGCGAGCGCTTCGGTCTGGGGCTGGCGACGTTGCATACGCTGGGCCTGTCGGTGTCCTTTGCGATGCCGCTGCTTCAGCTGATTTCCATCGTGCTGATGCTGACGACGGCGCGCAAGCAGGGCCTGACCGATCACCTGCTGGGCACTGTCATGCTGAACCGGGCGGCGGCGTTCTAAGGGGTTTTGGCCCATGACGATGGCGTGAGTCCTGGCGCGCGGGTGGCAGCACCGCGCGCCACATTAACGCGGTTTTTATTCAACTCTTGGCGGATGAAGACTTCGTTGCTATCGTCCGCTCAGAACCGCCTCAAGGGACATCATGCGCCACACCCTGCCTATCGCGC
>JAMWZG010000378.1 GCA_024304855.1 Paracoccaceae bacterium
CAAGGAACCCGCCCTCGGCCACCAGTGACGCGCCCAGACGGGCCACGCGCTCATAGGCGCGCAGGCCGGTTTCCAGCGCCTGTTTCGAGGGCGCGAAGGCGGGCGGGTCGCAGACGACCAGATCAAAGCGCGCGCCTTCTGCCGCCAATGCCGTCATCACGTCGAAGGCATCGCCCTTGCGGGTGTCGAATCTGGCCGCCACGCCCGAGGCCGCGGCCCCGTCGCGCGCCAGTGTCAGCGCGGGATCAGAGCCATCCACGGCCAGCGCGTGATCCGCCCCTGCGGCCAGCGCCGCGAGGGCAAAGCCGCCGACATGGGAGAAGACATCCAGCACCCGCCCCCCCTTGGCCAATTGCGCGGCAAAAGCGTGGTTGGGGCGTTGGTCGAAGAAAAGGCCGGTCTTCTGCCCGCCGGTGAGGTCCGCCATATAGGTGGCCCCGTTCATCGGCACGGGAACGGGGGCGTCGGGCGCCTGCCCGATCACTACGCCGCTGGCGTCATCCAGACCTTCCAGCGTGCGCGCGCGTCCCGAGGCGCTTTTGATCACGGTGGTCACGCCGGTCACGGCGACAAGGGCACCCACCAGATCATCCAGCATCATCTCGGCCCATGCGGCATTGGGCTGGATCACGGCCGTATCGCCAAAGCGGTCGATCACCACACCGGGCAGGCCGTCAGCCTCGGCATGGACAAGGCGGTAGAAGGGTTGGTCATAAAGCCGCGCCCTGAGCGCCAGCGCGCGGGTCAGCCTGGCCTCGATCCAGGCACGGTCCACCACGGCGGCGGGGTCACGGTCCATCACGCGGGCGATGATGCGCGAGTTCGGGTTGACCGTCACAAGGGCCAGCGGCGCGCGCTCGGCATCCTCGAGCACGGCGAGGCTGCCGGGGGCAATGCCCCGCGCGCGCCGGTCCGTGACCAGTTCATTTTCATAGACCCACGGAAAACCGTGGCGGATGGCGCGCGGCTGGGCTTTGGGGCGCAGGCGCACAACGGGATAAGAGGGCGATGTCATGCCGCCCTCTTATCCCTGATTCATGTGGCTGGAAAGGTCAGATCGGATCGGCGGTCTCAAGCCCGGCCACCAGCTTGGTGATGCCGCGATTGCCGCCCATGCTGCCGGGGCGTTCCAGTTCGGCGCGCAGCACATTGGCGATATGCCGGGTGACGCGGACCTTCTGGGTCAGCCCGTCGCGTTCGGCCTGCATCGCGCGGTCGCCGCCATATTCGCGCAGATCGGCGCGGATCTCGCGGGTGGGGGCCAGGGCCGCCCCGGACTGGGGGTCGCGCAGGGTCAGGTTGAAGCGGATGGAATGCACCCCGCCCACGGAGTAGCGGGTCTTTTCGGTCAGGGAATGAAAGCGGACCAGCTCGATCTCGACCAGGGCGGGTTGCACACCGGCGTGGCCGTTGCGGGCCAGGGTCATGCTATCGGTCAGGATCGCCTCGAGCTGGGCGTGGCGGTCGCCGAAGGCATCGCCGCGCCAGACGATGTCGCCCGAGGGGTAGTAGCTATTGGCCTCGGACACGGTCAGGCTGCGCGGCACGGTGATGCGCGTCTCGACGACCTTGAGGGCCGGCAAGGTGCTGGCGGCCGAAGCGCCCCGCCCGGTATCGACCGAAACGGCGTTGCGCGTGGCCAGATCATAGCTGCCACAGGCGGACAGGCCCAGCAGCAGAATCAGGGCAGTAACAATACGGTTGCGTGACATAGGCCATCTCCAGGCGGTTTCTCCGCGTCTCATGGGATCACTTTATGCCCGCCGATTGCGCCTTCATCAGGGCACAACTCATTCCAGATTGTGGCAAATGCGCGGTATTTCACGCAGGGATTGCCATGTTTCAAGGGGATTTCCGCCCCTCCGCACAGCCTTGAATGCGCCATATTGGCAGGGCTGCCGCTTGGCGCGGCCCTCTGGCGGCACCTTGCGGCGTTACCGCTAACATCCTATACCGATGCGCAGCAGCGACTGACGGAGGGGAGGGTATCCGATGCCAGTGCACGATCAGGTGGCCCGCGTGACCGAGCGGATCATGGAACGCAGCCGTGACAGCCGGGACCGCTATCTGGATCTGATGCGCCGGGCGGCGGCCGAGGGGCCGCGGCGCGCGCATCTGAGCTGCTCGAACCAGGCCCATGCCTATGCGGCGATGGGGCCGGATCAGGCGACCATGGCCACGACCCCTGCCCCCAATATCGGGATCGTGACGGCCTATAACGACATGCTGTCGGCGCATCAGCCCTTTGAGCGGTTTCCCGATCTGATCCGTCAGGCCGCGCGCGATGTCGGGGCCACGGCACAGGTGGCGGGCGGGGTGCCTGCGATGTGCGACGGGGTCACGCAGGGGCAGACGGGGATGGAGCTGTCGCTGTTTTCCCGCGACGTGATCGCGCTGGCCGCCGGGGTGGCGCTGTCGCATAACACATTCGACGCGGCGCTTTATCTGGGGGTCTGCGACAAGATCGTGCCGGGGCTGGTGATCGCGGCGGCGACCTTTGGGTATATTCCGGGGGTGTTCCTGCCGGCGGGGCCGATGGTCTCGGGCCTGCCCAATGACGAGAAGGCCAAGGTGCGCCAGCAATTCGCGGCGGGTCAGGTGGACCGGGCGGCGCTGATGGCGGCCGAGATGGCCTCC
>JAMWZG010000379.1 GCA_024304855.1 Paracoccaceae bacterium
GGGCAGCAGCACCGCCACCGTCCCCGCCGCCGCCATCGCCGCCACATCTGCCCCGGTCGCATATTCCAGATGATCCGCCGACACCGCGCCATACCGCGCCGCCAATGCAGCCCCGCCCAGCGGCGACAACTGCTCGGCATGGAGCTTCACCGGCAGGCCAAGTTCCCGCGCCAGATCGAACACCCGCGCCATCTGCGCAGGCGAAAACGCGATCCCCTCGCAGAACCCGTCCACCGCATCGACCAGCCCCGCGTCATGGGCCGCGCGCAGGCCCGCCAGCACGACCGCGTCAAGATAATCATCGCTGCGTCCCGCATACTCCGGCGGCACCGCATGGGCCGCCAGCCAGCTTGTCACCACCTGCACCGGGCGCGCCCCGGCAATCGCCCGCGCCACCCGCAGCATCCGCATCTCTGCTTCAATATCAAGGCCATAGCCCGACTTGACCTCGATTACCGCCACCCCTTCGGCGATCATCGCGTCAACACGGCGCAGCGCCTGCGCCAGCAGCTCCGCCTCCGATGCGCCGCGCGTCGCGCGCACCGTGGACAGGATACCGCCACCCGCGCGCGCCACCTCGGCATAGCTCGCCCCCTCCAACCGCTGCGCGAATTCCGCCGCCCGGCTGCCGCCATGGACCACATGCGTATGGCAGTCGATCAACGCAGGCGTGACCAGCCGCCCCCCCAACCGCTCCACATGATCCGCAGCGGGCGCATCCGCCGCCGCCCCGGCCCAGAGGATGCGCGCCCCCTCGATCAGCACGGCCCCGTCCAGCAGCGCGGCTTCCCCGGTCATGGGCATCAATCTCAGCTCGGTCAGCAGGGTCCGCGTCATTTGGGTTGATTCCAGTTTGATCTGCGCTTATCCATAATATGTCTATACATAATAAACCCGAGTCAACCATGCAGACAGAAATTTTCGCCTCCACCGCCATGCTGCCCTCGGGTTGGGCGTCCAACGTCACCCTCACCATCGACGCCGCAGGCCGCATCGCCCGCATCACGCCCGACAGCCGCGCGGGCACCGCGCAGCGCAGCGGCCCGCTGATCCCGGCCCCCGCGAACCTGCATTCCCACGCCTTCCAGCGCGCCATGGCCGGCCTGACCGAACGGCGCGGCCCCGACCCGCGTGACACCTTCTGGACATGGCGACAGCAGATGTTCCGCTTCCTCGACCGCCTGACGCCCGAAGATGTGCAGGCCATCACCGCCTTCGTGCAGATGGAGATGCAGGAAGCGGGCTTTGCCGCCGTCGGGGAATTCCACTACCTGCATCACGCACCGGGCGGCACGCCCTATGCCGATCCGGCCGAGATGTCGGCCCGCATCTGCGCCGCCGCCGCGCAGACGGGCATCGGCCTGACGCTCCTGCCCGTGCTCTATCAGACAGGCGGGCGCGACGGGCGGGCGCTGGCCCCCGGTCAGATCCGCTTTGGCCATGACCCGGACAGCTACGCCCGACTGGTGCAGGATTGCGACAACCTCATCCGCAACCTGCCCACCGACACGCGCCTCGGCACCGCTCCTCATTCCCTGCGCGCTGTCACCGACGATGGCCTGCGCGCCGCGATCTGCCTCGCGCAAACCCGCCCGATCCACATGCATCTGGCCGAACAACTGGCCGAGGTGGACGAACTCCTCGCCCATACAGGCGCGCGCCCCGTGACCTATCTGCTGGACCAGACCGACATCACGGATCAATGGTGCCTCATCCATTGCACGCAAATGACGCCTGCGGAAACCCGCGCCCTCGCCCGCACCGGGGCGGTCGCGGGCCTCTGCCCGATCACCGAGGCCAGCCTGGGCGACGGCATCTTCGACGCGCCACGCTACCTTGCCGCAGGTGGCCGCTTCGGCATCGGCTCGGACAGCAACATCCGCATCAGCCTGGCCGAGGAACTCCGCAGCCTCGATTATTCCCAACGCCTGCGCGACCGGTCCCGCGCCGCACTCGCCACCACCGACCGCTCGACCGGGCGGCGCCTGCTCGAGGATGCAGCCTCAGCCGGCGCACAGGCCCTCGCGCGGGGCACGGGGCAAATCGCGGTGGGAGAGTTTGCCGATCTGGCAAGCCTTGCGCCCAACCACATTGACCTGATTGGCAAAACCGGCGATCAGATCCTTGATACGCTGATGGTGACAGGCGACAAGGGCATGATCCGCGACCTCTGGTGCGCCGGGCGGCATATGGTCCGCGCGGGACGCCACATCCACCGCGCCGCCATCACCCGCGCCTATCGCGCCACGCTCAACCGCCTCAAGGATGCCATGTGACCGACACCCCGCCCCCCCGCACATGGGCCGCCATCCGGGCCGAGGTGCTGGCCCGCATCCGTGACCGTCGCTGGCCCCCCGGCACCATGATCCCGAACGAGGCGGATCTGGCCCTGGAGTTCGGCTGCGCCCGCGCCACCGTCAACCGCGCCCTGCGCGATCTGGCCGAGGCCGGGGTGATCGACCGCCGCCGCAAGGCCGGCACCCGCGTGGCCGAAACCCCGGTCCGCCGCGCCGTGCTCTCGATCCCCCTGATCCGGGACGAGGTCGCAGCCCTGGGCCAAGCCTATGGCTACGCGCTTCTGTCCCGCGCCATCGCCACGCCACCGCCCCCGGTC
>JAMWZG010000038.1 GCA_024304855.1 Paracoccaceae bacterium
CAAGCTCGGCGATCTGGCCGGTCAGCGCGAAGATGCCCGCGCCGATCATCACGCCAGTGCCCATGGCTACAGCACTTGGAAGAGAAATACTGTTCTTCTCGTAGTCGTTTCTCGACACGGGATTTCCTTTTTAGACTTTTGGCGCGTATTTTATCAGTGTTGCTGCATGTCTGAAACATGCCACAGGCTAAACGGCACCCACATCTTGCAGTCACTTTCTCTGATGACCGGCTCGCCTCGGGAGCGCAAAACACTCGCCTTGCAAGGGTCTCAGCTAGATCCGCCTCAGATCACGCAGAAGAACACGAAAGACACCATCATGTTCACAAAAATTGTTGTTATCCGTACTTGATGAATCCAAGGCTAACTTCAGGTTGTGGGGCAAGGTTTCATTTCGAAACGTTGCCCCACCGAGTTGGAAGTGGGCCCGTAGGCGCATGCCTATTATTTCAATGCGGTCACAGTAAGCTTGCCCTTGACCCGGTCGGCAACGAACTCGATGTCCTGACCTTCCGCCATCTTGGCCATCATCGCTTCGTCCGCGCGGAACACCATCGTCATCGCGGGCATATCGAGGTTGACCAGAGGGCCGTGGATGATTGTGACCTTGCCGGCTTTGGCGTCGATCTTCTTGATGGTCCCGCTCGTATATTCCACGTCAGCCTGAGCCATCTGGTCCCCCACTGAGACCGCACGGTGCATTCCGGATTCGTAGTGACCCGGGATCAGGCACGCGGCTTCGAACGTACCAGCATTCGCGAACGTCCAGACGACCTCGCCCGTGGCACCCGGATCAAGACGGATACGGTTCGGGTCGTCGTGTTCCATGTCCATCTTGGCCATTTCGATCTTGTGCTCGGCGTTATTTTCCAGCGTGTCGAGAACAAACTCGTGTTCCAGCTCACCCTTGTTCGTGATGTTGAAGCGGATGGTTTCACCCTGCTTGATGGTCATCTCCTCACTCTCGATCAGCATTTCGCCTTCGTCGTTTTCAAGCAGGGTTACATCAATCGTCCGGTCGACTTTTGCCGTATGGCCGGGCATACCGACGGCCATTTTGGCATGACCAACGTCAGCGAAAGCCCCCGTTGAAGCGAAAAGGACGAGAGAGGTGCTCAAAAGAAGTTTTTTCATTTGGTTTTCCTGTAGGTTTGGTTTGGTTGGAGTCGACGAAGGGCCGTTCAGCCCTTCGAGTTTGGTTTTGGTGTGAGAATGGTCTTGGGACTGTTGTTCGAGGCGAACTCGGGCAATTCGCCAGTCCATTCGTAGGCCATCTCGCCCGGAGGATTTTCGTACCAGCCGGGATCGGAGTAATCGTCCGCGCCGATGCCGTCCCGCACCTTCACGACCGAGAACATGCCGCCCATCTCGATGGGGCCGTAGGGGCCCCAGCCGTTCATCATCGGGATGGTATTGTCGGGCAGCGGCATTTCCATTTTCGCCATGTCACCCATGCCGTTCGTGCCCATCGGCATGTATTGCGGCTGGAACTGACGGATCTTCTGGGTGAGTGGCTTCTTGTTCACACCGATGAAAGTGGGCACGTCGTGACCCATCGCGTTCATGGTATGGTGCGACTTGTGGCAATGGATCGCCCAATCACCCAAATGATCGGCGACGAATTCGTAGGCGCGCATGGCTCCCACTGGAATGTCGATGCTGACTTCGGGCCATTGCGCGGTCTCGGGCACCCAGCCGCCATCGGTGCAGGTTACCTTGAAGTCGTAGCCGTGCATATGGATCGGGTGGTTCGTCATCGTCAGGTTACCGACGCGTACGCGTACCTTGTCGCCCTTGTTCACGACCAGCGGGTCGATGTCGGGGAATATCCGGCTGTTCCAGCACCACAGGTTGAAGTCGGTCATTTCCATGACACGCGGCACATAGGTACCCGGATCAAGGTCATAGGCGTTCAGCATGATCAGGAAATCGCGATCCACCGGCATGAAGGTCGGGTCCTTGGGATGGATCACGAACATGCCCATCATCCCCATCGCCATCTGCACCATCTCGTCGCCATGCGGGTGATACATGAATGTGCCGGACTTCACGAGGTCGAACTCGTAGATGAAGGTCTTGCCCGGAGGTATCGGCGGATGGCTCAGCCCGCTGACACCGTCCATGCCCGAGGGCAGGATCATCCCGTGCCAGTGGATCGTCGTCGCCTCCGGCAGCTTGTTGGTGACGTAGATGCGCACGCGGTCCCCTTCGACCGCTTCGATTGTCGGGCCGGTGGACTGGCCGTTGTAGCCCCACAGATGCGCAACTGTTCCTTCTGCAAGTTCACGCACCACCGGTTCGGCCACGAGGTGAAATTCCTTCACCCCGTTGTTCATCCGATGCGGCAGGGTCCACCCGTTCAGCGTGACCACAGGCGTATAGTCCGGACCGGAATTGGGACGCGCCGTAATCGCCGTTGCCGCACTGTCCATCTGCGCAGCTTCGGGCAGGCCCATGTTCAGGGTCTGACCCCAGGCTTTTGAAGAGACCAGCGTTGCACCTGCCGCGCCGGCTCCGAGTAATTGACGTCTGTTCAACATGTCAGTTCCTTTCAGTGTCCTGCGCCGCCACCGGCGGCAAGTGATGCGCCTTCTCCACCAGCACCACCACCGCCTTCGCCGCCGCCGTAGATCGCGGCGGTCAGATCGGCCTGTGCCATGTAGAATTCGCGTTTTGCATTTGCCGCTTCCAGGGATGCGCCAAGTTTCTCGCGCACATCAGTCAGCAGCTCGAAAGTGTTGGTGATCATGCCGTTGTAGGACAGCAAACCCTCTTCTTCGACGGTCGTGCGTAGCGGCACCAGAACGTCGCGGTAGTGGCGCGCGATTTTGTATGCGGCATGATAAGAGGCTTCAGCACCCCGCGCTTCGGACCGGACGTTCACGGCCTTCTCTGCGAGCACGTTGGCCGCTTGTAGATAAGACAATTCCGCCTTGCGCATCCGGGCTTTGCCGGTGTCGTAGATCGGGATCGCGAACTCCACTTCCACCTGAGGGGTGGTCACGGTTTCCGTTTCTCCGTCCTCAATTTCCCGCTCGGCCTCGAACCCGGCGATGAACTCAAGATCGCTGACGATGCGGGTCTGATCGGTCAGACCAAACGCCTTGGCCTGCGCTTCCAGGCCAAGTTTGGCAACACGCAGATCCACCCGGTTTCTTAGCGCCTTGGCCTCGATGTCGGTCACACGGCCGACAGAACGCGGCAGTGCAGGAAGGGCATCTGGCACATAGTAATCGACTTCGGTGCCCCAGAGGCCCATCAACCTGGTCAAAGCCTCCTTGGACCGAATGGCGTTCAATCGTGCCTGTGCAAGTTGCCCCGCCAGTTCGGCATTGAATGCCTGTTCGCGGGCCTGCCCAGCTTTGTTGAGTGCGCCGGTCTCACCCAACCGCATAGCCAGTTCCGAGCCGGCGTCAGAGGTCGCTTTTGCGCGCCGCAGATAGCTCACGGCCTCGAAAGCGGCGACTGCATCGACCCATGCCTTTCGCGTCTGATTGGCCAGCGCGAGTGTGTCGTTCACGGCATTGAGCTGAGCCTGCCGGAAGCTTGCATCAGCAATGGCCATGCGCTGTTTGCGCGTGGTGGCATCGAGGACGTTCGACCGGATCAGCCCTTCGATCGCCCTGTAGGCACCGAGTTCAGGCGCACCGATTCCCAGGACGCCAATTGAGACGATCGGGTTTTCCGGCGTCGATTGCTGCCAGGCCTCAGCGGCCGAGAGGCCAACATTGGCGTAAGACGCTTGCAGACCCTTATTGTTCAGCAGCGCAACCTGGACCGCCGTATCGGCCGAAATCGTCTTCTGATGCACCATGCTGTGCACCTGCTTCTTGAGAGCTTCGTTTTCGGCCTGCGTTTCCGCAAACACGGTCCGTTTGCCGATCGCTGGCGTAATCTGGCTGGCCACATTGGCAAAACCGGCCTTCGGTTCGGTGTAGCTTACCGGTACTGCGGTAGCGCAGGCACCCAAGAAAAGTGGAAAGCCAAGAACCAGCGGAATCTGAGATACCCGCATCAGTTGCCCTCCGTCTGCTCTTGATTGACAGACCGCCAATCACGGGGGCCGGTCGGACCACGATAGGTGTAGCCAGCCAATGGATCTTGATAGTTGATCGGAGACGAAACGGTCGCGTTGACGACAGCCTGTTGTGTCGCAACGGAGGGCAAAGGGGTAGGCTCATAGGCGCATGCGCCAAGCCCGAGGGCCGAAGCCCCCATGAGTAGATGAATTTTCATGAAGGTATCCTGATTGATGAACGATGTCTCACGCAGAGTCTGCGCAAGGCTCACACCCGGATTGGGCGCCGTTTCAGATCAGGAATCGAGGAGGCCGCAGAAACCCTGATGTTTCGACGGAATGCGTCTGACCGCTCAGGATCATATATTCTTTCGCAGCAATGGGATCCGGGAATACCAAGTATGCGTCTGGAATGACGACAGAAATGCATATTCCGTTACAACACTGAGTTGATTGATGCTCTGTTTCACCCATGTCGGAGGATATGTCATCCACGTCAACTGTCGCCGGGTGTTTCATGTGGACGGCGTGGATATCAGTTCCCTGACCAACTGTCCGTTTGCTGAGAAGGGAGCTGATCGATCCAGAATGCTGACCGTCATGCATTCCCGAGGCCGCGTGTGCCGCAGAAGGTGGAGACAGAAGCAGCGCCAACGCAAAAGCGAAGCAAGTGAGGACTCTCACCCATGTTGAAATGGCGACACGCATTCTCATGGATGGCAATTTGGACGTTTTGACAAATTAGTCAACGCTTACAGCGCGGGAAGGTTTGGCACATTCTAGCGAGGCAGGCGAATTCTCGCTACAAGCGCTCAAAACTGTTGCGCAATAGGTACATAGAAACGTCCACCATTCAGACAAAAGACGCGAAAATGGCAGGGAATATTTCAATAATGACTGGAATTGCCGGGACTAAGTCAGTCTTTCCGATCCGTAGCCCGCATCATGAATCGCTGCCTTCAGAGCGCTTTCATCCAATGCGCTATCTACCTCGACGGAACGCGCAGTCAGGTCAAAGGTGACAGTCGCGTGTGGGTCTATCGTCACAATGGCCTTCTCTATCGACGCGCTGCAATGTCCGCAGTTCATGTCCGGCACGCTGAACCTGATCATCACGATCTCCTTCTTGCTGCTGCCATCTAGGCCGCTGCCCTATGGGAAGGTCAATGCCCGAAAAAATTCCTCGATGCACCTGTTGACCTTCCAGTGAATAGAACCCTTATGTGAGGGAGGATCAGAATCAGGAGATTTCCATGTCCGGTCCGCACAACGTCCGAATTTCCCTTCAAAACATGTCCTGCGCCTCTTGCGTCGGGCGGGTGGAGCGTGGGCTTTCCGGCCTGCCGGGTGTCAGCGACGTTCGCGTCAACCTCGCCAGCGAGACGGCCCAGGCGCAGATCGACGGGCCGGAGCGCATCTCGGACATCGTCGAGAAGCTGGAAGAGATTGGCTATCCGGCCCGTAAGCAGAGCACTCGCCTGAACGTGGCCTCCATGTCTTGTGCGTCCTGCGTTGGGCGGGTGGACAAGGCGCTGGCGGCGGTGCCGGGCGTGCTGGACGTGAACGTCAATCTGGCATCGGAAACTGCGACGGTAAAGTATCTCGAAGGCTCGGTTGCGGTTGCGGACCTGCTGAAGGCGGCGGGTGACGCAGGCTATCCCGCGACCTTGCCGCCGGACAGCGCGCCGGAAGACACGAGTGCCCGCAAGGATGAAGAGGCGCGGACGCTGGCTCGCAGGACCGCGCTGGCGGCGGCCCTCGCCCTGCCGGTGTTTCTGCTGGAAATGGGCGCGCACCTGATCCCCGGCATGCATGGTCTGATCGGCGACACGATCGGCCATCGGGCAAGCTGGCTGATCCAGTTCGTCCTGACCACGGTGGTTCTGCTCTGGCCGGGGCGCAGCTTCTACACGCGCGGGTTTCCCGCGCTGTTCAAGGGTGCGCCGGACATGAACAGCCTTGTTGCGGTCGGCACCTCTGCCGCCTATCTCTATTCTCTCGTCGCACTCTTCGCGCCCGCGCTGCTGCCCGAAGGGTCGCGTGCCGTCTATTTCGAGGCGGCGGCAGTCATCGTCGTGCTGATCCTGCTGGGCCGGTGGCTGGAGGCGCGCGCCAAGGGCCGCACCGGCGCAACGATCCAGAAGCTGCTGGGCCTTCAGGCCAAGACCGCCCGCGTGCTGGTGGACGGAGAGCCTGAGGACGTGGCCATCGAGCGCATCGCCGCGGGCGACATCCTGCTCGTGCGCCCCGGAGAGCGGATTGCCGTGGACGGTGAAGTGACGGAAGGCAGCGCCCGCGTCGATGAGAGCATGATCACCGGCGAGCCGGTGCATGTGGCCAAGTCGGTGGGCGATCCCGTCACCGGCGGGACCGTCAACGGTTCCGGTGCCTTCCAGTTCCGTGCGACACGCGTGGGAGCGGATACGACGCTGGCGCAAATCATCCGTATGGTCGAAGAGGCGCAGGCTGCCAAGTTGCCCATCCAGGGTCTGGTGGATCGGATCACCCTGTGGTTCGTGCCCGCGGTCATGGCGCTGGCGCTGCTGACGGTGATGATCTGGCTGCTGGTCGGACCATCGCCCGCCCTGTCCTTTGCGCTGGTCGCCGGCGTTTCGGTGCTGATCATCGCCTGCCCCTGCGCGATGGGGCTGGCCACGCCGACCTCAATCATGGTGGGCACCGGCCGTGCCGCCGAAATGGGTGTGCTGTTCCGCAAGGGCGATGCGCTGCAACAGCTTTCTACCGTCGATGTGATCGCGCTGGACAAGACCGGCACGGTGACCGAAGGACGCCCCGAACTGACCGATCTGGTGCTAACGGAAGGTTTTGACCGGGCCGAAGTGCTGGCTCTGGTCGCGGCGGTCGAGGCGCGGTCGGAACATCCCATCGCCGAGGCCATCCTGCGGGCGGCAGAGGCCGAGGGCGTTGCCCGGCACGACGCCCGAAACTTCGCGTCCGTCACCGGCCACGGTGTCCGGGCAGAGGTCTCGGGCCACGACGTGCTGGTGGGGGCAGACCGCCTAATGGCGCGCGAAGGCCTGGACATCGGCGCGTTGGTCGACGAAGAGCGCCGCCTGGCCGAGCGGGGCCGCACCGCGCTTTACGCCGCCATCGACGGACGCGTTGCCGCCGTTATCGCCGTGGCCGATCCGGTGAAGCCGTCCAGCGCGGCGGCCATCCGGGCGCTGCACGATCTGGGCCTGAAGGTTGCCATGATCACCGGCGACAAGCGCGAGACGGCAGAAGCGATCGCGCGCGAGACCGGCATCGACCATGTGATCGCGGGTGTGCTGCCGGATGGCAAGGTCGCGGCATTGGACGATCTGCGCGGCACGGGCCAGCACATCGCCTTTGTCGGCGACGGCATCAACGATGCACCCGCGCTTGCCCATGCGGACGTGGGCATCGCCATCGGCACCGGCACCGACGTCGCCATCGAATCCGCCGATGTGGTGCTAATGTCGGGCGATTTGCGCGGCGTGGTAAACGCGCTGGAAGTGTCGCGGCGTACGATGCGCAACATCCGCCAGAACCTGTTCTGGGCCTTCGGCTACAACGTGGCCCTCATTCCGGTGGCGGCGGGGCTGCTCTACCCGGTGTCGGGCCTGCTGCTGTCGCCGGTGCTGGCGGCTGGGGCAATGGCGCTCAGCTCGCTCTTCGTGCAGACCAACGCGCTGCGCCTGCGCCGCGTCCGCCCGGCGATGGACGAGGCGGCGAAGGCCGCGACCGACCCCCGCATGTCTCCCGTCCCGGCTGAATGAAACAAGGAGAATACGATCATGAATATCGGAGACGTGGCCGACCTGTCCGGCCTTCCCGCGAAGACCATCCGCTACTACGAGGACATCGGGCTGGTCGAGCCGCTGCGCAGTGCCAACGGTTATCGCAGCTTCCGGCAGAGCGACGTCCACAAGCTGGCATTTCTCGGCCGGGCGCGCGCCTTGGGCTTCACCATCGAGGACTGCCGGAGCCTGCTGAAACTCTATGCCGATACCGAACGCGCCAGCGCCGAGGTCAAGCAGATTGCTGAGGAACACCTCGACCGGATCGACCGGAAAATCGCAGAATTGACCGAGATGCGCGCGACGTTGTCGCACCTTGTCGATGCCTGCGCTGGCGATCACAGGCCTGATTGTCCGATTCTCGCAGATCTGGCTATGGAAGAGGATAAGACCCGGACCGCCAGGGCAGCGGATTAAGCGGGCTTAGATATGTTCCGCAGCGGGCAGCGCCACCCATAAGGTGCGACCGACTGTAGTTATTTCGGAACATTCCAGCGCGGGAAAGTTGTTCCACCTTTAGACTTCACGATTTCGAGAGAGGACAACTTCATGTCATATGGCCGCTTTTTCGCGATGATCGCCACATCTACCGTCGTCATGTTCGGTCTGATGTATCTCAATACCTACCTCTGGACGCATGTGTTCTGGTCGGAAACGCGGGCCTACATGGCTCTCCTGATGGGAGCCACCATGGCGATCATCATGCTGGGCTTCATGCTGTCGATGTATTCCAGCAAAATGGCTAACGCCGCCATCTTCATCGGTGCCGCTGTGGTCTTTGCCGCCTCGCTTTGGCTGGTCCGCAGCCAGGTGACGGTGGGCGACAGCAGCTACATGCGGGCAATGATCCCGCACCACTCGATCGCGATCATGACCTCCAGCCGCGCCGATATCTCGGACCCGCGCGTGCGCAAGCTGGCGGATGAGATCATCTATGCGCAGGACAAGGAAATCGCCGAGATGCGTTATCTGGTGAACGATATCGACGCCAACGGTGACAGTCCGGCACAGTCAGAAAGCGGACCGGCGCAGATCGTGAGCCTCGACGAGGCGCTATCAACCCCGGAAGTCGCCATTCTCGACCTCGAATTTCTTACTTCGGAGGACATTGCGCAGATGTTTCCCGGCGGCGCCGCGTGCACGTTCACCTACACCACCACAAGCAGGCCTGCGCTGGCGGTGGGCCGCATCGACGGTGGGAGTGTAGCTCTCGCCAAGATCAGCGGCGATCTGGTGCGGCTGGAGGCTGGCGACGCCGGAAGCACTTGGGGCACGGAAGGCATGACAGTGGCGTTGAGCGCGCCGAGCGGACCCGGCACATTGGACGCAAATAGTGGCGAAATGCAGGACGCCGATCTCGTTCTCGAACTTGGGTCCGGTCTGCGTGCAGGGTATCGCGGATATTACGGTTGCGGTGCCTGAACCAGAAACTGGAGGAAACACCATGCCGAAAGACGCATCGAAATCAGCCCAACTCTACCGGATGGTCATGCAGGATCATCTTTGCCCTTATGGTCTCAAGTCCAAAGACCTGCTTGAACGGGAAGGGTACGAGGTCGAGGATCATCACCTGACGACACGTGAGGAAACCGATGCCTTCATGGAAAAGCACGGGGTCGAGACCACGCCGCAGACCTGGATCGGCGACAAGCGGATTGGCGGCTACGACGATCTGCGGGTCCATTTCGGCCTCGACGCGCCGGAAAGCGAGCGCTCGGACACCTCCTATCAGCCGGTGATCGCGATCTTTGCCGTCGCGTTTCTGATGGCGCTCGGCCTGTCATGGTACAGCTTTGGAACCATCCTCAGCCTGCGCGCGCTGGAATGGTTCGTCTCGATCTCGATGTGCTTGCTTGCAGTGCAGAAGCTTCAGGATGTCGAGAGCTTTTCGACCATGTTCCTGAATTACGACCTGCTGGCGCGCCGCTGGGTGCGCTACGGCTATCTTTATCCCTTCGGAGAGGCCTTCGCCGGTATCCTCATGGTCGCCGGGGCGCTCACCTGGCTGTCGGCACCCGTGGCCTTGTTCATCGGCACCGTCGGCGCGGTTTCGGTCTTCAAGGCCGTGTACATCGACAAGCGCGAGTTGAAATGCGCCTGCGTCGGGGGGGACAGCAACGTGCCACTAGGGTTCGTCTCGCTCACCGAGAACCTGATGATGATGATCATGGGTATCTGGATGCCGATCCGGGTCTACCTGATCGGCTGACGGCCCCGCGACCTCTATAGGGGCGCGGCGTGTACGACCTTTTTGAGTGGGGGAGATGATCCCCACTTATCAGCCATCACGCCAAGAGCTGGTTCGAGGTTCGTCAGCCGATCGTCGCGAGAAAGGGAAACGTCCCCAGAAGCCAATAGGCAAACCGTGACAGTTGCCCGGTCATGATGGCAACTCCCATGATGATCATGGCAACACCCGCGCCCTTGTAGAGCCAGCGACCGGCCTTGCCGATCTGCCTGACCCGCGCGGCGATGGCGTCGGTGAACAGCGCCGCCAACAGGAACGGCACCCCCAGCCCCGCGGAATAAATCGTCAGCAGCCAGATGCCGTCCGACATGCCGCCCGAGGTCGAGCTGAGCGTCAGGATAGCCCCGAGGATCGGACCGATGCAGGGCGTCCAGCCGAAAGCGAAGGCAAGCCCCAGCACATAGGCCCCGAGCGGGCGACCGCCGGGAATATCGAGATTGAACCGGGTGTCACGGGAGAATGCCTCCAGTCGAAAGACACCCAGCATGACCAGACCGAACAGGATGATGATCGCGCCGCCCAAATAATTCAGCTCGGTGCGCCATGTCAGCAGCAGCGATCCGAGCGCGCTGGCCCCGGCTCCAAGTGCGACGAAGACCGTCGAAAAGCCCAAGACAAAGCAGGCACTCAACCCGAGCGCCCCGGCGCGCGCCCGCAAGCCGACCGACCGCGTCATGCGCAAATCCGGCTGCCCTGCGATGTACGAGACATAGCCCGGCACAAGCGGCAGGACGCAAGGCGACAGGAACGAAATGGCCCCCGCCAGGAAGGCCGCGAAGATGCCGATGCCGGAGATGTCCATCACGCGTCACGCTCGGTGCTGAAGGGCCACACGGCCCACCAGAACGCGACCAGCGGGACCACGATCCATTGCAACACAGGTGACAGGCCCGCATCGAGGACCGGAATGATTGGCATCAGGTCCGAATAGGCCCAGGCGGCGCGGATCACGATGTTGAGCCATTCGCTGAACAGCGTGTATCCGAGCCCGAACACCACCGTCAGGACGGTCACAGACCGCCGCGTCGAGGCGACCAGGGGCCAGCCCCGGCCCGACAGCATGAGGGCAAGCATCAGCGCGCTCATGGCGATCAGGATATCGCCACCCGTGCAATGGACGGCTGCGAAGACAATCTCACCCCAGGTGCCCTCGTTCCAGATCGTGTAGAGCGGCATATGCGCGAACTCCCAGATCAAGTTGGCCGGGATGACCACCGAAAAATACCGACGCAGAGCTGTCAGGGAAATTCCGTCTGTTGAGGACAGCCTGACGCCAGTCGCGACGACACTCATTGAAACACACCTGTTAGCCGGTCCCACCAGCTGGGCTCCCGGCGTCGATGCTGTGCGTTGTTGATCAACTCGCTGACATAGAGGATGAGGTTCACGTTCTTGAATTCCACGCCATGAAATTTTGCAGCGAACCGCCCGCCGATATCCACGACATGGGTGACCGCTCCGTGCATCATCATGTCGCTGTCGGCGGTCATAGTGAACTCCAGCCCATAGTCCCGCGCCAGAAGGCGCGTTGCGTCATCAGATTGATTAGGCTGCTTGGTCAAAATGACCCAGTTGCTCGGATCGAGTCCATGCCGATCCACGTAATCGCGCAGCACGTCCGGCGTGTTATTCACCGGATCGGTGGTGATCGAGATGAACTGCACAAGCTCCTTCATCGGCCCGTCGTTGATCGAAGTCTGTATGGCCGCGATCTTTTCGGAGTGGAGCGGGCAGATATCCGGGCAATTGGCGTAGATGAAGTGCAGGATGATCACCTTGTCGCTGAAATCCGACAGGCGCACAGGATTCCCCTCGGGATCCTGCAATTCGAAACTCGGAGCCTGCGCTGCATCGATGGCCTGGAAGTAGGGCTCCATCTCGAACATGCGCGCATCCAGGTTTTCCCCCGGATGATTGGCGAAGGCCGGAGACGAAATCGTGGCCGCGAGTATCGCTAAAGCGGCGCGCCGTGTCAGTGCTGTCAATTCTTGTATCCTTACAATAAATGCCTGCCGATCCGTTGACCGACAGGCATTTGGGCAAATCTAGCCGTCAGACTTTTCCGACGGCATCATGCCGCCGTCCATATTCTCGGTCATGGACGCCATCATCTCGGTGCAGGCTTCCATCATGGGTTTCATTTCGGCCATCATCTTCATCATGCCCATCATGTCGCCGTCCATCATGCCGCCTTGCATGGCCCCCTCATTCTGCATCATTTCGCCCGTTTCCGGCGTGGTCTGTTCCTGGGCGCTGACGGCAAATGCACTTGCGGTAAGGGCCGTCGCAACGACGAAAGTTGTAAGTGTTTTTCTCATGGTTTTCTCCTTGGGTTGATCGTGTGGTTATCGAAAGAACTCAGTCGGGAGACGCCCCGTCCGGCGAGTTGGAGCATCCCTTTCCAGACCCGCCCTTCATGCACAGACCCAGGCCGCACATCGCGGCACAGGGGGCCAGCGAGACCAGAACAGGCGCGAGCCCGATCGCGGTGAGCCATCCCCAGTTCAGGGCCATGCCGCCCCCCATCACGGTTGCCGCACCGACGAACAGCAATCGTCTGCGCGTCAACCACCGGGGCCAATTTCCTGCGCTTTCGATGTTGGCGGCACCCGCAATGTTGGAAGGTGATATTTCGGTCATCCGGAAAGTCCTTTCGATGATTAAAAGCTAGTCATTCCAGTAACTGGAAGGTCAAGGGTGAGCAGTGGACTTTTGCTGGGATTCATTCAATAAAGCTTCGCAAAAAGGACACCATCTCGGGATCATCCCATTCGGCCGGGCCGACCAGTCGCCCGAGCTCCCGCCCCTGCGCGTCGATCAGGATCGTCGTCGGCAGGCCAACGGTGCGCAGCGCGGTCATCGAAAGCATGGTCTGGTCGACATACATATTGAGATTGGTGACACCGATCTCGTCGTAGAAACGCCGAACGATTTGTGATCCGGCCCGGTCGATGGAAAGGGCAACCACTTCGAAGTCGTCGCCGCCAAGTTCCGCCTGAAGCGCATCGAGCGTCGGCATCTCTTCGCGGCAGGGGACGCACCAGGTTGCCCAGACATTCGCGAGGATCACTTTGCCGCGAAAATCTTCCATGTCTCCGCGGCTGCCGTCATCTTTCTCGTAGCGCACATTGGCGACAGGCTGCGGGGTGTCGTGAAGTGCAAACCCTTGCGGTGTCGCGAAAGCCGCGCCGACGGACAGTGCCCAGGCGATCAGCGGCGGTTTCAGATTTTTCATGGCGTTTTCTCCTTGGCGGATTGGGTTTTGTGGTCACGGACGATCGGCAGCAGCGTTTCCTGCAGGATTGCTCGTGTGATCGGACCAACATGGCGGTAGGCGATGGTGCCGTCGGGCGCGATGACGTAGGTTTCGGGCACGCCATAGACGCCCCATTCGATACCGGCGCGTCCGTTGATGTCGGCCCCGATGCGCGCGTAGGGATCACCCAACTCGTCGAGCCAGGCGCGCGCCTGATCGGGCGGGTCCTTGTAGTTGATTCCGTAGAGCGGCACCTCACCGGTTGCACTCAACTCCATGAACAACGGGTGTTCGGCACGGCAGGGCACACACCACGAGGCGAAGACGTTCACCAGTGACACGTGTCCGATCAGGTCCTGCGTCGAAAGACCTTCTTCTCGGCCGAGCACCGGGGGCAGCGCGAAGTCGGGCACGGGTTTGCCGAGAAGTGCCGACGGCAAGTCGTCGCCACCCCTGAAAAGCCCCCAACCGAACAGGACCATGAGGGCAAAAGCTATCAGCGGCACCAGCAAGAACCCGGAGATTCTGCGCCGTGATACGGGTTCGGTTTTGCCGACGACCTCTTGCGTCATGGCTGCGCCTGCTCATCCGCGAGGGTGCGGCTTTCCTGCGACGCGCGAACCCGGTCGGGCCATGTGCTCTTGATGTAGTCGATGATTGCCGTGATCTCACCGTCTGTCAGTACGCCCTCATATCCGGGCATGTCGCTTTCGTAGCCGTTCCCGACAATCGCCGCCGGTCCGTGTTTCACGATGTCGAACAATATGCGGTCGGGGTGATGCCAGGTATGGCCGGAGGCGTCGTGCGGTGGGGCAGGCAACTTGCCGCTCGGCAATCGTGTGCGCCATTCAGGTTGCCCTTGCAGGTTCGCCCCATGGCAACTGGCGCAATTCTCTTGATAGAGGCGCTCACCCATGCGCACGTCGCTCTGCGCCGCTACGGGCAAAACCGTTGTGGCGAGCAGGACAGCCGAGAGCCTAATCGTGTTTTTCACTAAGTTTCCGCCTTCTTATTGCGAGCCACCTACAGAGGACGATGAGTGCCGCGAGCAACGACAGGACAAGCAGGACGCAAAGCGCCCAGACCAACCCCATCGACAACAGGCTGTCGCCGCTGCTGGCACCTTTAGTCCGCATTTCGGCGCATTTCTATTTTCCGCTGTCCGAGCGAATGTATTTGACCAATGCGATCGCCGCGAGCACCAGCACCCCCACGATCAGCAACCAGACGAGGCCCATCGCGATCATCATGCCGCCGCCCATCATTTCACCGTTCATCATCATACAATTCATCCTTTGTTTTCCCTTGAAGCCGATCTGGCACGGGTTCGCACCAGACCGCGTAATTGATCATTCGACCGCATATACGGTCGGGCTCACACCTTCCTCGACGGTGTAAATCTTGAACGGCTCCTGTTTTGCGCCGCCCATACCCGGCGACCCCATCGGCATACCGGGAAGGGTCACACCGGCAATTTCCGGAAGCTCTTCGAGCAGCCTGTTGACGACATCGATCGGCACGTGACCGCTGACAACGTAATCGTCCAGAAAGGCGGTATGGCAGCCTTGGAAGTCATCCGGGATGCCCGCATCGCGGCTGATCTGCGCCAGATCGTGGGTCGGCTTCACCTCCACCGTGAAACCGTTCTCGCGCAGATAGTCCGCGTAACTCTCGCAACATCCGCATTGTGGGTTCTTGTAGAGCGTGACCTCCTGCGCCGCGGCAGGCGCGGCATTCAGGCTCATCGCAAGGACGGCGACGGCACCTGCCGTGCCGAGGCTGGCAAATCCAAGTATCTTCTTTATCGGTTCATTCATTTTCATGGTCCTAAGTGTGTGAGTTTCAGGTTTTGGTCGTGCCAGGTTCGACACGGATGACGCCCATCATGCCCGCCGCCTGGTGTTCCAGAATGTGGCAATGGAACATCCAGTCACCGGGATTGTCCGCGGCGAAGGCGATCTCGACCCGTTCTTCGGGTGCCATCAGGACGGTGTCCTGCCATTCGCGATACCGAGTCGGTTGTCCGTTGCGGGCGATCACACGGAACGAATGCCCGTGAAAATGGATCGGATGGTGCCAGGCGGTGCGATTATCCATCTCGAACACGTGCGACGTGCCCTGCGGCAGGACCAGCAAGGGGTCCATCATATGACCCGTCGCGGCTTCTCCGTTGATGAACCACATGTTGCCCTCGCGCATCTGGTCCATCATCGACCCCATACCGCTGCCCATCATCATCTGCCCCATCATTCCGCCGTTGAAGACGATCTGGTGCCGCGCGGCCGACGCCATGTCCGGTTCGGCCAGCGGGTTGGGCGGCAGGTCCATCGACCAATCCGGCACACTGTCCCGCAGCCTGTCAGGCCCGTAGACGAGATCGACCAGACGGTATTCGAGGCCTTCGTAGAAGACATCGGTGACCGTGACGGCCTCTCCGGGTTTGCCGGTCATGTCGATTACCAGATCGACACGCATCGCTGGGCCGATCACAACGATGTTGCTATCAGGGACATGAGGCGTCACGGGCTGACCGTCCAAAGCGACTACGACAGGCTCAAGAGCCCCGAAATCCAGCCCAAAAATCCGCGCGTTCGCTGTGTTGATCAATCGCAGCCGGATACGTTCGCCGGACCGCACCGCAATGCGCTCCGGCATCTGACCGTTGATCGTCACGGAATTGCCAATACGACCGCCGTGCATCGCGTCATGGCGGTTGCCGAAGTCATCCGACAACTGCCCCACCCGCGTCATGCGCCAGTCGTCCAGCATCCAGGTCAGGTCACGATCCACGCGGATCGGGTCCACCTCCTCGACGATCAGCGGCCCGTAGAGTCCACGTCCGACCTGTTCCGAACTGCGCTGGTGCGGGTGATACCAGAACGTGCCCGCATCCAGTGCATCGAATTCGTACAGGAAATTGCCATTAACCGGGATCGGGTCCTGCGTGAGGAACGGCACTCCGTCCATCGCATTGGGCGTGCGGATGCCATGCCAGTGGATTGTGGTCCCTTCATCTAACCCATTCTGAGCCAAAACCAGCAATCGGTCGCCCTGCCGGACCCTGATTTCAGGACCGGGGACGGACCCGTTATAGCTCCAGACATTAGTCGGGCCGTATGGTGACGGGCGCAGGGCGGCCTGTCCGGATGCCGCGCGTAGGACGAATGGGTCCCCAGTTGGATCGGCCATCGCCATTCGTGCAGGTGACAGAGCGGATAGGGCTGTGAATGCGGCACCTGTGCGAAGCACGCGCCTTCGTGAAATCGGTCTGTGGAGAATCATCGCAACTGCCTTGATCTGAAAGGGTCGCACTCAGCCAGCTTCGGCCAAGGCAACAATCAGGCCTCGCAGCAGGCGAGGCCGGTTTCAGGTTCAGACAGGCAGTTTGGGAGGGAATGGATCAAGCGACGGATTCGTGCCGAGTGAGATCAGAGGTTCGGCACCCCGGACGGCAGTACCAAAAGGCCTCGTGAGCCGCGCTGACGGCATATTGACAAGGAGGCCAGAAGTACCGCTGGAGCCGCAAGGAACAGGACACCCACCTTCACAGGCAGTGCCCTCAGCAAATCCGGTGGGATAGCACCCGCCGCAACGGCCATCCGCGCTCTCGGAGGGGTCCATCTGCGCCATAGCCGTGACCGACATACTGGCCGACGACACATCCGGCGCAGTCACTGCACCGAAGGTCAGCATGAGAATCAAAACAAGGCGAAAAACGCGGAACATAAACAGTTTTTACAACCTTCCAGTAAGGGGAGGTCAAGCGATATTCTGTAACTTGGACGTGATGTCCCTGTAGCCTCACGATCTTGAGGCGGATGTCATTTCACTCGAATCGCACATCGGCGCACAGTACCCGGTTAAAGTCGCTACGTAGTAGGTCCGGATTCGCCAGAAGCATTATTCCATATCCAATTCAGTTAGTCCTTTTCTTGCAGAATCGTTGGCTACCCGTCACGCGCCCACGCAAGTGCGGACTCGGTATCGCTGGATTCGAACCACTGCATCTCGGAGCCCGTCAGTAGGTTGACCACCCGTGCGCCCCATTCCATCCATCTGCGTTCTCCGACAACCGCTATGCGACAGAAATCGTTCACGTGTAGTGTCGATCTTCAGAACTTCCAGGATCGCCGAAGGCTCTTCGTAGCCCTCGAAACTTGTAAGGTCGAGAACCAGACCCGGATTATCGGTTGTTCCAAGACGTTCATGAAGCAGCGCGTGCATTTTCTTGAAGTCTGCCTCTGTCAACTTGCCTTCGCAGACGAGCCCGATGACATCATCATGCTCGGTCAGCGTTTCCTTGAACATTGGTCTTCTCCTTTTCACTTGCGTTGCCGTGACCGTAGAGATCGGCGTTCTGATGAGCGCGATCCTCATGCTCAAATTCGAGACTGGAATGGCTGATGCCGAACTCTTCCTTCAGCCGCTTCTTGATCGCGCTCTTGATCTCTTCGATCTTCGACCAGCCCTCGGTTGCCACGACGACATGGCAGTCGAGCGCAGCCTCGTGCTCTTGCATTTGCCAGAGATGGACGTGGTGGACGTCGGCGACGCCTTCGACTTTCCGCATCGCTTCGACGACGGCCTCGTTGTCGATGTCCGGCGGGCTCCCGAGCATCAGGGTTCGGATTGGGCCGCCTATTTCAGTGAAAGACAGATACAGGATGTAGATCGCGATGCCGATGGTGATGGCCGGATCAACCCAACGCATATCATAAAGTATAATGAGCGTCCCGCCGACTATGACGGCCACTG
>JAMWZG010000380.1:0-1723 GCA_024304855.1 Paracoccaceae bacterium
CCCCGTGACACCCCCTGCGTCGCCCCCGTCCGGTGACGCAGGGGGCGACGCAGGGACCGCATCATCATGACCGGACAGGCGCGCGGCCATCTGGCGATGCTGGCCTTCTCGGCGCTGGTCGCGGGCAGCTTCTCGCTGGGGGTCATGGCCGCGCCCTTCATCGACCCCGCCGCCCTGACCGCGCTGCGCTTCTGGCTGGCCGCCGCCATCGTGGGCATGGTGGCCGCCCTGACAACCGGCCTGCCGCGCCGCGCGCTGCACGCGCCCTGGCGCTATCTGCTGCTGGGCGGCACCTTCGGCATCTATTTCGTCCTGATGTTCGAAGGGCTGAAAACGGCTCAGGCGGTCTCGGCGGCGGCGGTCTTCACCCTCACCCCCGTCATCGCGGGCATCGCGGGCTGGTTTCTTTTGCGCCAGATCACCACGCCCCGCATGGCGCTGGCGCTGGCCATCGGCGCGGTGGGGGCAATCTGGGTGATCTTCCGCGCCGATCTCGCGGCCCTCGCCCGTTTCCAGATGGGCCGGGGCGAGGCGATCTATTTCATCGGCTGCATCGCCCACGCGGTCTATACCCCGATGGTGCGCAAACTGAACCGCGGAGAGCCGCCCGTCGTCTTCACCTTCGGGATGCTGATCGGCGGCGCGCTGCTGGTCACGGCCTGGGCCTGGCCCGCGATCCGCGCAACCGACTGGGCCGCGCTGCCGGGCATCGTCTGGCTCACGCTGGCCTATGTCTCGATCTTCGCCAGTGCGACGACCTTCGTGCTGCTGCAATACGCGACCATGCACCTGCCCTCGGCCAAGGTGATGGCCTATACCTATCTCACGCCAAGCTGGGTGATCCTGCTGGAATTCGCCCTTGGCAACGGATTGCCCTCGGTCTGGGTGCTGGGCGGCGTCGCGCTGACGATCCTCGCACTCCTTCTCCTGCTGCGCGACGACAGCGCCGCCGCAGCTCCCGTCCCTCAGTCGCCCTGACGGGCGGTTTCGGTCCCCGTTCCATCCCCGAATTCCGCCGCCAGAAACCGCTCGAAGGCCTCAAGGTTCACCGGCTCGAATTGCCCGAACCCCTGCATCCAGACACTCGCCGCGCGCAGCGCGTCCGGCTCCAGCTTGCACCATTTCACCCGGCCGCGCTTCTCCTGCGTGATCAGACCCGCGCCCGCCAGAATGGCCAGATGCTTGGAAATGCCTGCAAGGCTCATCTGGAAAGGTTCCGCCACATCCGTCACGGCCATGTCATCCTCCAGCAGCATCGACAGGATCGCGCGGCGGGTCGGGTCGGCCAGGGCGGCAAAGACGGTGTCAAGCGGATCGTTCATGCCGCCATTAAGCCCGCACGCCGCCAATCGTCAACCGAATGGTTGAATATGCTCCCGCGCGCCTGACGCCCCCTAAGGGGCCTGCGACAGAACTGCATCGCCCATTCATCTTGCCATAAATACTCAATAAAACAACAGCTTGCGCCGAATGCGGCGCTGCGGCAAGGGCGCTTGACTCATCACGCCCCTGCGCATAGCAATGCGCCAACCATCCCAAGGGAGGGCTTTGGCGTGACAGGCCCCGATCAGCAACGGCAACTGGCCGAGCTTGAGGCGAGGATCGCGGCCGTGAAAGCGGCCCACGCCCCCAAGCCCCGCGTGGATGAGCACTACTCGCAGGCCAATCTGGCATGGCGCATGGTGATCGAACTTGTGGCCGGTCTGGGGATCGGTTTCGGCAT
>JAMWZG010000380.1:1733-2614 GCA_024304855.1 Paracoccaceae bacterium
CGCTCCGCGCAAGAGGTGCAGAAGACCAAACAGGCCGAATTGGCCGAAGACGACACAGGCGCCCCGCGGGGCTGACGGCAAAAGGACGGGTCATGGCAACGGATGCAGCGACAGGCACGGGTCTGAAATTCGACCCGATGGGACAGTTTCTGGTCAAACCGCTGTTCGGCGGCGATGTCGTGAACTGGTATACCCCCACCAACGTGACCCTGTGGATGGCGATTGCCATTCTGGGCATCACCGCCATGCTGGTCATGGGCACTTCGCGCCGCGCCGTGATCCCCTCGCGCAGCCAGTCGGTCGGTGAACTCGCCTATGGCTTCGTCTACAAGATGGTGGAAGACGTGACCGGCAAGGACGGTCTGCGCTACTTCCCCTATGTCATGACCCTGTTCATGTTCGTGCTCTTCTCGAATTTCCTCGGCCTGCTGCCGATGGCCTTCACCACCACCAGCCACATTGCCGTCACCGGCGTGCTGGCGCTGGCCGTGTTCCTGACTGTCACGATCCTGGGCTTCGTCAAGAACGGCGCCGCCTTCCTGGGCATGTTCTGGGTGACAAGCGCGCCGCTGGCCCTGCGCCCCGTGCTGGCCCTGATCGAGGTCATCAGCTACTTCGTGCGCCCCGTCAGCCACTCCATCCGTCTGGCCGGCAACATGACCGCCGGTCACGCCGTGGTGAAGGTGTTCGCCGCCTTCGCAGGGCTTGTCGCCCTGTCCCCTCTGGCCATCCTTGGTGTTGTCGCCATGTATGGTCTCGAAATTCTGGTCTGCTTCATCCAGGCCTATGTGTTCACCATCCTGACCTGCGTCTATCTCAAGGACGCGCTTCATCCCCACCACTAAGGTCCGGATCATTCCAGCCATTCCAACCAAGGAGAG
>JAMWZG010000381.1:0-331 GCA_024304855.1 Paracoccaceae bacterium
GGATGATGTTGACGTTCGAATTCTCCAGATAGCCTTGCCGGATGATCCCCACGCCCGGATCTCCGGGATTGGCCTGCAACGCATCACCTGAGGCTGTCGTGGCCTGCAACAGGTTGTTGCCAAGAGCACGCATCCCCGCCTCGTTCACGAAGGTCGCCATCGTGATCCGGCCCAGATCGACGGGCACGGGGTCGTTCTCGACATAGGCCATGATCGTGCCGGTTTCGCCGACCGCTACATTGACGGTGTTCTCTGGCAGGACGACACCCGGATCGAGTTCATAGCCTTGAAGAGTGACGATCTGGCCTTCGGGCGACAGCTGGAACGCGCC
>JAMWZG010000381.1:341-1749 GCA_024304855.1 Paracoccaceae bacterium
TTCGTAAATCAGGTCCTGAAACGCGGCACGGCTGCTTTTGAAGCCGGTTGTATTGGCATTTGCGATGTTGTTCGAGATGACGTCGACGTTGGTCTGCTGTGCCAGCATGCCGGTCGCTGCGATTCCAAGTGCCTTCATGTCGTGCCTTTCCATGGTTCCGACAAGCGAACAGCTTGCCTGTCCTGTGTTGATTCCCCTTCACGCCATGATGGGCGGGGATCAGCGCCGTCAGCTTGGTGGACGTCCAACGCGGCGCAGCATGTCGCGCCGAAGATCGTCCTCGCCGTTCATCAACTCGACAGCGCGCTCATAGGCTTTCTGGATCGACATCATCCGCGTCATCTCGACGACAGGTTGGATGTTGCTGCCTTCGATCGCGCCTTGCACCACTTCGGTTGTGCCGTCCGGGATCGCCGGGCGAATACCGTCCAGATCAGGCTGGATGAACATCCCGTTTCCAATTCTTTCGTAACTCTGGACATCGGGAAGGGTGAAAACGCCGATCTGCGAGATCACGCCGTTTGCCAGACTCGAGATCGTTCCGTTGCGCGAGATCGACAGATCGTTCAGTGCATCGGGCGGCAAGTTGATCGGATTGCCCCCGATATCCAGAACGCGCGCGCCGGACATCGTCATAAGTGCACCTTGGGCATCGACAGCGAAATGCCCATCACGCCCATAGGCGCGCTGACCCTGCGGGGTTTCATAGCCGAACCACCCTTCGCCCTTGAGCGCCACATCCAAGGTGTTGCCCGTGACGGTGATCGCGCCTTGTTGCTGATCCACATACGAGCCCCGGTCGATCAGGAAGCTGGTGTCCCCAGTCGCGGCCGATTCGTCGCGATGCAGAAAGGACGAGAATACAACCCGCTCCCCCTTGAAACCGGCGGTACTCGTGTTCGCCATATTGTTTGCCGTCACGTCCAGCTGCCGCCGAAGTGCGGTTGCAAGCGAAAGCGAGATGTATGTCGAGTTGTCCACGTCGTGACCCCAAGAAGGTTTGCAAGGACACAATATGCACAAATCATGATTAAATCAAATACTGTTGTTGATTATTTTTCGTTTATGCATGATTATTTGATGAATAAACATGGGACAGACCATATTGCCTGCATCGTTTCCGCATAAGTTCAACAGGAGTTCAGTTGCGACGGCCGGTTCTTCGCTGGGTCTGGCCGTGGTTGTCGTTGTGGGGCTTGCCTCGCCTCTTGGCGCGGCTACGGATGAGGCGATCACTGGCCGGGCGGAGCAGGAGGTGCCAGGTTCGTCCGAGTTGCGTCACGGGCAGTTGATGCCGCCTTTGCCATCGCTTCGGGCTGAGATGCGGCGGTTCGATGCGGATCGTTTCTTGCAGGATCGTCAGACGCTGACCCGGACGCTTTTTGATCTGCGTGAACGGCTGAACAGC
>JAMWZG010000381.1:1759-2579 GCA_024304855.1 Paracoccaceae bacterium
AGTTGACCTGCTGCTTGACCTTGCCGCGTTGCACCTCTCCCAACGGATGCTGCCGGAGGCGCGATCCTTTCTTTCGGCCTTGCCAATCACAGGGACGGACGGGGCAAGTCCGGGCGGGGCGCGCATGTCTCCCATTCAGCAGGGCAGGGCGGTTGTTCTTGCCGCCGCGCTGGATGGCTTCAGTGGTGGGAATGCTGCGCTGCCCGAGAATTGGACCGATCAACCGCTTTTTGAAGCGCTTGGCCATGTCGGGCGAGCGGACCCAACCGCCGCAGCTCCGCTGGTGGCGCAGGCCGCGCAGATTCTTGAAGGCTATCCGAAGGCGCTGGCCGATCCCGTGCGGCCACAGCTTCTGTGGGCGGCGATCGAAAGCGGTGTATGGGATGTGGCGCGGGATCTTGCCGGGCAGATGGAGGCCGGGGATGACAGCGCCTATCGCTATCTTCTGGGGCGTGCGGCAGAGCTGGGGGGCGATCTGCTGGCCGCCTTTGACAACCATGCCGCAGCTGCCGCTGGCACCGATGAATGGGCGCAACGGTCACGTATTGCCCTGATCGACATCGGCCGGGCCACACGCACCCTGACCGCAGAAGACGCGCGGCGATTGCTGGTGCAGACCCGCGCGATCTGGCAGGGGGGGCCGCTTGGTCTGGCGACGTTGCAACGACTTGCGGCACTGGAATTGACAGACCGCCGTGACCTTCCGGCGCTGGATGCGCTGGTGGCGGCGGGCGTCCGGGACCAGCCAATCTTCTGCCTGCAAAACGGCGTCGAGAACGAACGCCGCGCCCTGCGCCGGTTCGCCAATGTCCCTGTCTCT
>JAMWZG010000382.1 GCA_024304855.1 Paracoccaceae bacterium
TGCTCGCCCCCCTCGGCGCCGCCTATGCCCGTGGCACGGCCCGCCGTCTGGCGCAGGGCGCACCCTCGCGCCTGCCGGTGCCGGTGATCTGCGTCGGCAACCTGAACGCGGGCGGCACTGGCAAGACGCCGACGGTGATCGCCCTGATCCAGCTTCTGCGCGCGCTGCATCTTGAACCGCATGTCGTCTCGCGTGGCTATGGCGGCACGCTGCACGGCCCGGTCGAGGTGGACCCAAGACGCCACCGCGCCGCCCAGACGGGGGACGAGCCGCTGCTGCTGGCCGCCTTCGCCCATACATGGATCGCCCGAGACCGTGTCGCGGGGGCACAGGCGGCACAGGCGGCCGGGGCCGATGTCATCCTGCTCGATGACGGGTTTCAAGACCCGTCCCTGCACAAGGATCTGTCGATCATCGTGGTCGATGCCGCGCGCGGCTTCGGCAATGGCCGCTGCCTGCCCGCCGGGCCGCTGCGCGAACCCGTGGCCACGGGCCTTGCCCGCGGCGATCTGCTGCTGTCCATCGGCACCCCGCCGGCACAGGCCGCCTTCGCCGAAACATGGGGCAAGGCGATCACCCTGCCGCAGCTGACCGGTATGTTGGAGCCGCTGCAAACCGGCATGACATGGACGGACACGCCCTTTCTGGCCTTCGCAGGGATCGGCCACCCGGACAAGTTCTTCGCCACCCTGCGCAGCCTTGGCGCAACCCTCACCCGGGCCGAGGCGCTGGAGGATCATCAACCCCTCACCACCGCCCTCATGACAAGGCTGGAGAATGAAGCAAAGCTGCGCGGCGCCCAGCTTGTCACCACCGAAAAAGACGCCGTCCGCCTGCCAGCCGCCTTCCGCGCGAAAGTCATCACCCTGCCGGTGCGCCTGACCCTGCACCAGCCCGAGATCCTGCAAGACCGTCTTCGGTCCTTGCAGACCTCATCCGGCTAAGCGGCAAACCGATGCCAGCAGACCCATCAGAACACCGGGCCGCCCTTGTGCCGGAACTCTTGGTCACGGAGCTTGACCTTTCGCTTGCCTTTCATGTGGAACTCTGCGGCTTTCGCATCCGCATCTCCCGCCCCGAAGATGGCTTTGCCGATCTTGAACTTGGTCATGCCCAGATCATGCTGGAAGACCTGTCAGACGAGGCGTGGCAAACCGCCGACCTGTCCCCGCCCTTTGACCGTGGCATCAATCTGCAAATCGAAGTCGCGGAGATCACGGCCCTTCATGCCCGCGTGACCCAAGCCGAATGGCCGCTTTTCGCACCCTTGACAACACAGTGGTATCGCGACGGAACCATAGAACACGGCCAAACCGAATTCCTGTTGCAAGACCCCTAAGGCTACCTGCTGCGCGTCATGCAGCATCTGGACCAGCGCCCCGCCACCCCCTGAACCACCCACCGCATTCATCTTGCCAAAAATACTCAAAACCATGGCCTGAAACGATCAGGCCCAATCCAAACGGACGCCATGCCCCTCAGACCAGCCTCGATCGCCGACGCTTCCAGCAGCGCTGCCCTCTCGATCGAAACATGGCTCGGCACCTATCTCAAACACGGTGTCTCCGCGTTCTTCGCGGATGACGCGCTGGAGACTTTCACCACGGCCAAGACCGCGCGCCTGATCACGGAGCCTGACCAGCACATTCCGATGTCCGAAAACGCGAAGGTCCGGACGGGTTCATCCGGCTCACCTCATGCGTGACCGCGCCGGTTGCAGGCTGCGCCGACTTGGAAATCGCAACGCTCCATGTGCAGCCGCGCCATCATGGCAAGGGGATCGGCAAGACCCTGCTGCAAGCCGCCGTCGATCATGCCCGCGCCAGCGGCACGCCGTCGCTCTGGCTGACCACCAATGCCGAAAACCTGCCCGCCATCGCCTTCTATCGCGCGCAGGGTTTCAGCCCAGTCGGTGACACCCATTTCAGCAACGGCACGCAGGCCTATCTCAACCACGTCCTCATCCGCCATCTGGGCCAGCGCCCCGCCGCACAGTGACGCCGGACACCCCTTCACCGTTCCGCATATCCCAAGCCACGCGCGCGCAAACACCATGACCGCAGGATCATGACACCATCCCCGCCAGCCGCCCGAAAACAGACATTGACGCAACTCTGCATTCAGCGCCATCCTCGCGGCATTGGTATGTTTCACAAGTAGGTTTGGTCATGAAACGCAAGACGTTGACGACAGCAGGCCCGGCTCTGGCCCTGCTCATCCCTCTGGCCGTGGCAAGCCCCGCCATCGCAGACCCCACCATCGGATTTGGCCTCTCCATCACCTTCGGTGCCGGTCAGACCCATACGGCCGTCGGCCTGCGGGTCTTTTCCAATGACCGGCGCGACACGGTCGTGGCCTCGGTCGGTGTGGATTACAGCATCACCACCCAAAGCTGGCGCGGCACCGTCGGTCCGGCTTATCTGGGCGACAGCGCCTATATCAGCCTAGATCTGGGGATCGGCTTCAGTGACGGTGCGATTGGCGTCGGGATCGGCGTTGGCGGTGTCAAGACGACCAAGCCAGCCGCAGCCCCCGCAACCCCGGCCGCAGCCCCCGCAGCTGTC
>JAMWZG010000383.1 GCA_024304855.1 Paracoccaceae bacterium
AGACAGAGCGCACGCCGCGCGGGCGGATGCTGGCGCAGAAGGCGTGGACGCATCTGGGGCTGGATGCGCCCAAGCGTGAGGCCGATCTGTTCGGCTGAGGCGTGGAAGTGAGTATTTCTGGCAAGATGAAGGGAAAGGGCGGGGCATGGCGGAGGCATTGAGCGCGGCGCAGGTTGAGGCCTTGTTCACGCGGGCGGATGGGGCCTATGCCTTTGCGCGCTGGGGCCGGCCGATCGCGCCGGTGGTCTTTGGCGTGGCGGATGAGACGCTGGGCGTGATCAAGGGCGCGCTGGAGGCGGTGGTGCAACTGGCCGGGCATCAGATGGCCGAGACGGACCCGGAGCTGGGCGCGAACCTGATGGTGTTTTTCTGCCGCGACTGGGATGAGCTGCTGGAGGTGCCCAATCTGGACCGGCTGGTGCCGGATCTGGGGCCGCTGGTGACGCGCCTGACGACGGGGCAGGCCAATCAATACCGGATCTTCCGCTTTGATGCGGCGGGCGGGATCAAGGCGGCTTTCGTGTTCCTGCGGATGGATCAGCATTTGCAGGCGGTGAGCGCGGATGTTCTGGCGCTGTCCCAGGCGGTGCAGACGGTGCTCCTGTGGTCGGATATGGCGTTCCGGGACCGCGCGCCGCTGGCGGTGGTGGAGGGGCGCACGATCCTGCGGCCCGAGATCGCGGATGTGATCCGCGCGGGCTATGACCCGGTGCTGCCGGTCGTGGCGCGGGATGCGTCTCATGCGCTGCGTCTTGCGGCGCGGCTGGGGCGCGGCCAGAGCTAGGCGGGGGTGCCGCCGAGGGCGCGGGTAATCTCGGCTGCGGCGGCGGCGACCTGACGGCCATAGTCGGGGATGCTGCGCGCGTCGAAGCGGGCCGAGGGGCCGGAGATGGAGATGCCACCCAGCGCCTGCCCCTGCGCGTCGAAGATGGCGGCACCGATGCAGGCCATGCCCAGATGCCGTTCCTCGCGGTCGAAGGACCAGCCGCGCGCGCGGGTCAGGTCGAGATCGGCAAAGAGTTCCGCCGGGGTGGAGAGCGTGTGATCGGTGAAGGCGGGCAGGCCCGCCGACTGGATCAGCGCGCGCAATGCGGCCTCGGGCAGGGTGGCGAGGATGGCCTTGCCGGTGCCGGAGGCGTGCATCGCCGTGCGCGTGCCGGGGTTGAAGAAGGCGCGGATCGGGTTCGGGGTTTCCACCTGCCCGATGAACACGACCTCGGCCCGGTCGCGCAGGGCGAGGTTCGCGGTCTCTCCCGTCGCCTCCATCAGGGTGCGCATGACGGGGCGGCTGATGTCCGACAGGTTCATCCGTTTGAGGAAGGAGGCGCCGGTGCGATACGCCTCGATCCCGACCATCCAGTCCTGCGTGGCGTCATCCAGTTCCGCGAAGCGGTGCTTTTGCAGCGTGGTCAGGATGCGATGCGTCGTGGCCGTGGGAATCCCGAGGCTGAGCGACAGATCCGTCAGCGAGGCGCGTTCCTGCCGCGCCAGTGCATGAAGCACACCCAGCGCACGATCCAGGGCCTGCATCGTCTGCGCGCCCGTGTCGGTGAAGGGCGATTTCGGGCGGCCACGCGATTTGCGTTCGGCTTGGGTCATGCGATGGTCCTTCGGGAAAGGGCTGCGCCGCAGCATAGATCATTTTTGGATATATTTTTCAATAATGGAATAAAAAGATTTTTCAAAAATGAAAATATCACATGAAAGCAATGGGTAAAAGGCTTTAGCGCAAGATTGAAAAAGGTTTTTGAGAAAATTGCAGCTTCGGGAAACTGTGTTAGCGTCAGGGCAACTTTGGAGGAGCGCGACCATGTCTGACCAGAACCCGGTGTTCATCCCCGGCCCGACCAATATCCCCGACCGCCTGCGCCATGCGATGCTGGTGCAGACCCGCGATCACCGCGCGCCGGATTTCGTCGAAACCTTTGCCCCCGTGCTGGAGGATACCAAGCGCGTCTTCGGCACCACATCGGGGCGCGTGATCACCTTTCCGGCCAGCGGGACGGGCGGATGGGAAGCGGCGATCAGCAATACGCTGTCACCCGGCGACAGGGTGCTGGTGGGGCGCTATGGCATGTTCTCGCATCGCTGGATCGACATGTGCCAGCGGCATGGGCTGGATGTGCAGATCATCGACTGCGACTGGGGCGCGGGCGCGCCGGTTGAACGGTTTGCCGAGGCGCTGAGCGCGGATAAAGCGCGCCAGATCAAGGCGGTCCTGGTCACGCATAACGAGACGGCGACGGGGGTGGTGTCGGATATTGCCGCCGTGCGCGGGGCGATGGACGGCGCGGGGCATGGGGCGCTGTTGATGGTGGATTGCGTCAGCTCCCTCGCCTCGATGCCCTTCGAGATGGACGCCTGGGGCGTGGATATTGCCGTGGCGGGGTCGCAAAAGGGCTTCATGCTGGCAACCGGCATGGCGATTCTGGGGGTGAGCGAGAAGGCGCTGAGCCATATGGAGAGTGCCACGCTGCCGCGCACGTTCTTCGATTTCCGCGACATGCTGGCGGCCAATGCCAAGGGGGGCTTTCCCTATACGCCGCCCTTGCAGCTGATCTA
>JAMWZG010000384.1 GCA_024304855.1 Paracoccaceae bacterium
TGATCCGCGCGCCGCGCAAGCTGGTCTGGGGGGCGTGGATGAACCCCGAGACGCTGCCGCTGTGGTGGGGGCCGGAGGGGTTTTCCTGCCGGACCCGGCGGATCGACCTGCGCACGGGCGGGGCCTGGGTCTTCGACATGATCGGGCCGGATGGGACTGTCTATCCGAACCACCACGCCTATGGTGTGCTGCACCCGGAGGAGGGGTTCAGCTATGCGCTGCATTGGGGCGAGGATGGGCCGAAACACGCGGATGCCTGGGCGGCGTTCAGCGAGACCGGGGATGGCACCGAGGTGGTGCTGGGGATGGTGTTCAGCACCGAGGCGGAGTTTCAGCAGGCCAAGAGCTTTGGCGCGGTCGCGTTGGGGTTGCAGACGCTGGGCAAGCTGGCGCGGTTTCTGGGCGCGGCGTGAGGGTGTCTGGCGGGCTGGTCCAGTGCGGGTTGGGCCCGTGCAGGCTGGGCCCGTGCAGGCTGGGCCCGTGCAGGTTGGGCCCGTGCAGGTTGGGCCGGGGTGTGGTCAGGCGGCGGGTTCGAGCACGTTCAGCAGGATACGTTCAAGATCCTGCCGCAGGATCGGTTTGGACAGGTAGCCGTCAAAGCCGACCGTGACATAGGTGCTGACATCCTGTTCCAGCACATTGGCCGTGGTGGCGATGGCCAGCGGGCGGGGGCGGTCGCGTCTGGTTTCGGTCTGGCGCAGACCTTCGAGGGTTTCGATCCCGTCCATGCCGGGCATGGAGATATCCACCAGATAGGCGTCGAAATGATGGGCGGCGGCGAGGCGGATCGCCTCGGGGCCGTCGGCGGCCATGACGGGGTTGACGCCGAAGGTCTTGAGCAGCGCCTCGAGCACCATGCGGTTGATCTGATCGTCATCGACGCAAAGGATCGAGAGCCTGGCATCGAGAAGCGGCTGATGGGGGGTGTTGGCCGCCGGGGGGTTGCCCTGTTCCAGCCGGGTTTCGGGCAGGGGCAGGACCAGTGTGATCGCGGTGCCCTGACCGGGTTTGCTGCTGACGCTGATCTCGCCCTGCATGGCGTCCACCAGCATCCGCACGATGCTCATGCCCAGACCCGTGCCGCCGTAATGGCGCGTGGTGTCGGCGCTGGCCTGTTTGAAGGGCACGAAAAGCGAGGCGAGCTGATCCTCGGTCATGCCGATGCCGCTGTCGCAGATGGTGATCTCGACCCCCTTGGCGGGCAGATGGGCCATCGTGACCTCGATCTTGCCGGCGTGGGTGAATTTCAGCGCATTGCTGAGAAGGTTGTGGAAGATCTGGTTCAGCCGGGTGGGATCGCCCATGACGGCCGGAAAGGGATCGGGCGCAAGATGCAGTTCGAGCGCCACATTCTTGCTGCGGGCGATGCGGCGGTATTGGGTGGTGGCCCCGCGCAGCAGGTCCGCGATGTCGAGGGGCATGGCCTCGAGCTGGACCTGTCCGGCCTCGGCCTTGGAGAAGTCGAGCACCTCGTTCACGATGGCGAGCAGCAGGTTGCCGGAGGTTTGCAACTCCTTGAGCAGGTCCGTGCCCTCGCCCGGGGTGACATGGGGGCGCAGCAGATCGGTGAGGCCGAGAATGCCGTTGAGCGGTGTGCGGATCTCGTGGTTGATCTGGGCGAAGGCGCGGGTGCGTTGCTGCGACAGGGATTCGGTCGTGCGGCGCGCCTGTTTGAGCTGTCCGATCAGCCAGGCGTCGCGTTCGAGGATCAGCACGAAGCCCCAGTGCATCGAGGAGACGCCCAGCATGAAGGCGATGATCGCCGTGCTCATCAGGATGAGGGAGCTGTCGGGCATGGTGAAGATCAGCCCGAGGCGCAGCAAGTAGCACAGGCCGATCAGGGCGAAGGGCAGCGTGGCCAGAAAGGCCAGCAGGCGCAGCCTGGCATGGGAGAGGCGCATGATGTCCCAGACGGCGAAGGTGCAGAAGGCGATGTTCACCAACGAGGAGCTGACCATCAGGAGCGCGATGTCCCGCGTCCAGATCGCCAGTGCCGTCTGCGCGATGCACAAAGCCGTGGACAGAAGCACCAGCGCGCGCCAGTCCACCGCGCGGCGCGCGTCATGGCGGAAGGCGAGATAGGCGCTGAGCACGCCAAAATGCGCGCCCGCGACGATCAGCGTGGCGCTGAGGACGAATGTGTCGGTGCCGCTGAGCAGCACGCCCAGCACCGCCGCCAGAAAGCCGCCCGTGCTGGCGCCATAGAGAAGTGTGCGATTGCGGAATTGCGCGGGGGTGGTCCGCCACAGATAGATGAGGAGAAACATGGAGATCAGCGTCAGCGCGGCAGCGACCCCGACGAGAAGGCTGATGTCTACTGTGGTGCCCATATGCGCGACGACGTCCCTGGATCGTGATACGTGGCGCCCCTTCCGCCGGACAACACACCCGATCTAAACAGAACGAACAAGTCGAAAAAATGTTTAGCCGGCCTGTGGTGCGGATTTTTTTGGGGGGCGTTGCCGGATGGTCGCCCTGCGGCGGGCGATTGTGGCGGGCTTGCGCTGTGGCGGGGCTTGCGCTGTGGCGGGGCTTGGGCCTGTGTTTGCGCTGGGGT
>JAMWZG010000385.1 GCA_024304855.1 Paracoccaceae bacterium
CGCTTGAATTGCGTTGAGAGACTTCTCCAGCGCGGGTCGCTCTGCATCCGGCTTTGCCGCGATCAAATCTGTGATGTTTGCGACCTTCTCCGCGTAGCGGCTGCGCAGATCCTCGAACGTTTCGTCTTCGGCCATGTAAATGCCTCCTGCGGTTTCAACGTGACCACCCTTCGCCAGAACCTCGCCCGCACGGAACAGAACCTCAGCAATGTCTTCGCGGTTCTCGGAGGACGCCTCGGCAGCCAGCGAGTGGAATATGATTTTGGTGTTTGCGATCTCGGCAAGCGTGCGGGTCAGGTCTTTACCCACCCGTTCGCGCTCCACTGGCGTCCTGCCCTCTTCTTTGGCGGCATAGACCTCGCGGGTCTTGGCCGGGTAATGCACCTCGCCGCGATCTATCCGCCGCGTTGCCTCCAACCGCACGCCGTAGGTCTCGGCCTCTTCGACCATCGCCAACCGGAAGTCGTCATAGTTGAACCGATGATTGCGCGCCAAATAGAAAAACTCGCCCTCTTGAGAGCGGCGATTCAATACGAGATGCGCATGCGGATGCTCGCGGTCCTCATGTACAGCAATGATATAATCAAAGTGGCCTTCATCTTTCTGGAAGAACCGCTCGGCCACGTCAGTCGCGATGTCGCGCACGTCCTCTCCGCGCGTTCCAATCGGGAAGGACATCAGCAGATGTGTGGTTTGCCCAAGTTTGGGTTTGAACCCCGCGTCCCACCGCTTGGCAAAGCGCTCGGTCAGGTCTTTGATCTCGCCGCGCTCAAGCTTGGATTTGCCATCCAGGAACCCGCTGCTGTCGACGATATGGGTGGACTTTGTCGTGAGGTATTCGAGCTGGTTGGACAGCTGGGATTTATTATGCGTGCCCCCGCCCCGGATCGCTTTGAACACAGCGGCCCGATGTCCCGCAGCGGCGCGCACCATCTGCTTTTGCTTGGAGGCATACAGACCCTGCATCGAGCCACGGATCCGGCTCCACCCATCCTCAAATATCTCTCCGGTGACGGCACCAACCGCATCATTCAGCCGCATGGGCGAACTCCTTCAAGGCAGCCGTTGCTTTCAGCTGCATCGCGTCACGCCGGCGGCGCACAAGCAGGTCAATCTCATCTGCACTATCGAGGATGAATCGCGCCAACCCGCGCATCTGTGCAAGCCGCAATTCTGAGAACTCAGCACCAGTTCCCTGTCCCTCCCTGTTGGCCTTCTGCATCTGCTTGGCAATCTGGGCGACACCGTTTCCAACATCATTTAATGAGGCGCGATAGCGCGCCATCTCTGCCGCCAACGATGTGTCCGCCACGAAGGTGCCACCTGCCGCTTGCATCAAGCGGCGCAGCCCTTCCGAGCGGGTCTCGATCCCCGCCGACGCCAGCACCGCATCGAATGCCGCCATCTCGTCAGGGGTCACTTTCACACTCACCGCCAAGACCGGCACGGCCGTATCGCGCTGGCGCTGATCGTCACTCTTCAAGGTGTATTGCACCGCCCGCGGTGTCACCCCGAACCGCTTCGCAAGCACGGACGTCGAGACTCCGTCCGCGGCTTCGCGCACGATCTCCATACGTTGCGCATCCGTGAGACGTTTCGAGCGAGACATGCGAAGAAAGACCCCCTATTTCCTGCCACCTTCCACCAAGGCTGCCCCTACCTTACGATAATATACCGAGCTGTCAATTATATACTTACGTCGCATTCGGGCTCAGGCAGCCTTGGTGTCCGCTTCACGCCGCGGCCCGCAGGGGCGCGGCTCTGCCGCCCTCACCACCGGGCGACCCACCTGCCCTAAGGGTCCCGTCCGCCAGCCCCGCCCGAGGCTCTGGCCGAACACATGCGTGTTCGGACGGAACCGCGGGCGGGCGCAAACCCCACCGACAGGGCGGACAGGCAGGGTCAAGGAGGGCCAGATTTGGCTTGCCAAATCTCTGCCGCAAAAACCGGGAGGCCCTGGCCGATAGGTTTTTGTGGATGGCCCCCTTGAGGCTGACTGGCCGGTCTGTCGCGGCCTGATCATTCCGGGCGGAGTGCGTCCGTTGAACGCGCAGGGACCGGCATCCCTGGAACAGGGATCGGGCCGCCCCAAGATCGTGCTGGGGCGGCCCATCCTCGTCAGAGGATTTAGTCCTGGGGATCTTTCGCGCTCGGTGGGAACATCACCAGCTCCGAGACCGCGACCGGGAAGTCGAGCTTGAGGCTGAAGAACTCCGAGCCGTCCCCGTTGCGGGTGTTGCGGAACATCGCACCCACGCGCTGAAAACGGGTGCGCTCCTGGCCATCGGTATCGGTGAACTTGACGGGGACGGTAGCGACGTAGTGGTTGGTCATTTGGGTTACTCCTTGTTGCGATGGGGATCACCCGGCACGGGGGCAAGAGGCTCGGTCGCAAGCGCAAATGCGGAGGGTCCGCGGCCAGCCGTGGAAGCCGTATTTGTGCTTGCCGAAGCGTGAGCTGAGGGCACGGACGGGCCGACCCCGTGCGATCCACATCTATGAGCAAAAAGGAGAGACCCGGATGACCCTTGCCATCACGCCGCAGCCAGC
>JAMWZG010000386.1:0-1693 GCA_024304855.1 Paracoccaceae bacterium
GACCGCATCGACATGGATGTCTCCTGGCACGAGTCCGGGTTTCGCAACCACGCGCTGGGGCAAAAAGCGCGGGTGTAGGCCCCAAGGGTTTGACGTGGCCGGATCGAATCCGGGCGGCGTGACTTGCGCGTCCCATTCAGCCTTCTGTGCCTCGGCGGGCCAGGTATCGGCCAACAGGGGGCTGGAAACAGACGCGGAGAATAGCGCCGTTGTTGTTTGAATGAAGTGTCGTCTTGTCAGCATGTCGGACCCTTTCGGTTCCCACCAGCAATCTATGGCGGGAACATATCTGTTCACGTTGACTAAATAAGACTTCTAGTGACTAGAGGTTCAAGGACATTTTTTCGTGAACACACACGATCCTTGTGATCCGCAATTTACCATCCGCTACTATGAAAAAATCGGCGCGCCGCCCAGCCTGACCCGGCCTGTTCCCGAGACCACGGTTGCTGCAGAGTCAGATCCTGTCGAAGCTGGCGATGGAGGAAGGCCATATCGCCCGCTTCGCCTGAGCCGCAAACGGCAGTATGGTGAACTTTGACTTGCACGGTGACGGGGGCAGGCAAAGCAGCAACGACAAACAGGGCCGCGCAGTGTCCAAAATACCGGGCGTCTTGCTCGCCGCCTTCACCAGTAATCATAGATGGTGAAGGCACAACCGCACGGAAGCGCCGGCCACAGCGGCCTTGCACACTGGCGAGGAGTATCTCCAACTTCGAGCACCTTGATTGCCAAGGTTCCGGCGGGCTTTGCCTCCTCCTACCGGAACTTTGGCCGACTGGCACGCACCCGTCAGGATACCGAGCGATGACGCTCATCTCTTAGGTCGTGGTGCGCCACATCCGGAACCGGCCCTGCCCGGTCACTTCGCAGATCAAACCCCGCGCTTCCATCCAGACGAGGTTGCGCTGGACGGCGGCGCGGCTGGCACCGGTCAGGGTCTCGGCCATTGGGGCGGAGACGAGGGGCCATTCGGCCAGCACGGCGCGCAATGCTGGTGGTGTCTTGCCAGAGAGCGGGGCCATCATGGTTTCCGCCCGCGCTGACCATGCCTGGATATCGTCGAGGTGCCGCATCGCGGTCAGGCATGCTGTTTCCATTCCCTCGAGCCAACGCTCCAAGCGCTCAGCTGGTGGGCCACTGGCGCGCAGCCCCCCTGCCCCGCGCATAGCCAGAGGCGCAAAGATGGCCCCCCCATTCGAATTCGGGCCTTCGCTGGCGGCAATGCGTGCGGCGGTAACCGCCGCTTCCATCCGGTCGCCCTGTTGCCCGAGGCCCGCAAGGCTCCAGAGTTGAAGCCCCATGCAGGCGCGTGTGATCGGGTGCAGCTCGACGGCTTGCGCCATCAGGTCAAGCCAACCGCCCGCGCGATCCGCAAAGGGCTCGGCTTCACCTGCTATGTTTTCGGGGTCACGGCGATCGAGGAAGGCGGACAGGTCCACCTCTGGGCCGGGACCGCCTGTTAGACGCCGCACTGCCCATCCGACACGCGCGAGCGCTGCAGTGTTGTCCTGCACGCCAGACAGGCGCATGGATATCCAGAGCGCCAGCCGATCAGGGCCAATACGGTCACCCACAAACCAGCTGAGGTCTGCCGCCTCCATCAGCGCGAGCCTGTGCCGCCAGCCTTTCGGGCCACGGCGCAGCCGGTCATCCAACGCGCCGATCCGACCAGCCACACGGGCGAGACGCG
>JAMWZG010000386.1:1703-2518 GCA_024304855.1 Paracoccaceae bacterium
GCATTAACCGCCTCTGCCTTCCGCCAATCGTCGAGGACTGCGGTTTCACGCAGCTCTGCCCTCGGTCCGGGCGGCAGATAATCCGGCTCCACTTCCATCGGACCGGGCAGGAACCACAGGTCGTCCTCAGACGCCTCTTCGAGCCCCTCCTCATCCACTAGAGGGTCGTCAAAAATATCATACTGCGTGGATACTTGAGGCTTCATATGTGCAAAATACGTCACTTTTGCATTTTACCCAAGTGTTTTGTCAGAGTGCGCCTGCACACCTTATATAGCACGCGCGCTCGGTGGTCTGCGAGATTTCTCTGATCGCGCTCAGCGTATGGAAACCAACGGCTTTATGATGAACAACGCCACAGAGCGCGCCCTTGCATCTGTTTACAAACGGTCGTTTATTTATGATACCTTAAACTGCAAACGGCCTGTTTTGATGCCCCTGATCGGCTATGCGCGCGTCTCGACCGAAGATCAGACCCCCCTGCCCCAGTCGCAGGCCCTGAAATCCGCGGGCTGCGTCGAGATCCACGAAGAGCAGGCCTCGGGCGGCAACCGTGCGCGGCCCGTGCTGGCCCGCGTGCTCGAGCGGATTGGCAAGGGCGATACGCTGGTCGTCGTGCGCATTGATCGTCTGGCGCGATCGCTGTCGCATCTGCTCGAGGTCATCGAGCGGCTGGAGGCGAAAGGTGCCTTTTTTCGCTCGCTGACCGATCCGATCGACACGTCCTCGCCGCAGGGCAAGTTCACCCTGCAAGTTCTCGGCGCCGCGGCCGAGTTCGAGCGCGCCCTGATCCGCGAACGCACCAAAGCGGGGCT
>JAMWZG010000387.1 GCA_024304855.1 Paracoccaceae bacterium
ATTTCATGTCGCCCAATGTCCTGTCCGAATTCGAACGCAGCCACCTGCGCGACGCCTTTGTCGTGGTGCGCACCATGCAATCCGCAGCCACGCAGGGGCGCGGCGTGATCGGCTGACCCGGCAGCCTGCGGTCCCGCAAGGCCGCCCATCCGGGAAGGAGGAGAAGAAAGAATGTATGTCGATATAATCACGATCATCGCCGCAGGCTTTGCCGCAGCCGGGGTCGTGATGATCCTGAACCAGCTGACGGGCAAGCGCCTGCCACGCTGGCTGATCCCGGCCGGGGCCGGTCTGGGCATGATCCTGATGAGCCTGACCAACGAATACCGCTGGTATCCCCGCACGCTCACCCTGATTCCCGCCGGGTTCGAGGTGGTCTCGACCACCGAACACCGCGCGATCTACAGCCCGTGGACCTATGTCGTGCCCTATGTGAACAGGTTCATCGCCGTCGATGTGGGCGGGGTGCAGCGCAATGCCGCGCAGCCGGACCTGCGCCTCAGCCGCGTGATCTTCTTCGCCCGCTGGGAACCCGTGCGCCTGCTGCCCGCCGTCTTCGACTGCGCCCAGGGCCGCAGCGCCCTGCTGGACCCTGACGCGATGTTCAACGACGATGGCACGGTCCGCGTCGCGCGCTGGGATCAGACCGGGATGGACGACCCCGCCACCGCCGCCATCTGCCAGGAAGGGTAAACCCATGTTCGACCGCCTTGGACCGCGCCAACGCACACTCGCCTTCTTCGGGCTGCTGGCGGTGGGCTGCATCGGGGCCGTCGCCGGGTCGCTGATGCTGGCCGAGGCGCGGCTGGATCTGCCGCAGGCGCGCCCCGCCTTCGTCTCGGCGGGGCTGATGGCCGGGTTCGCGATCCTCGGCCTCTGCGCGCTGATGTGGCTGATCTTCGATGAAACCGTGGCCCGTCCGATCGAACGGCTGGCCGCCGCCATGCACGCCCGCGCCGCCACCGACATGCGCGGCGGCATCGACACCGCCGTGGCGCGGCATCTGGGCGATCTGGCCACCGCCGCCTCGGCCATCACCTCGAAACTGGGCGAGGCGCGCGCGGGCACGGATGCCGACATCGCCCGCCACACCGCGCGGCTGATGACGGAACGCGAACATCTGACGCGCATCCTCTCGGCCATTCCCGCCGCCGTGCTGATGGTGGGGCCGGATCACCGGATCACGCTCTATGACGGCCACGCCGCCGCCATGCTGGACGATCAGCACCACCTCGGGCTGGGCCAGCGCATCTTCGATTATTTCGACGAAACCTATCTGCGCGCCGCCCTGGCCAACCTCTCCGATACCGGGCGCGACACGCTGGACCAGCAGCTTGTCACCGCCGATGGCGCGGCGCTTTTCGATGTGACGCTGCATGATCTGGGCCGGGGTCAGGGCTATATGCTCTCCTTCCCCGTGCCGCGCGAAACCACGCCCGCGCGCCCCGTGGTCTATGATTTCGAACGGAACACGCGCGACACCTCGGACAATATCCTCGATGTGCCGCTGCGCGCGCTGACCTATGTGGTCTTCGACACCGAAACCACCGGCCTTCTGCCCGACCGGGACGAGGTGGTGCAGATCGGCGCCCTGCGCGTGGTGAACGGACAGCAGGCGGGCGGCGAGGTGCTGGACATGCTGGTCAATCCGGGCCGTCCCATCCCCGCGCGGTCAACAGCGGTGCATGGCGTGACCGATGCCATGGTCAAGGACGCCCCCGACATGGCCCGCGCCGGACGCCGCTTTCACAGCTTTGCCCGCGACGCGGTGCTGGTCGCGCATAACGCACCCTTCGACATGGCCTTTTTCCACCGCCACGCCGCCGCCATCGGGGCCGAATTCGACAATCCCGTGCTCGATACCGTGCTTCTGTCGGCGATCCTCTTCGGCGGAACCGAGGGGCATACGCTGGACGAGATCGTGCAGCGGCTGGAAATTGACCTGCCGCAGGATGTCCGACACACCGCCCTGGGCGATGCCATCGCCACGCGCGACGTGTTCCTGCGCATGATTCCCATGCTGGAGGCGCGGGGCCTGACCACCTTCGGCGACGTGCTGACCGAAATGCGCAAGCACAAGCGCCTGCTGCCCGACCTCAACACCGATCTGACCAGGGGTTGACCAGGGGCTGACGCGCGCCGCCCTCCTTCATCTTGCTGCAAATACTCAGCTCAGCGCCCGCCGCCGGGTGCCGCGCTGCCGGCTCACAGCCGCTTGGCAATCTCCTCCAGCATCACCTCGGTCGCGCCGCCGCCGATGGCCTGCACGCGGGCATCGCGCACCATCCGCTCGATCTCGGTCCCGGTCATATAGCCGAAACCGCCGTGGAACTGCTGGCAGTCATACATCACCTTGTTGACCAGATCACCGCACAGCGCCTTGATCGCCGAGACCTCGCGCACGCAATCGGTCCCCGCATCCATGGCCAGCGCCGTCTGATAGACCAGCGCGCGCGCCGCGGCCACCTCGGCCCAGCGTTGCGCCAGACGCTGCCGGATCGCCTGCTTGTCCCAGAG
>JAMWZG010000388.1 GCA_024304855.1 Paracoccaceae bacterium
TGCGCGTGCCGATTATGCCGAGGCGCTGGCCGTGGCGGCGCTGGATGCGGGGCTGGCGGGGCAGGTCTGTGAGCTGGCCGGGCCGGGTTATCGGCTGGCGGATCTGGCGGCGGAGGTGTCGCGCCAGACCGGGCGGGAGATCCCTTATGTGGATATGGACGAGGTCAGCTATCGCGAGGCGCTGCTGTCCTTTGGTCTGCCCGCGCCGATGGCGGCGGCGGTGGCCGATGCCGATGCGCGGGCGCGCGATGCAGCGGCCCTGTCCGATGACAGCGGCAGCTTGGCGCGGCTGATCGGGCGCGCCCCCACGCCCATGGCCGAGGTGGTCCGTGCGGCGCTGGCCATGCTGTAAGGCAGGGGTTGGGCGCGGGCGGTGCGAAAAGCGTCGCCCGGCCGCTTGGAGAGGGGGCGCGGGGCTGCTAGGTCTGGGCGCAAAACAGGAGGTTTGACCATGTCCCAGACGGCCCGCGCCACGATCCAGAGTTACTATGACGCCTTCAACGCCGGCGAGACGGAAGCGATGCTGGCCTGTCTGGCCGATGACGTGGCCCATCACGTCAATGAGGGCAAGGTGCGCCATGGCAAGACGGCCTTTGCCGCGTTCAGCGCCCATATGAGCCGCTGCTACAAGGAAAACCTGACGGATATGGTGATCTTCGTGAGCGAGGACGGAGGCCGCGCGGCGGCGGAGTTCATCGTGAACGGCACCTATCTGGAGACGGATGCGGGCCTGCCCGAGGCGCGGGGGCAAGGCTACCGCCTGCCGGCGGGGGCGTTCTTCAGCCTGGAAGGCGGCAAGATCACCCGTGTCGTGACCTATTACAACCTGGCCGACTGGGTGGCGCAGGTTTCGGCATGATCCGGGTCGCCGCTCTGACCGGGGCGGGGCTGGAGGCGGCGCTGGATGATGTGGCGCGGCTGCGCATCGCGGTGTTCCGGGACTGGCCCTATCTCTATGACGGGGATCTGGCCTATGAGCGCGGCTATCTGGCGGCCTATCGTGACAATCCGCGTGCCGTGGTGGTGGGAGCCTTTGACGGGGCGCGGCTGGTGGGGGCGGCGACGGGGATGCCGATGCAGGATCACGCCGATGATTTCGCCGCCGCCTTTGACGGCACGGGCGAGGATCTGGGGCAGGTGTTCTACTGTGCGGAATCGGTGCTTTTGGCGGACTATCGCGGCCATGGGATCGGGCATCGCTTCTTTGACCTGCGCGAGGGCCATGCCCGCGCGCTGGGCCAGAGGAAGGCGGCCTTTTGCAGCGTGATCCGGCCTGCGGATCATCCGCTGCGGCCCGCAGGCTATGTGCCGCTCGATGCCTTCTGGCGCAAACGCGGCTATCGCCCGCTGGAGGGGGTGGTGGCGCGGTTCGGCTGGAAGGATCGGGACCAGCGCCATGAGACCGAAAAACCGCTGCAATTCTGGATCAGGACGCTGTGACGCGCGCGACAAGCGACAGGGCCTGCGGCCCGCGCGGACCATCTGTTTGAACCTGCCCGGGCGTTGGGGCATCATGACCCAGACTCAGGAACAGGACGTATCGCCATGAAGATCGCAACATCCGCTTATCCGCTGGACTGGTTCAAGGACTGGACGGATTACGAGGCCAAGCTGACCGCCTGGGTGGCAGAGGCCGCGCAGGAGGGGGCGTCCTTGCTGGTGTTTCCCGAATATGGCGCGATGGAGCTGGCGTCCCTGGACGGGCCACGGGTGGCAAGCGATCTGAAAGGGTCGATCCGCGCGGTCGCGGGGCGGGTGGGTGCAAGCTACAACCTTCATGCGGCATTGGCGGCGCGGTTCGGGGTGCATATCCTGTCGGCCTCGGCCCCGGTGATCGAGGGGGGCGCGGTGGTCAACCGGGCCGCCCTCTTCGGCCCTGCGGGCCTTATCGGGGTGCAGGACAAGCAGATCATGACCCGGTTCGAGCGCGAGGAATGGGGCATTGCCGGGGCCAGTGGCGGGGCCGGGCCGCTGCGGGTGTTCGACACGGATCTGGGGCGGATCGGCATCCTGATCTGCTATGACAGCGAGTTTCCCCTGCTGGCGCGGGATCTGGCCGAGCGCGATGTCGAGATCCTGCTGGTGCCAAGCTGCACCGAGGCGCTGGAAGGCTATTGGCGCGTGCGCATCGGGGCCATGGCCCGCGCGCTGGAGGGGCAATGCGTCACGGTCATGTCCTCGCTTGTGGGCAAGGAGCCGCGCCTTTACGCGGTCGAGGAGAATACCGGCGCGGGCGGTGTGTTCGGCCCGCCCGACCGTGGCTTTCCGCCGACGGGGGTGATTGCGGAGGGGCGTCTGGACCGGCCCGGCTGGACCTATGCCGATGTGGACCTTGGCGCGGTGCGCGATGTGCGCGCCGATGGCCATGTGCTGAACCTTGCGCATTGGCCCGAACAGAGCCTTGCCGTGTCGCGCAAGGCGCAAAAGCCCGCAGCCTAGAGATTCCCCTTGAAAATCGGCGCGGATCGGACCATTTAAGCGCCTGTCCCGCGCATTGGCGGGATGATTGACGAAGG
>JAMWZG010000389.1 GCA_024304855.1 Paracoccaceae bacterium
CCTCCATCGGGGCGCTGGGGGGGAAGGCGGCCCAGTGCCAGAGCGGGGGCAGCGGATCGCCATCCCTGAGGCTGCCGGTCTGCCAATGGGGGCGCAGGGTCGCGCCGATCATATCGGCCTGCTGGGCCGTGATCTGCCCTGCGGTCCGGGCGATGCGCCCCACCGCCGCTGTCGTGCCGTCCATGGCGGATCCCCCTCCCAGAATGATCGTGCCGGATATATTCCATCAGGGAAATATTATTACCTATGTGCTTGTCAATGCGTAATTTTATGTATGCAGAGGTGCACCGCAGGGTATGCGGACGTATGCCGCGCGGCATGGGGGAGGGGACGGGGATCGAGTAGTTTTGGAACGATGAAGGCAGAGGGCAGCTGTGAGGGGCGAGGTGACGGGATGAGGGCGCGCGGCGGGCGCGGGGATCAGACCTGATAGGCGAGGCGCAGGCCGCCCCAGTGCCGCCCGTCCGCCATGATCGGGGCCGAGACATCCTTCATCATCACCGAGACGCCATTGCCCATGTCGCGGCGATAGACCTGCAACAGGAAGGGGGCGGTGTTCTGCCCCGCCTTCAGCCCGACACGGTCGTTGAACAGGCGTCGGTTGCGCGAATGGGCGGCGTTCCAGACCGGATCGCCGCGCTGCGGATGCGAGAATTTGCGGTTATGCGTGGGCAGGAAGCCGTCGATATTGACCGCCGCGCAGAACACGACCTTGTCCGACAGGGTCAGGGCCGCCTCCTGCACGGGGGTGAAGAGGCGGTCTGTCAGCTGGCAGAACGGCGCGTCATATTGCTGCGGATCGGTGCCGGGGATGGGGCGGTAGTCGCGGGCGAAGAGCGATGCGCGCGTGATGGTCCCGTCTGCCAGAGCCTGATCCAGCCGCAGGCCGAGTTGCGCCGCATCCTGCCGGACCCTGTCGATGAAGGAACGATCCCCGGATGTGTCGCTGCGGTCGGCGGTGAGCTGCACCAGCGTTTCGGACGCGTCGATCAGCCGGTTCACCCGCGTCACCGTGCCATGCAGATCCTTGGCCGTGGCCGAGACCGTATCGCCGAAGGCGCGGATCGTGCTGTCGAAATTGTCATTGGCGCGGCGCACGACGGCCGAATGATCGCGGATTGTCGCGGTCATCTCGCTCAGCCCGTGGATCTTGTGCGTGATCAGCGTGAGTTTCTGATCGGTGCCCAGACTGTCCTGCGTGACGGTGAGGGCATTCCGGCTGGCCTCCGCCGCCTCCTCGGAGAGGGAATGCACGGACTGGCCGAGCACGCGGACGCTGCGGCGGATTTCTTCGGTCGTGGCATTGGTCTGATCGGAGAGTTCCTTGACCGTCTTGGCGATGACCGCAAAGCCGCGGCCCGCGTCGCCCGCCCGCGTCGCCTCGATCCCGGCATTGACCGAGAGCATGTAGACCTGAAGGGCAATCTCCTCGATCATGGCGGTGCGGGTTTCCATCTATTTGAGCGCCTTGGATATGTCGTCGATGCGGGTGCCGACCGAGGAGACCCAGGTGGCCAGATCGCGCGACATGCCGACCGAGGCGCGCACCGCGCCCACCGCATCCTGCGAGGTGTCCAGCGCCTGCTGGACGGCATGGCTGATGTGGGTGATCCCGTCGGTGACGGCGGCATTGGCCCGCACCACCTCATCCGTGAGGTCGAGCGTGCCGGAGAGGCTGGCGAGCTGATCGGCGAAGCGGGTGTCCAGTTCCTTGAGAAAGCCGCCGATGTCCACGATTTCAAAGCCGAGCCTTGCGGCCTGACGGGCGATGCGTTCGCCGTCATCGGCCAGAGTGGCGGCAGAGGGCAGTGCCGGTTCGGGGCTGACCGCGTCCGGAACGGGCGCAGTCGCAGCCACGGGCCCCGGCGCGGCGCGGGGCCGCGGCGGCCTTGTGGGCAGGGTGTGCCCATCGGGCAGGCGCGAGGCCCCGAAACCAAGTCTTGCGATGAGTGCGCGCATATCCAGCCTATCCTCGTGACAGGCCGCACTCTAGTCGCAGGAGTTGAAGATTCCCTTACCTCAGCCGTAATGCGCCACAGGCGTGCCGGCGATGGCCGCCATGTTGAGCAGGCCGCGCGGCGTGATCGAGGGGCTGACGATATGGGCGCGGTTGCCCATGCCCATCAGGATCGGCCCCACTTCAAGCCCGCCGGCCTTCATTTTCAGGATGTTGCGCACGCCCGAGGCAGCATCGGCATGGGCGAAGATCAGCACATTGGCTGTCCCCTTCATCCGGCTGTCGGGGAAGATCCGCGCACGCAATTCGGGATCGAGCGCGCTGTCCACGTTCATCTCGCCCTCATAGCAGAAATCGCGGGGGGCGGCGTCGAGAATCGCCAGAGCCGCGCGCATCCGCTGACCGGCATCGGTATCCATGTTGCCGAATTGCGACTGGGTGCAGAAGGCGACATTCGGCACCAGACCGAAGCGGCGCACATGGCGCGCGGCCCCGATGGCGCTTTCGGCCAGTTCCTCGGGCGAGGGGGTGGCGCGCACATGGGTGTCG
>JAMWZG010000039.1 GCA_024304855.1 Paracoccaceae bacterium
ATCCCCCGTCCCATCGGCCATGCGACTGCCGACCCAGACAATCCGCTGCGGCCCCGCATCCAGCGTCTCGATCATGTCCCCCGCCCGCAGATCCTCGACCGCGCGCGGCCCATCGGGCGTGTCGATCCCTGTGCCCCGCGCGAAACAGGGCACCCCGTTGATCGTGATCGTGATCGTCTGCGTATCCGTCCCGTTCGACGACAGCAGCACCACGAATGTATCCGTCAGCGTCTCGCCCGCATCCAGCGCCGCCACGGCCGGATGACTGTCATTCAGCACATAGGACCATGTCCCGTTGCTGTTGATCGACGCGCTGCCATAGGCCGGGGTCGAGGAAATGCTCCAGGTATCGGCAAACACGTTGCCGCTGTCGTCCAGATCGCCCGTGACCGTCATTCCCGACAATTCGGTGACGCTGCCGCCTGTCGTGCCGGTGATATTCGGAGCACCCATATCCTACCCTTCCCGTTGCAATATGTCGCGAAACTGGTTCTGCCCATAGGACCGCACCGCCACCGCCGTCTCGCCGGGCGCGCGGCTCCACTCCACGATCCGGCACCGCTCGCCCGTGGCGTTGTGCCACAAGGTCCGCACCCGCGTCAGATCGGGGTTCTGCGTCAGCAGCGGCACGATCTGCTCGACATGGCCGAAAGGCGCCACGAAATCGACCAGCCAGACCGAATGGCCGCTGGTCCAGTCCTGTGGCGCAAGCGGCTGATGATCCACGGCAAAACGCGCCTCGGCCGCAGGCGACAGCCCGGCCCAGGTCACAAAGGCGCGCGGATACCCGTTCGTGCGGAATATCTTGTAGTGATTGAGCCGCCACGCCGGCTCCAGATAATGCATGGCCCGCGCCAGAGGCTTGTCCCGGTGATAGGTGGTCAGACCGGCCAGAAAGGTCATCGCACCGAAATCCGCCAGACTGTCATGCGGAAAGTCGAACCAATCCGCCGGAAAACGCGCAGCCGTCTCGGCAGGCCCAGGCCCCTGTGTCCGCAACTCTGCGAAATGACGCATGGTCTTGCGGAAAAACCGCAGGTTCTCTGGTTCCACCATGTCCCGTTCAACGCACCATGCCGGGGGGCGCGGGTTGGTCCCGTCTTGCGGCGCGGTAGCTGCCTCAGCTCAATACACGTTAAAGGATAGTAAACCCGCGCCATCCGCGCAACGAAAAGGCCGGACCCCTGCAAGGTCCGGCCCGTTCTGTGGTATTTGCGCGTCTGAGCTGCGACAGGATCAGGCCAGCATGGCCATCGGGTTCTCCAGATTGTCCTTGATCGCCTGCAAAAGCTCGGCCCCCAAGGCCCCGTCGATCACCCGGTGATCCACCGACAGCGTCACCGACATCACCGTGGCCACGCTCAACGCGCCATCCTTGCCCACAACGGGCTTCTTGACACCCGCACCCACGGCCAGAATGGCTCCATGCGGCGGGTTGATGACCGCATCGAAATTGTCGATCCCGAACATGCCCAGGTTGGAAATGGCGAAACTGCCGCCCTGATACTCATGCGGGGCCAGTTTCTTTGACTTGGCCCGCGCCGCCAGATCCTTCATCTCGGCACTCAAGGTCGAGAGCGACTTCATCTCGGCATCTTTCAACACCGGCGTGAACAACCCGCCCTCGATCGCGACAGCCACCGCCACATCCGACGGCTTGAGCTGCAACACCCGGTCGCCCGCCCAGACCGCATTGGCCGCAGGCACCTGCTGCAAGGCAAGGGCACAGGCCTTGATGATGAAGTCATTGACGCTCAGCTTGACCCCGCGCGCCTCAAGCTGCGCATTCAGCTTGCCCCGGAACGCCATTAGCGCGTCCAGCTCGATATCCCGGCGCAGATAGAAATGCGGGATCGTCTGCTTGGCCTCGGTCAGACGCGCGGCAATCGTCTTGCGCATCCCGTCCAGCTTGACCTCGGTATAGGCGCGCCCCTCATACATCTTCAGAACCGTGTCGGTCGATGGACCCGCCGCCATGGCCGGGGCAGGGGCCGCAGCCTTGGGCGCATCCGCCGCCTTGGCTGCCGCCGCGGTCGCAGGTGCCGCCTGCGGGCTGGCCCCCTCGACATCGGCCTTGACGATCCGCCCATGCGGGCCGGACCCGGAAATCGCCGTCAGGTCGATCCCCTTCTCCGCCGCAATCCGCCGCGCAAGGGGCGAGGCAAAGACCCGCGCCCCATCCGCCGCTTTCGGCGCAGCAGGCGCCTCCTTGGCCCCTGCCGGGGCCGCCTCGGCTTTCGCCCCTGCCGGGGCCGCATCGGCCTTGGCCTCCGCCTTGGGCGCGGCCTCCGCCTTCGGTGCCGCCTTGGCATCCGCGGCGCTCTCGCCATCCTCCAGCAGGGTCGCGATGGGCGAATTCACCTTCACCCCCTCGGTGCCCTCGGCCACCAGCAGCTTGCCGATCACGCCCTCATCCACGGCCTCGAACTCCATCGTGGCCTTGTCCGTCTCGATCTCGGCCAGAAGGTCGCCCGCCGACACGGTATCCCCCTCCTTGACCAGCCATTTCGCCAGCGTGCCCTCTTCCATGGTGGGGGACAGCGCGGGCATCAGAATTTCAACAGGCATCGCGTGTCTCCTCAGCGGTAGGTCACTTTTTTGACGGCCGCAACAACCTCGTCGGTCGTCACCAGCGCCAGCTTTTCCAGATTGGCCGCATAGGGCATCGGCACGTCCTTGCCGGTGCAGTTGATCACCGGCGCATCCAGATAATCGAAGGCGTTCTCCATGATATAGGCCGACAGATGGTTCCCGATGGACCCCACGGGGAAACCTTCCTCGACCGTCACGCAGCGGTTGGTCTTCATAACGGATGCAATCAGCGTGTCATAATCCAGCGGGCGCAGGGTGCGCAGATCAATCACCTCGGCGCTGATCCCGTCGCTCGAAAGCCGCTCGGCAGCCTCCAAAGCATAGGTCATGCCGATCCCGAAACTTACGATGGTCACATCCGTCCCCTCGCGCCAGATCTTGGCCTTGCCGAAGGGCACGGTGTAATCCTCCAGCACCGGCACGTCGAAGGTGCGGCCATAAAGGATCTCGTTCTCCAAGAAGATCACCGGGTTCGGATCGCGGATCGCCGTCTTCATCAACCCTTTGTAGTCGGACGCCGAATAGGGCATCACCACCTTCAACCCCGGAATCTGCGCATACCAAGCCGCGTAATCTTGGCTATGCTGCGCACCCACCCGCGCCGCCGCCCCGTTGGGGCCACGGAACACCATCGGTGCCCCCATCTGACCGCCCGACATATAGAGCGTCTTGGCCGCCGAGTTGATGATCTGGTCAATCGCCTGCATGGCGAAGTTGAAGGTCATGAACTCCACGATCGGGCGCAACCCGCCAAAGGCGGCCCCCACGGCAATGCCGGTGAATCCATGCTCGGTGATCGGCGTGTCGATCACCCTCTTGGGGCCGAATTCATCCAGCATCCCTTGGCTGATCTTGTAGGCACCCTGATACTCGGCCACTTCCTCGCCCATCAGGAACACATTCGGATCGCGCCGCATCTCCTCGGCCATCCCATCGCGCAGCGCCTCGCGCACGGTCTGCTTGCGCACCTCGGTGCCCTCGGGCCAGTCGGGCTGCATCTTCGCGGGCTTGGGGGCCGCCGGGGCAGGGGCCTCCGCCTTGGCCGCAGGCTTGGCGGCCTCCGCCTTGGGGGCCTCGGCCTTCGCCTCGGCGCGTGGTGCCGCGTCCGACGCGCTCTCGCCATCCTCCAGCAGCGTGGCGATGGGGGCGTTCACCTTCACCCCCTCGGTGCCCTCGGCCACCAAGAGCTTGCCGATCACGCCCTCATCCACCGCCTCGAATTCCATCGTGGCCTTGTCCGTCTCGATCTCGGCCAGAATATCGCCGGCCTTCACGCTATCGCCTTCCTTGACCAGCCATTTGGCCAGCGTGCCCTCTTCCATCGTGGGCGACAGGGCGGGCATCAGGATGTCAGTTGCCATGGTCTTGTTCTCCCTTACGCGCTCTGCGGCACTTCATCGTCATAAATATCGGTCCAAAGCTCGCTCAGCGCAGGCTCCGGGCTCTCCTTCGCGAACTCGGCGCTCGCGTTGACAATATCCTTGATCTCCTTGTCGATGGCCTTCAGGTCATCCTCGGTCGCGTGCTTGCCCGACAACAGCAGATCGCGCACATGCTCGATCGCATCCTTCTCGTCGCGCATCTTCTGCACTTCCTCGCGGGTGCGATACTTCGCCGGGTCCGACATCGAATGCCCGCGATAGCGATAGGTCTTCACCTCAAGGATATACGGGCCATCGCCCGCCCGGCAATGCGCCACGGCCTTCTCGCCCGCTGCCTTGACGGCCAGCACATCCATCCCGTCCACCGCCTCGCCGGGAATGCCAAAGGCATGACCGCGCTCGTAGATCTCGGCCGAGGAGGTCGAGCGTTGCTGCGACGTGCCCATCGCATACTGGTTGTTCTCGATCACGAAGATCACCGGCAGCTTCCACAGCGCCGCCATGTTGAAGGTCTCGTAGACCTGCCCCTGGTTCGCCGCCCCATCCCCGAAATAGGCGAAGGTGACGCGCTTGTTGTCCAGATACTTGTCCGCAAAGGCCAGTCCGGCCCCCAGCGGCACCTGCGCGCCCACGATCCCGTGCCCGCCGTAGAAATGCTTATCCTTCGAGAACATGTGCATCGAGCCGCCCTTGCCCTTGGAGTAGCCCCCCTCGCGCCCGGTCAATTCCGCCATCACCCCGTTGGGGTCCATCCCGCAGGCCAGCATATGCCCGTGATCGCGATAGGATGTGATGCGCTTGTCGCCCTCTTCGGCCGCCGCCTCAAGACCCACGACCACCGCTTCCTGCCCGATATAGAGATGGCAGAAACCACCGATCAGACCCATCCCGTAAAGCTGCCCTGCCTTCTCCTCGAATCGCCGGATCAGCAGCATGTCACGGTAAAAGCCTTTCAGCTCATCGGCGGAAACATTTGAAACCTTTTGGCTTTTTCTGACGGCCATGCGGCATCCCCCTCCTGCATATCAAGATAGTTTAGCGTTAAACTATTTAATACAGGATTCAACCCCGTGATGCGAGTGCAAACTTCGGCCGCGCGGGTCAGGGTCAGGGTCAGAGGCAGAACGACAGCCGGGGACGTGCAGACGGCCTGCGCCTACCTGACGACGATCTCATCCGCGCGCATCAGGCCCAGCACATCGCGCGCCTGTTGATCCAGCAGATCCAGATCCAGATACTCATCCGACAAGCGCCGCGTCAGGTTCTCCATCCGCGCCACGCGCTCTTGCAGAACGGCCAGCTCCTGCCGCAGCTTCTCGGCATCGGCGGTCACTTCGGCCCGCCGGAACAGCCCGTAATTGCCCTGCACGGCGGCAAAGGTGAAATAGGCCCCAAGGCTGAACGCCACGGCGAAAAAGATCAACACGCCAAATGCGGGACGGGTGCGGGATGTCATTGCTCTGCCTTTGTCTGCGCCTGTGCCGACGCTTTCCCGAACCATGCCACAGGTGATTCGTCTTGTGAATCCCCTTTCGGTTGAAAACAGTGAAAAAACACCGAAAATCCGCGCAAAAATTGCGTCACAGCCGCGGGTCTGCCACTTCTTCTTGCTTCAAATATCCACAGCGCGCCGGTCGGGCTCAGCCTTTGCCCTCAAGGGCGACCACACCGGGCAGGGGCTTGCCCTCCATCCATTCCAGGAATGCACCGCCCGCTGTGCTGATATAGGTGAACGCATCCGCCGCATCCGCCGCATGAAGCGCCGCTACCGTGTCGCCGCCGCCGGCCACCGTGATCAGCCGCCCCGCCTGCGTCAGCCTCGCCGCATGGCGCGCCGTCGCAAAGGTCGCCTCGTCAAAGGGCGCAATCTCGAAAGCCCCCAGCGGCCCGTTCCAGATCAGCGTCTCCAGCCCGTCAAAGGCCGTCGTGATCGCCGCGATCGACTGCAGCCCGGCATCCAGAACCATCTGATCCGCCTCCAGCACGGTATCCGCACCCAGCGCCACCACGTCGAAAGGCACGCCCGCGCCAAAGCTGCGCGCCACCTTGCCATCGACCGGCAGAATGACCTTGCAACCCGTCTTGGCCGCCTTGGCCAGAATATCCCGCGCCGTGTCCTCGAAATCCGCCTCGCGCAGCGACGCCCCCAGCTGCGCGCCCTGCGCCGCAAGGAAAGTATTCGCCATGCCGCCGCCGATGATCAGCACATCCAGCTTTTCCACCAGATTCTCCAGCAACTCGATCTTGGTCGAGACTTTCGCCCCGCCTACAACCGCGCCCACCGGGCGCTTGGGCTTGCTCAATGCGGCCTCCAGCGCGCGCAACTCCGCCTCCATCTGCCGCCCCGCGCAGGCAGGCATCAGATGCGCCAACCCCTCGGTCGAGGCATGGGCCCGGTGCGCCGCCGAAAACGCATCGTTGCAATAGATCTGCGCCAGTTCCGCCAGTTGCGCGGCAAAGGCCGGGTCATTGGCCTCCTCGCCAGGATGGAAGCGGATGTTTTCCAGCAGCACCACGTCATTGGTCGCCGCCTCCGCCCCGTCGAAAGTTTCGACAAAGGTGACATGCCGCGCCAGCACATTCTCCAGCGCCGGGATCGTCACGCGCAGCGACATGTCCAGCACCACCTTGCCCTTGGGCCGCCCGAAATGCGCCACCAAAAGCACCCGACCGCCACGCGCCAGAATATCGCGCACGGTGGGCGCGATCTTCTCGATCCGCGTCGCATCCGTGACCTTGCCCTTTTCGACGGGCACGTTGATATCCACGCGCACCAGAACCCGCTTGCCGTCCAGGTCCATGTCATCCAGGGTCTTCCAGGTCATCTCTCTCGCTCCTCGGGGTCAGCCCGCGCACCTGATGGCGCGAAGATGCGCTTGCGTCAACACCCCGCTTGGCATTCGCGCCCAAGCGCCTTAGGTATCTGCCCAGATGCAGACAGAGGAGGCCCCGATGCCCGAGATCAAAGACCCCGAAAACACCATCCTTATCGAGCTGAAGGGCGGCACCGTCACGATCGAGCTTCTGCCCGACGTGGCCCCCCAGCATTGCGCCCGCATGAAAGAGCTGGCGCGGTCCGGCCAGTATGACAATGTCTGCTTCCACCGCGTGATCGAAGGCTTCATGGCCCAGACCGGCGATGTCGAACATGGCGACATGGAAGATGGCTTCAACATCCGCCGCGCGGGCACCGGCGGCTCGGACCTGCCCGACGTTCCGGCCGAATTCTCGCGCATCCCCCATGATCGTGGCACGTTGGGTGCGGCGCGCAGCCAGAACCCCAATTCGGCCAACAGCCAGTTCTTCATCAACTTCAAGGACAACCATTTCCTCAACGGCCAATACACCGTCTATGGCCGTGTGATTGCGGGGATGGAACATGTGGACGCCATCACCCGGGGCGAGCCGCCCGCGAACCCCGACCGTATGATCAGCGTCAAGGTGGCCGCCGATGCGTAACGCAATCGCCGCTGCTCTGATCCTGCTGACGGGCCCCGCGCTCGCCACCGGCATCCAGATCCAGGTCGAGGGTGAGGCCAACGGCACCATCACCATCGACCTGCTCGAAGACGTGGCCCCCGATCACGCCGCCCAGATCGCCGCCATCGCGGCCGAAGGCGGCTATGACGGCGTTGTGTTCCACCGCGTGATCGACGGTTTCATGGCCCAGACCGGCGATGTGGAATTCGGCAAACTCGGGGGCAACATGTCCCGCGCCGGCATGGGCGGCTCGGGTCTTCCCGATCTCAAGGCCGAATTCTCGGACATCCCCTTTGATCGCGGCGTCGTGGGCATGGCCCGCAGCCAGAACCCGAACTCGGCCAACAGCCAGTTCTTCATCATGTTCGATGAAGGCTATTTCCTGAACGGCCAATATACGGTCGTCGGCCGCGTCACCGAAGGGATGGAGGTCGTGGATGCCATCAAACGCGGCGAGGGCCAGAACGGCATGGTCACAGGCCAGCCCGACATCATGAAGACCGTGACAGTGACCGAGTGATCTGTCCCGCAGCATCGCAACATCACACGGGGCCACGCGGCCCCGTTTCCACATGGGCCTCCCGCCTCGCCGTCTCGGGGTGAGGCTCATGCCGTCCTCTGGCCCCCTTGGGTGCTCGGGCGGAGTGCCAAGCGCCTCCTCGGCACCGCCGCGCATTCTGCCGCCCCGCCCGCCAATCCACGGCCCGATCCATCGCGCAGGGTCTGGCGTGACCCCATGTCATTGGCAATCCATCCGCGACGGGTCAGGCGTCATCTGCGTCGCGCCCGCAAACCTGACATCCCCGTTCCCGGCAGCTTCGGCGTCATGTCCATGATCCGGGAACTGCGCCGTGCCAGTCCCGCATCAGGCATCGCCTTCGACCTCCACAGACCAAGCCCGCGCGCGCCCCGCGCGCCTCATGGCCCCTGCGCGGGAGAGGGGGCGCCCGCCATGATCCCCATCCCCCAGGCGCGCGGCCATCCGCAGTGACGGTTGCGTCGCGCCTTTTTCAGACGCAGTGCCGCCCGTGGCCATCTTCGGTGCTGCCCTGTCAATTCAGTGATTGTCGCGGCGCGGATCAACGGATATGCTGCCCTCATGAACGCCATGGCCATCACCCTGATTTGCTGCATTACCGCCTGAACCCGTCGGCGGCGCGTTCTTCTATTCCCAACCAGAGTTGAAGTTGCTAAGCCCGCCGCGCACCCGCGTGTGAGGAACCGATGACGACCATCAAGCTGCACAACACCAGAACCCGCCGGAAAGAGGTTTTCACCCCTCTCGATCCCGATCATGTGCGGATCTATGTCTGCGGTCCCACCGTCTATGACCGCGCCCATCTGGGCAATGCGCGCCCCGTGGTGGTCTTCGACATGCTCTACCGCCTGCTGCGACAGGTCCATGGCGCAGAGCACGTCACCTATGTGCGCAATTTCACCGATGTGGATGACAAGATCAACGCGCGTGCCGCCGACACCGGCCGCAGCATCGGGGACATCACCGAGGAAACGATCCGCTGGTATCTGGATGACATGGGCGCGCTGGGTGCCCTGGAACCCGATCACATGCCCCGCGCCACCGCCTATATCGGCGCGATGATCGCCATGATCGCGGATCTGATCGCCAAGGATCACGCCTATGTCGCCGAGGGGCATGTCCTTTTCGCCGTCGATAGCTACGCCCGCTACGGCGCGCTGTCGGGCCGCACGGTCGAGGATATGATCGCCGGCGCGCGGGTCGAAGTGGCCCCTTACAAGCGCAATCCGATGGATTTCGTCCTGTGGAAACCCTCCTCCGACGATCTGCCGGGCTGGGACAGCCCCTGGGGGCGCGGTCGTCCGGGCTGGCATATCGAATGCTCTGCCATGGCGCATGAATTGCTGGGCGCCAGTTTCGACATCCACGGCGGCGGCATCGACCTGCAATTCCCGCATCACGAGAATGAAATTGCCCAAAGCTGCTGCGCCCATCCCGAAGGCGGGTTCGCGCAGGTCTGGATGCATAACGAGATGCTGCTGGTCGAGGGGAAGAAAATGTCCAAATCCCTGGGCAATTTCTTTACCGTCCGCGACCTGCTGGATCAGGGCATCCCCGGCGAGGTGATCCGCTACGTCTTTCTGATGACGCATTACCGCAAGCCAATGGACTGGACTGCGGAAAAGGCGGCGCAGGCGCAGAAGACCCTTGAAAACTGGCGCGGCATAACGCGCGATCTGCATCCGACACCTCCCTCCGCGTTCACGCCCGACGCCACGCTTCTTGCGGCGCTGGCGAATGATCTGAACACCCATTCTGCCCTCGCAAGAATGAACGAATTGAAAACAGAGCCGCAGAAACTTCTGGATAACGCGCGCTTTCTGGGCTTTCTGTCGGATGTGTCGCGCCAGCCAACAGCCGATCAAGCGCCTGAAAACACAGATCAATCCGCACCTGCAAACCAGCTTGCACCATATGCAGACAAATTGAACGACCTGCGCCTGACCGCGATGCAATCCAAGGATTTCTCCGCCGTGGACCATCTCAAATCCGCGCTTCTGACCGCAGGTGTCGAGGTGCGCATGTCCAAATCCGGTGTCGAACTGGTGCCCGGCCCCGGTTTCGACCCCGCCAAACTCGAGGGGCTGTGATGACCCGCGAGCGCCTCTATCTCTACGACACCACGCTGCGCGACGGGCAGCAGACGCAGGGCGTGCAATTCTCCACCGCCGAGAAACTCCAGATCGCCGCCATGCTCGACGCGCTTGGCGTCGATTACATCGAGGGGGGCTGGCCCGGTGCCAACCCCACCGATAGCGCCTTTTTCGACGCGGCCCCCCAAACCCGCGCAACCCTCACCGCCTTTGGCATGACCAAACGGGCAGGGCGCTCTGCCGCCAATGACGATGTCCTCGCCGCCGTGATGAACGCAGGCACGCAGGCCGTCTGCCTTGTCGGCAAGGCCCATGATTTCCACGTCACCACTGCCCTCGGCCTCAGCCTCGAGGAGAACCGCGCCAATATCTCCGCCTCGATCGCCCATCTGGTCGCACAGGGGCGCGAGGCGCTGTTCGACGCCGAACATTTCTTCGACGGCTACCGCGCCAACCCGGATTACGCCCTTGGCATCCTCAGAGCTGCGCTGGATGCGGGCGCGCGCTGGGTCGTGCTCTGCGATACCAACGGTGGCTGTCTGCCCGAGGAGATCGGCCGCATCACCGCCGAGGTCATCGCCGCCGGCATCCCCGGCACCCATCTGGGCATCCACACCCATAACGATACCGAAACCGCCGTCGCGGGCAGCCTTGCCGCCATCGACGCGGGCGCGCGGCAGGTGCAGGGCACGCTGAACGGTCTGGGCGAGCGTTGCGGCAATGCCAATCTGACCACGATCATCCCGACGCTGCTGCTCAAGGAACCCTATGCCAGCCTCTATGAGACCGGCGTGACCCTTGACGCCCTCTCGGGCCTCACCCGCGCCAGCCGCCGTCTGGACGACATCCTGAACCGCGTGCCTCTGCGCCAGGCGCCCTATGTCGGCGCCTCGGCCTTTGCCCACAAGGCCGGGCTGCACGCCAGTGCCATCCTCAAGGATCCCACAACCTACGAACATATCGACCCGGCCACAGTGGGCAATGCGCGCATCATCCCGATGTCCAACCAGGCCGGGCAGTCCAACCTGCGCCGCCGTCTGGCCGAGGCCGGGCTGGAGGTCGCCCCCGACAGCCCGGTTCTGGGCCGCATCCTTGAGGTGGTCAAGGCGCGCGAGGAGCAGGGCTATGCCTATGACACGGCCCAGGCCAGTTTCGAGTTGCTGGCGCGCAGCGAAATGGGGCAGGCCCCCGATTTCTTCGAGGTCAAGCGCTACCGCGTGACCGTGGAGCGGCGCAAGAACAAGTATGACCGCATGGTCAGCCTTTCTGAGGCGGTGGTCGTGGTCAAAGTGGGTGGCGACAAGAAACTCTCGGTCAGCGAATCCATGGACGAGGCCGGATCGGACCGTGGCCCCGTGAACGCCCTCTCCAAGGCGCTTGGCAAGGATCTCGGCCCCTATACGCAGGCGATTGCCGACATGAAACTGGTCGATTTCAAGGTCCGCATCACCCAGGGCGGCACCGAGGCCGTGACCCGTGTCATCATCGACAGCGAGGATGCGCAGGGCCGCCGCTGGTCCACCGTGGGCGTCAGCCCGAACATCGTCGATGCCAGCTTCGAGGCGTTGCTCGATGCGATCAACTGGAAACTGCTGCGCGAGGCGGCGCAGCACAACTGACTGTCAAAGGGTAAGCAGGTGTCGCGTATGATTATGAATGTTGTGTCTTTTATCGGTATCGCGGCGCTTGTCACGCTGGGCCTCGCGGCAGGGCTTGTCGCCTCGCAGCAGCCGGTCACGCTGCCGGTGCAGGATGGCGGGCTGAACTTCACGCCCCTCACCGCGCAGGGGACAGCCCCCGCCATCCCCCAGATCACCGTGCCCATGCGCGACGGCTGGGCCATGCCCCTGCGCCATCTGCCCGCCACAGGCAAACCGCTTCTGGTGCTGATCCACGGCTCGGGCTGGCATGGCCAGCAGTTCGACCGTCTGGCCGCCGCTCTGGCGGGTGAGGCGGAAATCCTCGCCCCGGACCTGCGCGGCCACGGCGCCAACCCGGCCCGTCGCGGCGACATCGACCATATCGCGCAGTTCGAGGAGGATCTGGCCGACCTCATCGCCGCCCATCGCAAACCGGGACAGAAAGTTGTCGTCGCGGGGCACAGTTCGGGCGGTGGTCTTGCAATCCGCTTCGCATCCGGCCCGCAGGCGGAAGGTATCGACCATGTGATTCTGATGGCCCCCTTTCTCAAACATGACGCGCCCACCACCCGGATCAGGTCCGGCGGCTGGACCCATGTCCTCACCCGGCGGATGATTGGCCTGTCGATCCTGAACATGATGCAGATCACCGCGCTGAACCATCTGACGGTGATCCAGTTCTCGATGCCCGCCGCCGTTCTGAACGGCCCGCTGGGGCATACGGCCACCACCGCCTACAGCTACCGGCTGAACACGGGCTATGCGCCGCGCGCGGATTACAAGGCCGACATCGCGGCCCTCCCGGCCTTCACCCTGCTGGCCGGCACAGCGGACGAGGCGTTTGTCGCCGATCAATACGAACCCGTCATGCGCCCCGAAAACCCGCGTGGCCGCTATCACCTGATTGACGGGCAATCCCATCTGGGCATCGTCGATGCGCCGGAAACACTGGCACGGATCAAGGGAGTTCTGCGTGAGCTTTGAAGCCGACCAAGACCTGACAGCCTGCGCCCAGGCGGTCGAGCGTGGCGATCCCGACCGCTTCGCCGCCACCATGGCGGCCCCCGTGACCATGCGCCGGGCGCTCTTTCCGCTCTATGCCTTCAATCTGGAAATCGCCCGCGCCCCATGGATGAGCCAGGAACCCCTGATTGCCGAAATGCGCCTGCAATGGTGGCATGACGTGCTGGATGAAATCGCAAGCGGCGGCCCCGTCCGGCGGCACGAGGTCGCCACACCCCTGTCGCAGGTCGTGGACGTGGACAGCGCCCGCCTCCTGATGGGCTGCGTCAACGCCCGCCGGCGCGAGGCGCAGCGCATCCCCATGGCCGGGGTCGATGACCTCTCCGACTATGTGGCCCAGACTGGCGGCACGCTGATGTGGGTCGCCGCCCGCACGCTGGGTGGCCGCGACGAGGACCGCGCGCGTGCCCTCGGCCGCGCCTCGGGTCTGGCCAATTACCTTCTGGCGGTGCCCCGCTTTCTGGCGCGCGGCATCAACCCCTTGCCCGAAATGACAACAGCGCAGTTCGACAGGCTCATCTGCGACCATCTGGCCCTGACCCGGCACCCCGGCCGCGCCAGCCATCCGCAACGCATGGCCGAACTCTCGTCATGGCGCGCGCCCGCCATCCTGCGCCGCGCCCGTCATGACCCTGCCGCCGTCCCGCAGGATAGGCTGGCCGAACCCGAGGTGCTGCGTCGCCTGAGCCTTCTGCGCGCGCGCTACCTTTAGGCGATCACGCCTCTTTCGGCTGCACCGCCAGCCAGATCAGCGCGCCCGTCGCCAGTACCAGAAACGGCAGCATCGCCATGTTGACGGCCATCCATCCCTCCTGCGCGGTCCCGCCCGAACAGTTCATCAGACTGCCCGAGGACAGCGACGCCATCGTGACCCCGCCGAACACGATCAGGTCATTCATCCCCTGAACCCGTCCCCGCTCATGCGGCGCATGGCTTGCCGACAGCATCGTGGTCGCCCCGATGAAACCGAAGTTCCAGCCAAGCCCCAGCAGGATCAGCGCGACAAAGAAATGCTCCAGCTCGACCCCCATCAGCGCCACACCGCCCGCACCCGCCAGAATCAGCAAGCCAAGACCCACGATCCGCTCCACCCCGAACCGCGCGATCAGATGCCCGGTAAAGAACGACGGCGCATACATCGCCAGAACATGCGCGGTCACGACATTCGCCGCATCATTGGTCTGAAACCCGCATCCCACCACCGCCAGCGGCGACGATGTCATGACCAGATTCATCAGCGCATAGGACACGGTCGCACAGATCACCGCCACCGCCACCGCAGGAGTCTTGAGCAATTCGGCCCGGCTGCGCCCCTTGGGGGCGTCATGGGCCGGTTTGGGCGGCGTCGGAATATCCAGAAAGAAGAACAGCCCCGATCCGATCACATTGACCGCAATCACCGCCAGATAGGTGCCAAGGAAAGGGATCACCATCGACTCGGCCGTGACCTTCACCAGTTGCGGCCCGATCACCGCACTCAGCAACCCACCCGCCATGACATAGGAAATCGCCTTGGGCCGGAACGCATCCGATGCCGTATCCGCCGCAGCAAAGCGGTAAAACCCTTGCCCCGACATATAGATACCCGTGATGAAACTCCCCAGCAGGAAAATCGGAAAGGAGGCGACATAAAGCCCATAAGCCCCGATCGCCCCGCCAATCGCCCCCGCCGTGGTCCCGATCAGGAACCCCGTGCGGCGGCCGTATTTCTGCATGATGGCCGACACGGGCGTCGCCGCCAGCATGGACCCCAGCACGATCAGCGAAATCGGCAGCGTGGCCCAGCACAGATTCGTCGCCAGGGACTGCCCCGCCAGCCCCCCGATGGTAAAGATCATCGGCATCTGCGCCCCCAGAATGGCCTGCGCCATCACAAGGATCATCACGTTGCGCTTGGCGCGGGTATCGTCGGGGATATATGCGGATTCTGTCATGCAAAATTGCTAGACCGCGCACGCGGCACCCGCAAGAGCGATAATCCCGCCGCGCCGCAGCGCAGCCCGCGCTCAGCTTGCCGCCATCGCCGGGCGCAGGGCAGGGGACAACCCCACCGCCAGCGCCTGCCAGTCCAGCCCATGCCGCAGACGCACGCCCTCTCCGATACACAGGATCGCAGGCGGCTCCAGACCCGAGGCGGCAATATCCGCCTCCATTTGCCCCAGTGTCGTGTCCAGAACGCGCTGCTCCGGCGTGGTGGCCGACACGACCACCGCCGCAGGCTCATCCGGGCTGCGCCCTGCCGCGATCAGCTTGGCCGCGATCTGGCCCACATGTTTCATGCCCATGTAGATCACGATCATCTGGCTGCCCTGCGCAATCGCGGTCCAGTCCACGCTGGCCGGCGCCTCGCCCGTCGCATCATGGCCGGTCACGAATGTCACCGCCTGATTGACCTCGCGATGCGTCACCGGAATCCCCGCATAGGCCAGCCCGCCGATGCCGGCCGTGATGCCCGGAATGATCCGTGTGGCAATGCCCGCCGCGATCAGAACCCGCGCCTCCTCGCCGCCGCGCCCGAACACGAAAGGATCGCCCCCCTTCAGCCGCAGCACCCGCTTGCCCATCCGCGCCAGCGTCACCAGCCGATCCGTAATATCCTGCTGCACGGCCGAAGGCTTGCCACCGCGCTTGCCCGCATATTCCAGCACCGCCTGCGGTGCCCAGTCCAGGATCTGCTGGCTGACCAGCGCATCATAGACCACCACATCCGCCTGCCGCAGCGCATTGAGCGCGTGCAGCGTCAACAATCCCGGATCACCGGGACCAGCCCCGCAAAGCCAGACCGAACCGGGGCTCATCACCGGCCATTGCGCATGGGGAAGGGGAAACATGTTGCTCATGGCGTGGAATATCGTTCCGTCCATGGCGGATTCAAAGTGGAATTTGGTGCAGATTCACACCTTTGACCTGCTCGTCGTGGAAAAATGTTCCGTCCTTCGCGGGCTCGCCCCGTTTCGGGTTCCACCCTGCGGCAAGGCGCTGAACATTTTGCCACCACCCGCCACGCGCTTGGAATGGCCGGTCTTTTCACGCAAGCCCCGCACAAGTCCCCGTTCTGTCCCGCCCCACTGGCCTTTCCGGGCCGCTGGGATAGGCTTTGCCCCATGACAGACCGATTTTCCCCCTCTGATTCGTCCGGCCAGCCCCGCCCATGACCCGGCGCATCATCCTCACCGATGCCTGCGTGGCCGAAGGCGTGGACTGGCTTTGCGCCCATGACCCAGCCATGGCCCGCGCCTATGCCGCCACCGGCCCCTTGCCGCTGCGCCGCCGCCCGGACGGCTTTGCCCAACTCCTCAGCGCCATTGTCAGCCAGCAGGTCAGCGTCGCCTCCGCCCGCGCGATCTGGGGCCGGTTGGAGGGGGCAGGCCTGACCACACCCGACGCCGTCGCACGGCACAGCGAAACCGACCTGCGCGCCCTCGGCCTCAGCCGCCAGAAGGCCGCCTATGCCCACGCGCTTGCCGCCGCTGGCATCGACTACGCCGCCCTGCGCCACGCACCCACCGATCAGGTCGTCTCCACCCTTGTCGCCGTCAAGGGCATCGGCATCTGGACCGCCGAAATCTACGCCATGTTCAGCCTCGGCCATGCCGATGTCTTCGCCCCCGGCGATCTGGCCCTGCAAGAGGGGGCGCGGATGCTCTATGACCTGCCCGAGCGCCCGCGCGACTCCGCCCTGCGCAAGATGTCCGAAAAGTGGAGCCCGTGGCGATCAGTTGCAGCCCGGATGCTTTGGGCCTACTACCATGTGCAAAAGCAGAAGGAAGGAATTGCATGACACGGGGTTTGAACGCAGAGCGCCGCGCGCCACTTTCGGGCGAGACGCGCTCGGTCGTGGTCTTCCTGCATGGCTATGGGGCCAACGGGGCCGACCTGCTGGGTCTGGCGGACCCTCTGGGCGAACATCTGCCCGACACGCTGTTCGTGGCCCCCGACGCGCCCGAAGCCTGCGCCGGTGCCCCCTTTGGCTTTCAATGGTTCCCGATCCCCTGGATCGACGGTTCGTCCGAGGAGGAAGCCGCCCGTGGAATGCAGGCCGCCGCCGCCGATCTGAACGCCTTTCTCGACGGCATTCTGGTGGACGAAGACCTGCTGCCCGAACAGATGGTCCTTCTGGGCTTCTCGCAGGGCTCGATGATGTCGCTGCACGTCGCCCCCCGCCGCGAAGACCCGATTGCCGGCGTCATCGCCTTTTCGGGCCGCCTGCTGCAACCCGAACTGCTGCCCGATGAAACCGTCAGCCGGATGCCAGTGCTGCTGGTGCATGGCGATGCCGATGATGTGGTGCCTGTCCAATCCCTGCCGCAGGCCGCGCAGGCGCTTGAGGATGCAGGCTTCACCGAAGTCTTCGCCCATATCATGAAGGGCACGGCCCATGGCATCGCACCCGACGGCCTCTCTGTCGCGCTCGCCTTCATGCGCGACAAGCTCAGCCTCTAGGGCGTGTCGAACCACAGCCCCGGCTCGGCCATCTCCAGCGAGTTGCCGGCCGGGTCGCGGAAATAGAGCGACTTCGCCCCATTGGGCCAGTCCACCTCCGCCTCGATCCTGACACCCTCCCGGACCAGCGCCGCGCGCCAGTGCGGCAGATCGTCCCGCGCCACGGCAAAGCAGACATGCCCCGGCCCCGTCGCCCCATGCGGTGGAACCTGCGGGGCAGGGGGGGCCGCCGGCCCTTCCACCGTCGCAATCGGATCGAACAGCAACAACATCCCCTGACCCAGCCGATAGAAGATGTGCCGCCCCTCCACCTCGGTCAGAACCTCAAGTCGCAGCACATCGCTATAGAACTGCCGCGCCGTCACCAGATCATCGACGTAAAGCGCGGTTTCCAGAATGGCCGTCAGCGGCGGCGGGGTCTTGTCTGTCTCGGTCATGCCCTCAAAATAGGCACATCCCCACCGCGCTGCAAATCCATCAGCGGTCTTCCGCAGGCCGGATGCGTCACATGGCTGTCGTATCCGGGCCCTAAACCCATTGGCAGGGCTACTGCATGTCGTGGGGCTTGCCGGATGCGCACCACGATATATAGTCTAATCATGACGGGGCGGGTGCACCCGCTCTGGAGCCAGAGACCGGCAGACAGGGCAGGGGAGCTTTGCGCCAGATGAGTGTGGATTTCAGAACAGATTT
>JAMWZG010000390.1 GCA_024304855.1 Paracoccaceae bacterium
AGTTCGGGTCATGGTTGGCGTTGCGACGCCGCTTTTTCCTTTTTAACCCATCACCGCTTTCACTGTGGAAGCTGTCTTGCCCCATCACGCGGGCGGGGAGGGAAGGACGTCTCATGGCACCGGCATCCGGGTTGCTGCAAGGAATACGACCATGACGGCCCCCACGGCCGGATTGCTGCGCGCACCTCGCCGCAAGGGGATGATGGGGTCGCAGTCGGTGCTGCCGCTGGTGGCGGCGGCCGAGCGCAGGCTGGGCGCCGAGGCGGTCGCGCGGCTGCTGGACGAGGCGCGCTTTCTGCATCTGCCCGATCCCGGCGATCCTGTGCGCGAGCGACAGGTCGCGGTGCTGCATCAATCCCTGCGCCGCAATCACCCCGACGAGGCCGAGGCGATCCAGCGCGAGGCGGCCCGCGATGCGGTGGAATGGATCATGGCGCATCGTATCCCTGCGCGGGCGCGGATGCTGTTGACGGGAATGCCCTGGCCCATCGCGGTCTGGATGCTGGGCCGTCACGCGGTGCAGAATGCCTGGACGTTTGGCGGCTCGGGGCAGTTCACCCTGCTTGGCACCAGCGAGTTCCAGCTTGTCGGCAATCCGACGGTGCGCGGCGAGACGAGCAATAGCCCGATCTGCGTCTGGCACGAGGAGCTGTTCCAGCACACCTTCCGCCGGATGGCCCATAGTCGGCTGCGCTGCGTCGAGACGGATTGCATGGCGGCGGGCGCCGAGGCCTGCCGGTTCCGGCTGGAAATGGAGCCGGCCGCCGCAGGCGCTTGATCTGTGTCAATTCAAGTTGACAGATAGTGTGTCAGATTTTCTGAAAAGCTCAGGGAGTCTGCGATGCGCATTCTGTTCGTTCACCCCAATTACCGCTCGGGCGGGGCCGAGATTGCCGGGACATGGCCGCCTGCCTGGGTGGCCTATCTGACCGGAAGCCTGCGCCGTGCCGGCTTTGACGACATCCATTTCATCGACGCGATGACCGACAATATCGCCGATGACGATCTGGCGCAGCGGATGGCGGCGCTGGACCCGGATGTGGTGGGGGTCACGTCCATCACCCCGTCCATCTACCGGGCCGAGGATGTGCTGCGGCTGGCCCGCGATCATTGCCCGCGCGCGCTGCGGATGATGGGGGGCGTTCATGCCACCTTCATGTTCAAGCAGGTTCTGTCCGAGGCGCCCTGGGTCGATGTGATCGTGCGCGGCGAAGGCGAGGAGATCCTGACCGAGCTGATGCTGGCGGTCGAGGATGGCCGCTGGCCCGCCGACCGCCACAGGATCAAGGGCATCGCCTTTGCCGAGGACGGGCAGATCGTGGCCACCCCCGCAGCCAGCACGGTCAAGGATCTGGACGGCATCGACCCCGACTGGTCGATCCTGGAGTGGGAGAAATACAAATACATCCCCCTGAACACCCGCGTCGCCATTCCCAATCTGGCGCGGGGCTGTCCCTTTACCTGTTCCTTTTGCAGCCAATGGAAATTCTGGCGCGATTACCGCGTGCGCGATCCCAAAAAGGTCGTGGACGAGATCGAGAACCTTGTGAACAAACATGGCGTCGGCTTTTTCATCCTGGCCGACGAGGAACCCACGATCAACCGCAAGAAATTCGTCGAATTCTGTCAGGAGTTGATCGACCGTGGCCTGCCGGATCGCGTGAAATGGGGCATCAACACCCGCGTCACCGACATCTATCGCGACCGTGACCTGCTCAAGTTCTATCGCAAGGCGGGGCTGGTGCATGTCTCCCTTGGGACCGAGGCGGCGGCGCAGATGAAACTGGATATCTTCAACAAAGAGACAAAGGTCGAAGAGAACAAGATGGCGATCAAGCTGCTGCGGGACGCCGATATTCTGGTGGAGGCGCAGTTCATCGTGGGTCTGGACAATGAAACCCCCGAGACGCTGGAGGAAACCTATCGTATGGCCTGGGATTGGCAGCCCGATCTGGCCAATTGGTCGATGTATACGCCCTGGCCCTTTACCCCGCTTTTTCAGGAGTTGAAGGATCAGGTCGAGGTCTTCGATTTCAGCCGCTACAACTTCGTGACGCCCATCATGAAGCCCGCCGCCATGACGCGGGGCGAGCTTCTGGACGGGGTGATGAACAATTACCGCCGGTTCTACATGAAAAAGGCGTTGTTCCATTACCCGTGGCGCGGCACCGGGTTCCGGCGGCGCTATCTGCTGGGATGCCTGCACGCCTTCCTCAAGGCGGGGTTCGCGCGGACCTTCTATGATCTGGGCAAGGTCGGCTATACGGGGCCGCAGTCGAAGAACAATCTGGATTTTCATTTCGATGAGACCCGCACCATCGCCGAGGCGCAGATGGAGGATTGGGAAGCCTCGGCCGACAAGGCGGCGCGGGCCGCCGAGCGCCGCGCCGCCTTGCGGGCGCAGGGCAAGGAACGCGCGGTGGCGCGTGCGGAGGGGTTTCGGATGCCCAACGGCGCGGAGGTCAAGGCCTGCGGCGGCGGGGCGGATCAGATGGAGGATGT
>JAMWZG010000391.1 GCA_024304855.1 Paracoccaceae bacterium
TAGCGGATGATCATGCCGTCATGGGCGGGGGTGATATGGGCGGGGGTTTCGTCCGCGACGGTCTGGTAGTCGAGGTCGATATGCATATTGGTCAGCACCGCGCGGCGCGGGGCCATCCGGGCGATCCAGTCCAGTGTCATGTCCAGATGGGCATGGGTCGGGTGCGGGGTGCGGCGCAGGGCATCGACGATCCAGCAATCAAGGCCTTGCAGATGCGGGAGCGCGTCATCGTAGAGACGCACGGCATCGGGCAGATAGGCCAGATCGAGGATGCGGAAGCCCAGGGCGTCGATGCTGCCGTGATTGGCACGGAACGGGGTCAGGGTGATCGGCCCGCCCTTGCCGTCGATCGTGAAGGGGCCGTTGATCGTGTGCATGTCCAGAATGGGCGGGTAGGGGCTGTCGTCGGGCTGCATGAAGGCATAGCCGAAGCGGGAATAGAGATCGTTCTGCGTGTCGCCATCGGCCCAGACGGGCAGGCGGCGTCGCATGTTGAAGACGATCATCCGCAGGTCATCCAGCCCGTGCACATGATCGGCATGGCTATGGGTGTAGACGACGGCATCCAACTCTCCCACGCCGGCATCAAGCAGTTGCGCGCGCAGATCGGGCGAAGTGTCGATGAGAACGCGGGTGATCCCCTCGGTCCCCTCACGCTCGATCAGGAGCGAGCAGCGGCGGCGGTTGTTCCTGGGGTTGGTGGGGTCGCAATCGCCCCAGTGCCCGCCCAGGCGCGGCACACCGCCCGACGAGCCGCAGCCCAGGATGGTGAAGCGCATCTCGGCCATCATGCGGTGGCCTTGTATTGGGCGGCCTTGGTGAAGAGCCGGTCGAAATTGGCCTGCGTCGCGGCGGCGAAATCCTTGAGCGGGAGGCCGAAAACCTCGGCCCCTGTTGCGGCTGTGTGGATGCTGTAGGCCGGTTCGTTGCGCTTGCCGCGGAAGGGTTTGGGGGCGAGATAGGGCGAGTCCGTCTCGACCAGGATGCGGTTGAGGGGGGCTTTGGCGAAGATGTCGCGCAATTCCTGACTTTTGGGGAAGGTCGCGATACCGGACATGGACAGGTAGAAGCCCAGATCGAGTGCGGCGCGGGCCAGTTCCGCCCCGGAGGAAAAGCAGTGCATCACGCAGCTATAGGGGCCGGAGCGATATTCCTCGGTCAGGATGCGGGCCATGTCATCATCAGCGGCGCGGGCGTGGATGATGAGCGGCAGCCCGGTCTGGCGCGCTGCGGCGATATGGATGCGCAGGCTGTCCTGCTGCTGCGCGGCGCTGTCGGCGGTGTAGTGGTAGTCCAGCCCTGTCTCGCCAATGCCCACGCATTTGGGGTGGGCGGCGATGGCGGTAAGCTCTTCCAGCGTGATCAGCGGATTTTCGGCCACGGACATCGGGTGGATGCCGAAGGTGTAGAACACGCTCTCATGCGCCTCGGCGATGGCGCGGACGGCGGGTTCCTTGTGCAGGCGAGTGCAGATCGTGACCATGCGCGTCACGCCCGCTGCATGGGCGCGGGCGATGATTGCGTCGTGTTCCCCGTCGAAATCCGGGAAATCGAGGTGGCAATGGCTGTCGGTGATCTGCACCTGGGTGCGAAGCTGGTCGGTCATGGTCTGCCTGTCGGGCCGGATCAGCCGCCCGCGGTTTTCTGAATCCTGAAGACCGTATCTAGAACAAGCGAGGCGGGGTCAAGGTTGACCGCCTGCCCATGTCCCATGCGGGCGCTGACGGTCTGTGCCGCATCGGCCCAGGCGCGGGCGCGGGCCGGGCCCGGAGAGAGGCGGGCGAGCAAGGCGGCTTCGCCGGGCGCGGCCTCGACCGCAGGGGGATGGCCGGTGGCCCCGGTCCGCGCCAGACGCGCCAGCAGCAGATCGGTCAGTGCCATCAGAAGGCCCAGCCGGTCGGTGGCGCCGCGCGTCGCGGCGGCCTCGGCCAGGCGCAGGGCGCGGGGGCGGTCCAGATCGGGCAGGCGCGAGAAGAGCGAGACAAGTTCGGCATAAAGCTCCAACCCGCCCTGCGAGAGCAGGCGGATCGCCTCGCCGACGGAGCCTGCCGACAGCTCGGTCAGGGCGGCGGTGTCGGCGGGCAGGTCGATCCCCGCCTGATCCAGCGCGCGGGCCATGTCATCCGCGCCCAGCGGGCCGCAACGCAATTCGCGGCAGCGCGAGCGGATGGTGGGCAGAAGCCCCGTCGGCTGATGCGAGATCATCAGGAAGACGCAGCGCGCGGGCGGTTCTTCCAGCATCTTGAGCAGGGCGTTGGCGGCCTGCGGGTTCAGCTCGTCCGCGGCATCGACGATGATCACGCGGCGACCGCCTTCGGTGGCGCTGAGTTGCAGGAAATTGGCGAGTTTGCGGACCATATCCACGCGGATGTCATTGGAGAGCTTGTCGCCCCTGTCGGTCGGCCCCCGGCGCAGCAGGAACAGGCCCGGTTCCGAGAGGGCGCGCATCCGACGGGCAACCGGATGGTCCGGGTC
>JAMWZG010000392.1 GCA_024304855.1 Paracoccaceae bacterium
CAAAATATCATCTGGGCCAGGTCGTCCGCCACAAGAAGCACCCGTTCAGAGGGGTTGTCTTTGACGTAGACCCGCAATTCAACAACACCGAGGAGTGGTATGACGCCATTCCCGAGGACAGTCGGCCCGTGAAGGAGCAACCCTTCTATCACCTGCTGGCCGAGAATGACCAAAGCTATTACGTCGCCTATGTGTCAGAGCAGAACCTGATCGCCGACTATTCCGGCGAGCCTGTGGATCATCCCGATATTCCCGACCTTTTCGGCCCGTTTCAGGACGGCCATTACCCGCTGCATTTCCAGCTCAACTGAGCGGAGCGGGCGGATCGAACGGAAAAAGGGCAGGCCATGCGCCTGCCCTTTTCCAATCCTTGATGATGGGTGAGGATCAATAACCCAGCGCGCAGCCATCCTTGCGCGGGTCGGAGGCGCCTTCGAGCACGCCATCCTCGCGGATGAGGATGGATTGCGCGCCGCCGATCGGGCTGTCGGCCAGAGCCACCTCATGCCCCATTTCAGCCAGCTTGGCGCGGACCGCATCGGGATAACCGCTTTCGACCTTGAGCAGATTGCCCTCGGCAAAGGCGCGGGGCGCGTCGATGGCGGCCTGCGCCTCCATCCCGAAATCGACCATGTTCGAGACGAAACGGGCGTGGCCTGTGCATTGATAGGCCCCGCCCATGACGCCGAAGGGCATGGTCACGCGGCCATCCACGCGCAACATGCCGGGGATGATCGTGTGCATCGGGCGCTTGCCGGGGGCCATTTCATTGGCGTGGCCCTGCGCCAAGGTGAAGCCTGCGCCACGGTTTTGCAGCAGAATCCCGAATTTCTCGGAGGCAATGCCAGAGCCGAAGGGGTGGAACAGCGAATAGATCAGCGACACGGCCATGCGGTCGCGGTCCACCACGGTGATGTAGACGGTGTCCTTGTGGATCGCCTCGCTCGCCTCCTGCGCGGAGGCCATGGCGCGTTTGGGATCAATCAGACCGGCCAGCCGCCGCGCGGTTTCGGGCGAGAGCATGTGATCCAGACGGGTCATGTGATCGGGGTCGGCGATGAAGCGGTTGCGCGCGTCATAGGCCAGACGGGTCGCCTCGGCCTCGATATGCAGCCGCTCCACTCCCAGCGGGTCCATCGCTGCGATGTCGAAATGCGACAGGATGTTGAGCAGCAGGATCGCGGTGGCGCCCTGCCCGTTCGGGGCATGTTCGACCAGTTCGGTGCCCTTGTAGAGACCGCTAACCGGATCGTTGTAATTGCACCGCTGCGCCGCGAAATCCGACAGCTCATGCACACCGCCTGCGGCTTTCAGGGCTGCGACCAGATCCTCGGCCACCTCGCCCTCATAGAAACCGGCGCGGCCCTGGCGGGCGATACGGCGCAGCGCCTCGGCCTGGGCGGGCAGTTTGAAAAGCTGCCCCTGGACGGGGACGCGCCCGCCGGGCAGGTAGTGGTGCGGGGCGTGACCCTGCAAGGCCTTGGATGCGCCGGGCCAGTCCATCGCCACGCGGGGTCCGACGGGCACGCCCTCCTCGGCATAGCGGATCGCGGGGGCCAGAAGCGCGTCGATCCCCAGTTTGCCATGATCCTCGGCCAGGGTGCAGAAGGCGTCGATGGCACCGGGAATGGTCACGGCCTCGGGTCCGCGCAGCGGCACGGTCGTCTGCCCACGGTCCCGGAGCGCGGCGGCGCTGGCCCCGGCGGGCGCGCGGCCGGACCCGTTCAGGGCCAGGATGTCGGGCTGGCCGGGCTTGGAGATCAGGACGAAGCAATCCCCCCCGATCCCGCACATATGCGGCTCGCAGATCCCCAGAAGCACGGCCCCGGCGATGGCGGCATCCATGGCGGTGCCGCCACGTTCCAGCGTTTCGACCGCGACCTTGGCCGCCAAAGGATGCGAGGTGGCGCACATCCCGTTGGTGGCCATCACGGTGGACCGACCGGGCATCTGGAAATCTCTCATGGGGGAACCCTCCTGCTGTTGTGCTGGCACAGTAGGAGGCTGGCGCCTGAATGCAACTGTCTGAAAGGAGGGGGAGAGGTGCAAGGTCCCGACATCGCGCACTGGGTGGGGGCTATTAAACGCGTGATGCCGGGAGAAGCCATGCAGCTACAGCCTTCCTTATGAGGGGGGAATCTGGCGCCAATCGGGTTGGATTGCGGCATTTCTACGGAAAACCCTGCGGATTTCACCATGTTTGGCGGGCAGGAAGGGTGGAACGCGGCGAAGCCGGAGGCCGGGGGCCTGCTTTGCTGGATGCGTGAGGGAGGGAGATTCGCGGCAGCGCCACGGTGGGAGGGTATCAGCCGCCGGGGGCGTGACGGGGGATCAGAAAGCTGAGCCTGTTGCCCTGCGCCTCATGCTGGCAAGTCAGCTCGCGCGTCAGCAGGCGGATCATCTGCCAGCCGAAACCACCTTCGGGCAGGTCGGGCAGGTCAAGATCTGTCTC
>JAMWZG010000393.1 GCA_024304855.1 Paracoccaceae bacterium
CAGAAGAGGTTCCCGCATTGCCGCTTGGAGGGTGCTTGTCATGATGACTACCCAGGTTGACTACAAGAATAGTCATACATAAATCCAAGCGTATATAAAGAAATAGATGGTTAAAGCGCAGTTAAACACATGATTGCACTTACGCGCGCTGCTCCTGCGGCCGGTCACTGTCACAGGAACGCTGGACGTGAGCATCCAGTTCCGCCGTGACAGCACGCTCGACCTTGGCAAGCCAAGCGTCATAGCTGCATGGTCCGCCCGAAAACAGCATCAAGCCTGCGGGGATACGGTCCGGTGCTGTGAAGTTGGCATCCATGCTGCGCAGATAGTCATGCAGTTGCGGACAGGTCAGAAAATCGGGACGCAAGAACAGCCCACTGGTATCGCTGCGCGCGGACCGGGCACCTGCCCAATAGGTGCAAAGTCCTGCGGCAAGGCCAACGCGAAACCATGACGGCATCAAGCCCAAATGCACGAAGCCCGACCCGCCGATCATCGCGTGATAAGAGCTGGCCATGGCAAAAAGTGCATCCGACTCTCGCTCGTAAGGAAAAACGCCTTTGCGAATAACGCCCAAGAGAGCTTCGGCGACAAGCACACCCAAGTCATAGGACAACTCGTCATCCATCACCGGATTGGCCAACAGGATCTCGTCACTGATCACCACCAGCGAACCGACAGGCACGTCGATCGACAGTTCCTCAACCAGCACATCACCCAGCGGCAGTGAGGGCAGGAGTTCGGTTTCGTCCGTCAAGATGCATCTGCGGTCCACGCCGGAACCAGCAGCCAGTGACACGGTACGCAGGGGTAACAAGGCCCCCAATCCGCGTTGCAGCCGGCTGGAGTAAGGTCCGGAGGCAGGTTGGATATCGCCCTGCCAGATCAGTTCAAGAAGTCGGTCATGTCGCATGAAAAAATCCCGCTAACCCATCGCCCGCCCAGGCCCACAGTAAGTCGGCGTTAACCTTTCTAAAAGAAATGAAATGTTAAAGTTGTGCGCCAGGATATCGTTACTACCGTCTGGGGATGTTCGTTTTCGCGCGTTGTGCCGATACGCAACGAACCGCGGCGACCGGCGTTAAGGCTAGAAAACCCTAGAAAATGGTGCCTTGGTTTATTCGCCCTGAGCGAGAGTGACGCGCATCACACAATATCCAAGGGTTGTGTGACCATCACGCGTCTGTGTCTTTTTGTTAACCAAAAATATGTTGACTAACTTTTTTCGTTTTGAATTGGCATCTTGCCAGAGCAATACCACCCGACAATCGTGTCTTTTCAGAATCGCAGGCGGTTCCTTGCCTGCGCTGATCAGTCCAGTGATTCTGTGCCATCAGAAGCAGGCGCCGCGACCCCTGCCCCACCGACGCCGGCCAGAGGATCAGGATACATCAGTAGCATCGTGATCCGACGGTTCTCGGGGGCATCTGGGGATTCTGCGTTCAGCGGCATTGTATCGGCAAGCCCGGACACGCGCGAAATCCGCGCGGCCCCTACGCCCGCTGTCACAAGAGCCCTTCGCGTCGCATTCGCACGGTCAGCCGAAAGCTCCCAGTTGCCATAATCTGAACGGCCCGTGAAAGGGACTGCATCGGTATGCCCGGTAATCGCCACGGGATAGGGAAGGTCCGACACTGCCAGACCGATGATCTGCACCAACTCGCGCGTGGCCGCGTCGATCCGGGCGCTGCCCGAGGCGAACATGGGGCGGTTCTCCTGATCCAGGATCTGGATCAAAAGACCGTCAGGTGTTCTGTCGATCCGCAGATTGGATTCAAGCTCGACCAAGGCAAGATTTGCTGCCACCGCAGCCTCGATCTCCTCGGTGACCTCGTCAAGTCTTGCGGCACGGTCCGCGCGTGCGGCCAGCAGCGCCGGGTCTATTTCTTCGCCTTGACCAGAACCGGACGATGCAGCCGTCACGTCGATCGCTTGATTGTCGCCCGGAACAGGAGAATCCGCGTATTCCACGACGATACGCGGCTCCAGACCGATAGGGCTGTCGCTGGGTGGCGAGACAGGATCTTCGCGACCAAAGCTTGGTGGCTGAATCTGGAAACTTTGGCCGTCGACGCCACTGAAAACACCATCCGGCCCGAAAACCTGACCGTCCAGAAAGCCTTCGCCGCCCATGATGTCACTGGCCACATTCGGCGTGAAATATTCCGCCAGACCCTGCAGCTTCTTCTCATCTGCTGCTGAAATGATCCACAGCATCAAGAAGAATGCCATCATGGCGGTCATGAAGTCGGCATAGGCCACCTTCCATCCACCGCCGTGGTGGTCATGATCGTCGTGATCGTCGCTTTTCTTGATGATGATCTGCTGCTCGGCCATTCACCCGCGCCCTTTTGGTTGACGTCGGAGCGACGAGCGGATCGGTCCATCAGGGCCGATCCGCTCGTCGCTCCGACGTCAACCAAAAGGGCGCGGGTGAATGGCCGAGC
>JAMWZG010000394.1 GCA_024304855.1 Paracoccaceae bacterium
TCACCCCCCGATCCGCCCCGCGCCGCCCTGTTGCGGTTTGACACATGCCGCCAAGCCCACTAGCTCTGACACGATGGCGGTGGCACAAGGATACCGCGCAACAAGAGCGGACCTCGATGTGACGGATCATGCCAGCTGGATCAAAGCCTGTGCGGCGGGCGACAAGACGGCCCTGCACGCGCTGATGACCGCCGAGGGCGGGCGTATGGCCGGTGTCGCCCGGCGGATGCTGCGCCGCGCCGATCTGGCCGAGGATGCGGTGCAGGATACGTTCGTGCTGATCTGGAAACGCGCCCATCAATTCGACGCCGACCGGGGCAATGCGCGCGCCTGGGTCTATACCATCCTGCGCAACCGCTGTCTGACCATGCTGCGCATCGAGGACAGAGTGCAACCGATCGGGCCCGAGGCCATGGAAACAGCCATCAACGACCAGGATCTCGACACCGCCTTCGACCGGCTGGACCAGAGCGATGACCTGCGCCGCTGCCTTGACCGGCTCGACCTGCACACCCGCCGCGCGATCCTGTCCTCCTATGTGCTGGGCCACAGCCATGGCGAAATCGCAGGCCGCATGGCCGCTCCGCTCGGCTCGGTCAAATCCTGGCTCCGCCGCGGCCTCACCAAGCTCAGGGAGTGTCTGTCATGATCGACCGTTCCCTTGATCTGCTGATCGACGAGGTGGCGCTGGGTCTGGCCGACGCGGCCGATGTCGCCCGGCTGAACGCGCTTGCCGCATCCGATCCTGCCATTGCCGCGCGGCTGGAACAGGCCCGCCTTCGCCTGATCGCGCTGGACGATACCGCCGATCCCATGCCCCTGCCCGCGGATTTCTGGTCGCGGATCGAGGCGCGTCTCGACGCCGAGGACGCCGCCGCATCTCCGCCGAACGCCCCACAAACCGCACCGCAAACCGCACCGCAGCCCTCGAATGTGGTCGATCTGGCCACCATCCGCGCCACCGCGACCCGCTGGCGCCTCACTGCGCTCGCGGGCATCGCCGCCACGCTGGCGCTGGCGGTGATGCTGGCCTTTGTCGCCCTCTCGCGCCCCGAACCCGCCGTGATCGCCGTCCTGCTCAATGACGCGGGCGAGGCCATCGCGCTGGTCGAAGGGCTTGCGGACAACACCACCCGCATCACCCTGCTGGAACGACAGTCCGTCGCCACCGATCAGGTGATGCAGGTCTGGACCAAACCGACCGAGGATGGCCCGCCGGTCTCGCTGGGCCTGCTCGAATCCGGCACATCCAGCACGCTCAGCATCGACGGCCTGCCCACCCCGCGCCCGCAACAGCTCTATGAGATCACATTCGAACCCGCAGGCGGCTCGCCCACGCAACTGCCGACCGGGCCGATTCTGGGCAAGGGCCTGGCCAAGGAACCCGTGACCTGATCCGCCCCTCGCGGCGGCGCTCGTGGCGCAAAGCCCGTCTCACGCCCGCCTCAGGCCCATCCCGGCGCCGTCATCCGCCATTCTGACGCCGCCGCGCGTTTTGTCATGTCCCGCGCCCGCTTGCCCTGTCACAAGGGGGGCTGTCACAAGGGTGTGGCAAGAAGGCAGGGCCATGACAGATCCACAGCAACATCCGGCCAGAGGCACCAGCCTGTCCCGCACGTTTCTGCGGCTAGCCCTCGTGGCGGCGCTGGCCTATGGCGTCCACCTGCTGATCGGCTGGGCGGATCTTGCCACGCATGACCTTGATCACGCCCCCTCGCTGCGGCTTGGCCTGCTGCTAGGGCTGCTTCTGGCCTATGCGCTGCTCATCGCCATCCCCTTCGTGCCGGGGGTCGAGATCGGCCTGATGCTCATGGCGATGGAGGGCGGCTGGATTGCCCCCTTCGTCTATCTCGCCACCTTGGCGGGGTTACTGCTGGCCTATGCGATGGGCCGCCTGATCCCGCTCGGGCATCTGCGCGCCGCGCTGGCCGACCTGCGCCTGCACCGCGCCTGCGCCCTGCTGGACCGGATCGCCCCGCTGGATCAGGCGGCGCGGCTGGACTTGCTCAGCCAGCGCCTGCCGCACTGGCTGCGCGGCGTGGTGCTGCGCCACCGCCACCTGATGCTGGCGCTGCTGGTCAACCTGCCCGGCAATGCAGTGATCGGCGGCGGCGGCGGCATCCTGATGCTCTCGGGGCTCAGCGGGCTTTTCACCCTGCCCCGTCTGCTTCTGACGCTGGCGCTGGCCGTGGCCCCGGTGCCGCTGGTGGTCTGGGCCTTCGATCTCGGCTGGCCGCTCTGACCCGATCTGGCACCGCGCCCCGCACCGCGTGCTCAGTCCGGTCGCTCAGGCCCGCGGCAACAGCAGCACCGCCCGCAGGCCCGGCGCCGCATCCTCCAGCGTCAGCGCACCGCCCACCGCCTCGGCAATCCCGGCGGCAATCGCCAGACCCAGCCCGGTGCCGGGACCGGCCTCGTCCGCCCGCCCGCCC
>JAMWZG010000395.1:0-2011 GCA_024304855.1 Paracoccaceae bacterium
CGCATGATGATCGCGCGGAAGAACCGGTTTCCGTGCCCGCACTGTCCCGAAGACCTGCATCGCAAAACCGCCTCGCTGCCGTGGCGATTCCGTTGCCCGGTGCATGCTGTGGAGTTTCGGGACGCCACCGGCGAGACCCTGTCCGACCGGTTCGGTGCGGATTGCTTCAAGAAGCTTGAAAGGCACGTCGAGGTCGGGGCCGGGCATCTCGATGCCTGGGCGCGCGGCGCGGGGCAGGGAGACCTGGAAGCGCCCGAAGTGCTTCAGGTTCTGACGGCGCGGCATCGCCGGGCCTCGCCGCCGAATGTCGACGAGCAACCGCGGATGTCGCTCCAGACCCGGCGGGACTACCATGATTTCCTCACCACGCCGATCCTCCGGCAGGCGCTGACGGTCGTCGTTCCCGAATACGATCAGGTGGCGCCAGTCCTTACCAAGCCGGTGCGCCCCGGTCTCCACGCCCTGGCGCAGGGCACGCTGTTACAGGCCTTCGCGCTGACGGTTGGCATCGGCCGGATCATCGAGGATCCGGTCAAATGGGCGATCTCAATCAAGCTCATGAGCGACGCGGAAGGGCAGGGACGGGTCCGGGAAGCGCTCCGATCATGGCCACTCTCGTTGAGGCGATGCATCTCGGCCCGGTTCTGGCGCGCTGAGCGCGACGAGAGCGCACGCCAGTCTGCCGAAAAAGCCGCGAGACAGCGCCAGTCTCACAAATACCGTACCATCCAGTCTCATAAATACCGGTGCAGAATCTCATGAACCCCGACTCGTTTTTCAGGGAAGTGCTAGAATCTCATGAACTCCGGTCATCCGACAGATTTATCGTTGCTTTCTGACATGGGGAAGAGCATATATTATTATGTCCGATAATGCAAACTTATTGGACATAGCGGAGGCCGGCAAAGCGGGGCGGTTATGGTGCTATTCTCTGGAAGAAAGCGCCGTGATGACGTAGGCTTCAAGCATGACATTCACCCGGCACACCCATATCGACGACTTGGACAAGCTACCCCGGATGCCGGCTTGGGTCACCTCCGCGCGTGCTGAAACCCCTGAAGATGTTGCGTTTTTGTCAGGCGCAGCTCTGAGTCATCTGCATGTTGTGCTCAGCCGTGATGATGTCCCCCACGCCTTGTTGCGGGAGCGGCTCGCGCTGCGCGCCGCTGAGGCCTGTGTGGCGTTTTCTGGTCGACCGGAACGAGGAGCGGACCTGCGAGATGCGGTGCATCTCATGCGCCCCGGCGACCGGCCCGGGCCCGCAGGCGAAACCTGCCTGGCCTGGCGGCGCGCGGTAGGGCGGCCAGTGTCGCTCAAGGCACTGGACCGGGCCTTGCCAACCCTCGATCCGCGCCAGATCGCGATTTGGCTCGATGCGGGGCAGGGCGCGCCAGTCAGCCGCGCCGCAATGGTGCTGGAGGCGGTTTTGGAGAAGGCGCCCCGTGCTGAAATGCAAGCGCTCGTTCTCGCGGACGCGGCCCTCGCCCAAGCCCTCGGTTGGGATCATCTTCTGCCGTTACTCGCCTCAGGTCTAAAGCAAGCGGATCTGCGCAAGCGTGGCGAGGACTTGCGCCTGGCATGTCATCGCGCGCTCCTCGCATCGGCGATTGAGGCCGCGCGTCTCTCCACCGACTTCGCGCGTCGGGTGGCCCATATGAAAGCGGTCGCGCCGAAGCTTCGCGCAAAGGGGGCCGGGGACGCCGTTGAGATGTTCCTGACCCGGGACGCGGTGGCGCCGACGGCACTCCCCCTGCCGGATCGCGCGGCGCGGCGGCTCTGTGATCGGCTGGTCGCACTCGGCGCCATTCGTGAGCTGACCGGCCGCGAGACCTTCCGGCTTTATGGGCTGTGAGCATGACAAAGAACAGGCCCGAGCCGGAACTTGATCGCGAGTTGGCGGACCTGGCGCCGGAGCTCCGCTGGCGCGAATGGATGCGGCGAATCGAGGCGGTGCTCTTTTCCTCGGCCTCACCAGTGCCGCGCGAGGATCTGGCCCGCGTGGTGGGGCAGG
>JAMWZG010000395.1:2021-2429 GCA_024304855.1 Paracoccaceae bacterium
GCAAAGAGATTAGCCGTGACCTGATCGGCCGGCTGCATGCGCGCGACCTGATCGGGACCGGCCCGCGGTCACCCCAGCGCGGGGCACCATATACCTTCGTGACCACGGAGCAGTTCCTCGTCGCCTTCGGGTTGGAAAGCTTGCGCGATCTGCCGGACAGGGAGCAGCTAGAGGATGCGGGGCTTTGATATGAAGGATCACGCAGGGTGGTGCGTCTGATCGAGCCGAAACTCAATACGGATCCTGTTCGAGGGCAGCAATATGGCTGGGTGCGCGGGCCCGGCAGCTGCCGGGCCTTTGCTTGTTTGATCAGATGCCGATCTTAGCGGATAACACGCACAATCGCGTTGTTCTCCGGGTTCACCAGCACCGTCTCGCCATTGATGCTGACATAGCGATACTCCGGCT
>JAMWZG010000396.1 GCA_024304855.1 Paracoccaceae bacterium
CGAGATCGAACGCGCCGCCGCCCGCACCATCCCCGAGATCTTCGCCCGCGACGGCGAGCCCTTCTTCCGCCTCAAGGAATCCCAGGTGATCGAGCGCTTGCTGGACAGCCGCTGTGGCATCCTCTCGACCGGCGGGGGCGCCTATATGGCTGAGCGCAACCGCATCGCCATCTCTGCGCGCGGAGTGGCGGTCTGGCTGGATGCTGACCTGCCGCTGCTGTGGCAAAGGGTGCGCCACAAGGACAGCCGCCCCTTGCTGCGCACCCCCGATCCGCTGGGCACGCTGCGTGGCCTCTATGAGGCGCGGGTGCCCGTCTATGCGCTGGCCGATCTGCGGGTCAAGGTTCTGCCGCGCTACTCGATCGAGGAGACGGCCGAACAGGTCGTGCAGGCGCTGCTGACCCGTCCCGATGTTCTGGAAGGTGAATGATGACCGAAATCGTCCATGTGCCACTGGGGGACCGGGCCTATGATGTCCATATCGGCCCCGACCTGCTGGCCCGTTCGGGTGCGTTGATCGCGCCTTTGCTGCGCCGCCCGCGTGTCGCGGTGATCACGGATGCCAATGTGGCCCGGCTGCATCTGGACAGGCTGCGCGCCGGTCTCTCCGCCGCCGGCATCACGATGGAGGCGCTGGTGCTGCCCCCCGGCGAGGGGACGAAAAGCTGGCCGCATCTGACCACCTGCGTGGAATGGCTGCTGGCCCAGCAGGTTGAACGCAAGGATATGGTCGTGGCCTTGGGCGGCGGCGTAATCGGGGATCTGGTGGGCTTTGCCGCCGCCATCCTGCGCCGCGGCGTGCGCTTCGTGCAGCTTCCGACCAGCCTGCTGGCGCAGGTGGACAGTTCGGTGGGCGGCAAGACCGGGATCAACTCGACCCATGGCAAGAACCTGATCGGGGCCTTCCATCAGCCCAGTCTTGTGCTGGCCGATACCAGCGTTCTGGCCAGCCTGCCGCCCCGCGATTTTCTGGCCGGCTACGGCGAGGTGGTGAAATACGGTCTTTTGGGGGATGATACGTTCTTTCAATGGCTTGAAGCCAATGCCTCCTCTGCCGCCGCAGGGGATATGGCCGCGCGCATCCATGCCGTGACCCGCTCGGTCCAGATGAAAGCCGAGATCGTGGCCCGGGACGAGACCGAGGAGGGCGACCGCGCGCTTCTCAATCTCGGGCACACCTTCTGCCACGCGCTGGAATCCGCCACCGGCTATTCCGACCGGCTGCTGCATGGCGAGGGCGTCGCCATCGGCTGTGCGCTGGCCTTTGAACTCTCCTCCCGTCTGGGGCTCTGCCCGCAGGAAGACCCAAGTCGCCTGCGCGCCCATCTGCGCGCCATGGGCATGAAAACCGACCTGTCGGACATTCCCGGCGATCTGCCCGATGCTGCGGGGCTGATTGCCCTGATGGCGCAGGATAAAAAGGTCTCTGACGGCAAGCTGACCTTCATCCTCGCGCGGGGGATCGGTCAGGCCTTCATCACCCGCGACGTGCCGCATGATGCGCTGCACCGTCTTCTGACAGAGGCGCTTGCCTCCCGGCCCTAAGCCGCTTCTTCTTGCCCGAAATATCCTCGGGGGGGGGCGTTCAGCGGCGCTGAACGTGGGGGGGCAGACAGCCCCCCTCTAGCCACATCTCAGCCCGCGATCCGCACCAGCGCGTGGCGCTTCTTGCCAGCACTCAGCTTGATCGTGCCCGCCAGACGCGCGGTATCCAGCAAGAGCCCGGCATCGGTCACATCTTCATCATCCAGCTTCGCGCCGCCCTCGGCGATCAGCCGCTTCGCCTCCTTGCCCGAGGCCGCCAATCCGCTGCGCACGATCAGTTGCACGATGGAAATCCCGTCGCCCACTTCTGCCGCCGTCACCTCCAGCGTGGGCAGGTCATCGCCTGTCCCACCCTTCTCGAATACCTCGCGTGCGGTGGCCTCGGCCGCCGCCGCCGCCTCGGGGCCATGCAGCAAGGCTGTCACCTCATTGGCCAGGATGATCTTGGCCGCGTTGATCTCGGCCCCTTGCAAGGCACCCAGACGCTCGCATTCCTCCAGCGGCAGATCTGTATAGAGCTTCAGGAACCGTCCTGTGTCCGCATCGGTCGTGTTGCGCCAGAACTGCCAGAAGTTGTAGGGCGACAGCATGTCCGCATTCAGCCAGATCGCACCACCGGCCGATTTGCCCATCTTGCGCCCATCGCTGGTGGTCAGCAGCGGTGTGGTCAGGCCGAACACCTGATGGTCGATCACCCGCCGTGTCAGATCAATGCCGTTGACGATATTGCCCCATTGATCCGACCCGCCCATTTGCAGGCAGACGCCATAGCGCCGGTTCAGCTCCATGAAATCATAGGCTTGCAGGATCATGTAGTTGAATTCAAGGAAGGACAGCGACTTGTCGGGATCGTTCAGACGCGATTTCACGCTGTCAAA
>JAMWZG010000397.1:0-224 GCA_024304855.1 Paracoccaceae bacterium
AGGGTGTCATGACGCATGTCGAACGCAGTTTCGATCCGGCCCACGCCGATACGGCGCTTGCCCTTCTGAAAACAGCGCAGGACATCCGCGGCTATGGTCCCGTTCGTCACGCGGCGGCGCACAAGATGATGGCCGAGGCGGCGGCACGGATGCCTGCCGCCTGACGTCAGCCCAGATGAATCTGACCTTCGGGATAGCGCACGCGTGGTGTGACGCGTGTGGCA
>JAMWZG010000397.1:234-444 GCA_024304855.1 Paracoccaceae bacterium
TGTGGCAAGGAAAAAGCCCAAAGTCAGCGGCCCGACCCTTCCCAGGAACATGATCGCGATGATCACCGCGCGACCCACGTCGGACAGCTCGCCCGTGTAGCCTCGTGACAAGCCAACGGTCCCGAAGGCAGAGGCGACCTCGAAGCTGATGTCCAGAAAATCGCCATCATGCGACAGGGTCAGCAAGAAGCTGTCTCTTATACACATCTT
>JAMWZG010000397.1:454-704 GCA_024304855.1 Paracoccaceae bacterium
CCTGCTCCAGACCGATGCTGCGACCAAAGGCGGTCAACTGTGTCTGGCGTCGGAAGAACGCAACCGTGGCCAAGATCATCACCACGAAAGTGGTGACCTTGATACCACCCGCTGTAGATGTTGGCCCGCCCCCGATCAGCATAAGCGAGATGAACATCATGGCGGTACTGTCATGCAGACCACCGATATCCGTGGTATTGAATCCGGCTGTGCGTGTGGTGACACCTTGAAACCAGCTGACGGTCTCTTA
>JAMWZG010000397.1:714-1400 GCA_024304855.1 Paracoccaceae bacterium
AGATAAAACCTGCCGGGGATCCCGACCGGCAGACCAAGAGCGGCCAAAATCAGCACGGCAAAGGTCATCAGGCCCAATCCGCCAACCTGGATCAGGAAAGCTAGCACCATCTCGCCGAACAATGTGAACGCGGCCCCTGTATCCAGCACGGCCAGACCAGTGACAGTGACTGCAGATGTTGCCGTGAACAGAGCATCCGACCATGTGATCGGCACGGTGGACGAGATAGGCAGCTTGAAGACGCAGGCCCCGATCACGATCAGGGCCGCATAAAGCGCCGCAAGGATGGCGGGTGGAGGCGTGATGGCCATCCGCCGCCAGAAGCGTCGTCGCAACGCCAAGGGGAACACCGTCATGGTTTCGGACCTGTCCGTTACAGTGTATCGCCAAAGCGACGCAATTCGGGGCGCTTGCCCAGAAGAAGAAGCTTGTCATCCCGGCGCAACACCAGATCGGCGTTGTCGCAGGGCATGTACTCGGTCCCGCGCATCAGCCCCAGCAGTTTGAGATCGAAGGCTTCTCCCAGCTTGAGGGCACGCAGGGGCTTTTCGTCCAGCCGGTCTGGCACAACAATGTTCACGACACTGAAGCCGTTTCCCAAGCTGACATAGTCTTGAACCACCGGATTGTTGAGCATTTGCGCGATATGGCGGCCCATTTCCTGCTCGGGCAGAATCACGCGGTCT
>JAMWZG010000397.1:1410-1883 GCA_024304855.1 Paracoccaceae bacterium
TACCGGTCGATCCCCGCCTCACGCAGCGCATTTTCATCGCTTGAATCAAGGATGGCTGTCGCCGGTAGATTTGCCGCCAATTGACTGACGCGACGCTCGTCCAGATCGACTCCGATCACGTGATTGTCGAAACGGGCCAGCTCTGTTGCGACCGCGCTTCCGAAGGCCCCCAAACCGATAACGGCGAAGGTCCTTGTCTCTTTTGCCATTTGTCATGTCCATGACAGTTGAAAAGACCTTCTATGCTGCGTCGCGGCATCGGCAGAGTCAAGCGCAAGAGAACAGGTGTGATCAGTCGCGGAACTGTGTCAGCCAGCCGAGACCGGCGGCGGTCCCAGCGCGGGGGCGGTATTCGGCACCGACAAAACCCACGTAATCCAGTTGCGCCAGATGTTGCATCAGCCAGCGATAATCGACCTCTCCCTGATCCGGTTCGTTCCTGTCAGGAACGGAAGCGATCTGGATATGACCGA
>JAMWZG010000397.1:1893-2423 GCA_024304855.1 Paracoccaceae bacterium
CAGACCGAAATCCCCTGCTGCCTTGTCACCGGGCCAAGTGTTCAGGCCCAGCATGGTCAGGCCGGTCTCGCGCAGTGCGGCAGCCACGTCGTCGGCGGATATGTCATAGGGAAAATGACATTCCACGGCATCAAAGCCTGCGTCCTTGGCGGCATGGATCGCCTGCGGCAAGGACAAGTCGGTGAACAAGAAACCAAGGTTCGCGGAATAGCGCATCAATCCCACTCCAGATCAAACTTCCGCACAAGGGCACCGATCTGATCCTCGGTCAGCGCGCGAGGCGCGTGACCGCGAAGCAGGAGCGCCAGTTTTGCTGTTTCCTCAAGCTCTTCCATGGCGAAGACTGCGGCCTCCAGATCCTTGGAGGCGACCACTGGCCCGTGATTGGCCAGAAGCACAGCGGATCGTTTGCCGCCAAGCCCGCGCAATGCATCCCCCATTGCAGCGTCGCCCGGTAGAAAGAAGGGCAGAAGCGCTACCTTCCCCACCCGCATCACGGCGTAAGGTGTCAGCGGAGGCAGGACGTTGTC
>JAMWZG010000398.1 GCA_024304855.1 Paracoccaceae bacterium
CTGACCGAAATTGCCCCCGATGTCGTCTTCAACGCCCTGCATGGCCGCTGGGGCGAGGATGGCTGCGTGCAGGGGATGCTGGAATGGCTGCGCCTGCCCTATACCCATTCGGGTGTGCTGGCCTCGGCGCTGGCGATGGACAAGCAGCGCACCAAGGATCTCTACCGTGCCGAAGGCCTGCCCGTGGTGCCCAGCGTGCTGGCGTCGCAGGCCGACATCATGGCCGCGCATCTGATGGCCCCGCCCTATGTGGTCAAACCCTTCGACGAAGGCTCCTCGGTCGGCGTCGTGATCGTGCGCGAGGGGATGAATGCCCCGCGCCTGCCCGAGGGTCTGCCCGACAGGCTGATGGTCGAGGCCTATGCGCCGGGGCGCGAGCTGACCGTGACCGTCATGGGAGAGCGCGCGCTGGGCGTGACCGAGATCATCACCGATGGCTGGTATGACTATGACGCGAAATACAAGCCCGGCGGCTCGCGCCATGTCTGCCCCGCCGCCTTGCCGCAGGACATCACCGCAGCCTGCCTTGATTACGCCTTGCGCGCGCATCGCGTGCTGGGCTGCCGCGGCGTGACCCGCACCGACCTGCGCTGGGATGATACGCGCGGGCTGGATGGTCTGGTGCTGCTGGAAACCAATACCCAGCCGGGGATGACGCCCACCTCGCTCAGCCCCGAACATGCCGGGCTGATCGGCCTCAGCTTCGGGCAGTTCTGCGCCTGGATGGTGGAGGATGCCTCATGCAACAGATAGGGCAACAGATAGGGCAACAGATCGGCCAGCAGATGAACCCGCGTCTCGATCCGGCCCCCTCGCGCTGGTCCTACCGGATGCAGCGGCTGATGCTGACACCGCTTTACCGCAACCTGCTGCGCGTGGGCCTGCCCTTTGCCATCGCCTTCGGCTCGGTCACAGCCTATATGGCGGATGACACGCGGCGCGCGGCGGTGGTGGCCGGGATCACCGATCTGCGCGACCAGTTCCAGAGCCGGCCCGAATTCATGGTCAGCCTGATGGCGATCGACGGCGCCTCCACCTCTGTGGCCGAGGACATCCGCGAGATCCTGCAACTGGATTTCCCGATCAGCAGCTTCGATCTGGAGCTGGAGGCGATCCTGACCGCGATCCGCGACCTGCCCGCCGTGGCCGATGCGCGGGTGCGCGTGCGCTCCAGCGGGGATGCGGGCGGTATCCTTCAGGTCGATGTGACCGAACGGGTGCCCGCCGTCCTGTGGCGCACCGCCAGCGGGCTTGAGGTGCTGGATGCCGATGGCATGATCACCGGCCCCGCCACCACGCGCGAGGAATATGCCACCCTGCCGCTGATTGCGGGCGAGGGGGCCGACAGACATGTGACCGAGGCGCTGGACCTGGTCCGCGCCGCAGGGCCGCTGGGCGCGCGGATGCGTGGCCTTGTGCGGGTGGGCGAACGGCGCTGGGACGTGGTGCTGGACCGCGAGCAGCGCATCCTTCTGCCCGAGGAGGCGCCGGTGCAGGCGCTGGAACGGGTCATAGCGCTGGGGCAGGTGCATGACATGCTGGAACGCGATCTGGCCGTGGTGGACATGCGGCTGGCCGCGCGCCCGACCATCAGGATGAACGAGGCCGCTGTCGCCCAGTGGCGCGAATTGCAGGCAACAAACGCAGGGATAGCAGGACGATGATCGAGCTTTATCAAAGCCAGCGCGCCATGCGGCACATGCGCCGCGCCGCCATGCAACGCGGTGTCGTGGCCATTCTGGACGTGGGCAGCTCGAAAATCTCGTGCCTGGTCCTGCGCTTTGACGGCACCGACCGCAGCGCCGAGACCGAGGGCGTCGGCCCGATGGCGGGGCAGGCGGGCTTCCGCGTGATCGGCGCCGCCACCACCCGTTCGCGCGGGGTCCGCTTCGGCGAGATCCACGCCATGCAGGAAACCGAACGCGCCATCCGCACCGCCGTGCAGGCGGCGCAGAAAATGGCCAATATCCGCGTCGATCATGTCATCGCCTGTTTCTCGGGCGGCGATCCGCGCAGCTATGGTCTGGCCGGGGCCATCGACCTGGAAGGCCATGTCGTCACCGAACAGGATGTCAGCCGCGTCCTCAGCGCCTGCGACGTGCCCGATTACGGCGACGGGCGCGAGGTGCTCCATGCGCAGCCGGTGAACTTTGCCCTCGATCACCGCTCGGGCCTCAGCGATCCGCGCGGCCAGATGGGGATGCGTCTGGCGACCGACATGCATATGCTGACCGTGGACGGTATCGCGATCCAGAACCTGGCCCATTGCGTGAAACGCTGCGATCTGGAACTGGCGGGTGTCGCCTCCTCCTCCTATGTCTCGGGGATTTCCGCGCTGGTCGAGGATGAGCAGGAACTGGGTGCGGCCTGCATCGACATGGGCGGCGGCACCACGGGCCTGTCGATCTTCA
>JAMWZG010000399.1 GCA_024304855.1 Paracoccaceae bacterium
AGAGACAGGATCAGATCAGTGACGGCCTGCGCCATGCCATACATTTTGAGGCTGCGCAGCATGATGACGATAGCACCGGCGGCTGGGTCATGACGCATCGCGACCTCCTGCGATCTGGGTCCGCAGACCGTCATAACGTTCGACATTTGCCTTGGGTTCACGATGCAAGACAAGCGCCTGCGGCGTGTCTAACGGAGGCCCGCCAATCACCTTGCCATCGATCAGCCGGTGCAGCAGGTTCAGCACATGTGTTTTGGTCGGCACCCCCTCGGACAGCGACAACTCCACGGCTGCAAGCACGGCCTGTTCATCGTGATGCACCACGAGGGCGAGGATATCGACCATCTCGCGATCACCGCCGGGTTTGCGTAGCATGTGATCCTGCAACTGCCGGAAGGCAGGTGGTAATTCCAGGAAGGGTGCCCCATTCCGAAGAGCCCCGGGCTTGCGTTGAACGACTGCCAGATAATGTCGCCAGTCGTAGATCGTCTTTGGTGGCAACTTATGACTGCGCCCAATGACGCGGACATGTTCGCACAGGATGTTCCCTTCAGCTGCCACCACCAGCCGATCCGGATATATCCGAAGGCTGACCGGCCGATTGGCGAAGGACGCCGGAACACTGTAGCGATTGCGCTCAAAGCTGATCAGGCAGGTCGGCGAGACCCGCTTGCTCAGTTCGATAAAGCCGTCAAACGCCACAGGCAGTGGCATCAGAGCGTTCTGCTCCTCAGCCCATACCTCGGCGACCGTGCCGGGCAGCGTGCCATGGGCCGTCTCATGCCACAACGCGATGCAGCGCTGTTCCAACCAAACATTCAACGCGGCCAGATCGAGGAATGCGGGCATGCCTTGCAGCATCTGGTGGCGAGCATCACGGACGTTCTTCTCGACCTGTCCCTTCTCCCAACCCGCCGCTGGATTGCAGAACTCTGGCTCATAGACATAGTGGTTGGTCATGGCCAGGAACCGCATGTTGATTTGGCGCTCTTTGCCTCGGCCAACACGATCCACTGCCGTGCGCATGTTGTCATAGATGCCACGGAGAGGCACGCCACCGAAGACCCGGAACGCGTGCCAGTGAGCATCAAAAAGCATCTCATGGGTCTGCAATGGATAGGCGCGCAGCAAAAAGGCCCGGCTGTGTGCCAGCTTGACATGGGCCATCTGCAGCTTGGTGCGCTCGCCACCCAGAACCGCATAATCCTCACTCCAGTCGAACTGGAAGGCGTCGCCAGGATCAAAATGCAGCGGAACAAAGGTCCCACGCCCCGTCGTTTGCTGCTCGCGTTGACGATCTGCCCGCCATCGCCGCGCAAAGGCCGCTACCCGCGCATACGAACCGGTGAAGCCGAGCGCCACGAGATCGGCATGCAACTGCTTAATTGTGCGTCGGTGCTTGCGCGACTTGCCAGCTTCAGTCTTCAGCCAGCCCGCCAGCTTCTCCGCAAACGGGTCAAGCTTGCTTTGCCGTTCCGGCGTTGCAAACTTTGGTTCGATGATGTTCGTCGCCAGATACTTGGTAACAGTATTCCGCGACACTCCCGTCAGCCGCGCGATCTCTCGGATCGACAACTTCTGACGCAAATGCATCCGTCGAATAATGTTCAAAAGTCCCATGTGGATCACTCCGTTGCCCCCGCAGCTAACCGCTTTGGGAGAAGGTTCACATGGCTCAGTTCTCAGTGAAAATTTTGCCTATTGCCGGCTCACTTCTGGGTGACAATCAACAGCCATGAAGGCATAGTATTTTTCCTGCCCGAGGGCAGACAAGTTGAGGGACGATGACCATGTTGAACCATATCAAGACGCTGATCAGGGAAGACCGCGGCACCATCACCGCCGACTGGATGACTCTGGCCGGGGGCGTCGTGACACTGACGCTGGTTCTGGTCGCCTCGGTTCAGCAGGACGTGACGATGCGCGTCTCAAAGATCCAGCCCGCCTTCAGCGTGACCTCCAGCTTCAACTGAGATCCACTCCGGACCAAGCCCGTGAAAGGGGCGCAGCATCGCAGGCTGCGCCCCTTTTTTTTCAGCTACGATCAGACGTCTTCCGTGACCTGACGCAGGATGTCCTGATCCCCGCTCAGACGTCGCGAGATCCGGGGGGCCAGTTTGCCCAGCGCCTTGCGGTCGCCTGCACGGGCCGAGTCCTCGGCCTCGGCCAGCAGGCGCGACAACTGGGTCAGGCCGACCACTGCGGTCGATCCGACCGTGCTGTGGATGCGGTCCGCCACATCCTCCAGACCCATGGTCTTGTCCGTCAGGACCGGCAGGGTCTTGTCCACATCGTTCAGGGCCTGATCCAGAAAACGCAGCGCGCTGCCGCGGTCCAGCATCTCTTCCAGCTGCGCCAAGGCGCGGTGCATCTCGGACTGGGCCTTGGCGCAGCTGGAAGAGATGCTG